>JAABTD010000002.1 GCA_011390065.1 Desulfobacteraceae bacterium
GGCCGAAACGATGATCAAGGCCGGCATCTCAATGATCAGTTGATGCCTGGCGAATGTTCACCGTTAAAAATTGAACACCTTGGCCTCCGCCGCCATGTCGATCAAATGGGGCCCCCCGTCCAGGACCATGTTGGGGAAGAAATTGGACTCGTCCAGCTTCCGGTTGTTGGCGCAGGGGGTGCAAATGCCGACTTGAACCTCATTTTCGACGAGGTAGGGCAGGTAATCGTTGGGGCAGTCGCCCGTGGCGGTTTTGATGGTCAGGTCCCGTCCAGAATCAGCCCACATCACGCCGCTGTCGATGAAAAACAGATTGACGGTGTGCCCCTTGTCGTGGGCGATTTTGGCGAACTGAAGGCACCGGGTCGCCGCTTCGTTGTCATCCTTGCTGAGAACAAACAGAAAATTGGCCATTTGGGGTCTCCTTTCGAATTTTTAGGGTTCGTTGTCAATAGATGCTCTTCTTCTTGTTTTCAATGAGACAAATCTTGATAACATGTAAGCGCTTATAAGTAAAGTTGAATTTTGAAGCCTTGACTTTCCCTCAATCAGCGACTATAAGATTATAACTGACAGCGGATGCATCTCCTCAAGTCCCACCCAAACACAGGAGGTTTCGCCATGATCAAGAAATCCCTCGGCATCGCCCTTTTCACCGCGTGTTTCCTTTTTGCCCTCTGCGTCGGCCCGGCGCTCTCCGCCGATTCCGTCAAAATCGGCATCTTGGGGCCGTTTTCCGGTTCTCTGGCCTTTAACGCGAGCGAGATGAAAAAAGGCATGCTGCTGGCCTTGGAGGAAGTCAACGACGCCGGCGGGCTGTTCGGACGCCAGGTGGAGCTGGTCTACGGCGACACGGAATGCAAGCCGGACAAGGGCGTGGGCGCTGTCAAGAAACTGCTTACCCGGGACGAAGTCCTGGTGGTGGGCGGCGGATACTGCTCTTCTGTCAACATCGCCGCTTCCCAGATCGCCGACATGGAAAAGTGTCCGGTAGTGGTGGCCATCGCAATCAGCCCCACCATCACGAACCGGGGCCTGGAATACGTGTTCCGGACCAGCCCCAACAGCCCCATGTTTTTAAACGGCATCAACCAGTGGCTGGAAAAGGTGAAGCAGGCGAAGACGGTGGCCTTTTTCATGGAGAACAGCGATTACGGCCGGGACGGGGAGAAGATCTGGTCGGAACTCTCCAAAAAGATCAAGGCCAAGGAATTGGCCCACCTCTACTTCGAGATCGGCGACACCGATTTCACCACCCAGATCAGCAAGCTCAAAAATCTGAACCCCGACGTGACCTTCAACATCGCCTCCACCACCGAGGCGGCCCTGATCCAGAAACAGGCCAAGGAACTCAATTTCGTCACCCAGTGGATCGGTGTCGGCGGGCAGTTCACCGAGGCCTATTTCAAGATGACCGGCCCCATCTCCCAGTACGCCATGGGGTCGTCCCTGGAGCCGACCCTCAACATGAAAAGCCCGGAGACCGCCGCCTTCGTCGAAGCCTACCGGACTGCTTACCCCGACTCCCGGCCCGGCATCTTCTCCAGCCAGGGGTACGACAACCTCAAGGTCATCCTGGACGCTGTCCAACGGGCGGGAGAGCCCACCGGCGATTTGCAACAGGATCGTGAGAAGATCAAGGACGCCCTTGAAAAGACGGACATGAAGCTGACCCAGGGACGCATAACCTTCGAGGACGACGGCCAGGTCCACTCCGTGGTCCCCTCCGTGGTCCAGGTCCAACTGGAAAACTGCGAACCGGAGCTGCGGATCATCTATCCGGAGGACCGGGCCACGGCCGACTATCAGGCGCCCCAACCCTGGCGCGAGCGGGAATGTCAGTAGGGCGTCGGTCCGACCGGCCCCACTGATCCCGGATGGATTCCCTTTTTCTGCAGCAGGTCGTCAACGGCCTGATCATCGGCAGCGTCTACAGCCTCATCGCCATTGGGCTGACCATGATCTTCGGCGTGATGCGGATCAGCAACTTCGCCCACGGCGACTACGCCATGGTGGGGGCCTACGTGGCGGTCTTTGTCATGATGTGGCTTCCGGGGCCCCTGGGGTGGGTCAACGCGCTCTTGGCGGCGGCCGTGATCGTGGCTGTCGCCGGAGTCGTATCCGAATTGCTGATTTTCCGTCCCCTGCTGGATCGCCGGACGGACATCGACATGATCATGGTCTCCATCGGGCTGTTCATCCTGCTGGAAAACCTGGCTCAGTTCTTTTTCGAAGCCCGGCCCCGGATGCTGGCCGACCCCTTCGGCGGCAACACGGTGGATCTGGGATTGGTTTCCACCAGCCAGCTCCGGTTGTTCTGCCTGGCTTTTTCCTGCGTGGCCATCGCCGGGCTTCAGGTGTTCCTCAACCGGTCGAAGACCGGCATCGCCATCCGGGCCACCAGCCAAAACAGCCGGGCCGCTCGCCTCATGGGCATCGACATAAACCGGATCTACACCCTCACCTTCGGACTGGGGTCCGCCATGGCGGGAATCGGCGGGGTCCTCTACGGCACGCTCTTCGCGGTTTATCCCACCATGGGGGCTATTCCCACCCTGAAGGCCTTCGTGGTGACCATCCTGGGTGGCATGGGTAATATCCGGGGGGCCATTTTCGGCGGGTTCATTCTGGGGGTGGCCGAAACCCTGGGGGGCAGCTACCTGGCCATGGAGTATAAAAACGCTATCGGCTTCGTGATCATTATCCTGGTGTTGCTGATCCGACCCCAGGGGCTTTTCGGGCAGCGGGAGGGCGTATGACCCCCCGGACGACGCGACGGCTCCTGACGGCGGCCGGACTGGCGGCCTTTTTTACCCTGCCCCTGGTGGTGACAGACCGGTATTTTCTCCACATCCTGGTCATGACGGGGATTTTCGCCATCCTCACTTCCAGCTGGAATCTGCTGACCGGGTACGCGGGGCAACTCAATTTAGGGCACGCCGCCTTTTACGGCATCGGGGCCTACACCAGCGCAATTCTGGCTACGCGGTTGGGGATCAACCCCTGGGCGGGTCTATTGGCGGGAGGTCTCCTGGCGGCCGCGGCCGGGTTCCTCCTGGGGATTCCCTCCCTGCGGCTCAGCGGACCGTATCTGGCCATCACCACCATCGGGTTCGCCGAGATCCTGCGGCTGGTGGCCATGAACTGGGTCGATCTGACCCGGGGCTCTCTGGGGCTCTATGGGATTCCGCCCCTGACGCCCATCCCCATCACGTCCAACGTCTCCATCGAGTTCACATCGGAGCGCAATTTCCTCTATGTCCTTCTGATCGTCCTGCTGCTCACCGTCTGGGCCATCCGGCGGATGATCCGGTCGGGCTTCGGGGTCACCCTTAAGGCCCTCCGGGACGACGAAGTGGGGGCCGAATCCATCGGCGTGGACACCGCCCGCTTCAAGCTGACCGTCTTCACCATCAGCGCCTTTTTCGCCGGGGTCGCGGGAGCGCTGTTCGCCCATTACCAGCGCCTCATCAGCCCGGATACCCTCTCCCTGGGAGAGACCTTCGCCATCCTGACCATGACCATGCTGGGCGGGCTGGGCACATTGACCGGTCCCATCCTTGGGGCGGTGATCCTTACCTTTTTCTCCGAATGGCTCCGCTTTGTGGAGGACATGGTCAAGCTGGACGTACGGATGGTCATTTACGGCCTCCTGCTCATCGTCACCATCCGGTTCATGCGCGAGGGCGTGGTGGGACTCCTGGTGAAGCTGCCCTGGTGGCCGAAAACGCTGGGGAAAGGGGGGAGTGATGGCCGATGAGATCCTTCGGACCGACGGCCTCACCAAATATTTCGGGGGCTTGTGCGCCGTAGGCGACGTGAGTTTTGCCCTGTCAGACGGCGAGATTGTGGGCCTCATCGGCCCCAACGGCGCCGGCAAGACGACCCTGGTCAACCTCATGAGCGGCGCCTTCCCGCCCAGCAGCGGCACGATCCATTACAACGGGCGATCCGTCGGCGGATTCAAGGCCCACCGGCTCAACAAGATGGGCATCGCCCGCACGTTCCAGGTGGTTCGGATCTTCAAGACCCTGACCGTCCTGGAGAACATCCAGGCGAGCCTCATCGACCGACGGCGTTACGGCCCGTGGCGACTGGCCCTCACCTCCCTCTACAAACGGGCCTACTCCCTCGACGCGGACGCGGATGCCCGGCAGGAGGCCGAACGGCTGCTGGATTTCGTGGGGCTGACCGATTACCGGGACGAGCTGGCGGAAAACCTGCCCTACGCCTACACCAAACGGCTGGAGATCGCCCGGGCCCTGGCCACCCGACCCCGGCTGCTCTTGCTGGACGAGCCCAGCGCCGGCCTCAACCCCCGGGAACTGGACGACCAGATCGGCATCATCCGCCGGATCAACGGGCAGGGGGTCGCCATCCTGATCATCGAACATGTAATGAAGGTGATCATGTCCATTTCCCACCGACTCATCGTGCTCCATTATGGAAAGAAGATCGCCGAGGGGGCGCCTGAGGCAGTCTACCGCGATCCCCGGGTGGTCGAAGCCTATCTGGGAGGGGATGCCCATGTTGCGCATTGACGGGCTGTCGGTTTTTTATGGCAAGGCCAGCGCACTGTCGGATGTCGCGCTCGAAGTGGCGCCGGGCGAGCTGGTGACCCTGCTGGGGTCCAACGGGGCCGGCAAATCAACCCTCCTCAAGACCATCTCCGGCCTGCTGAAGCCCCGGAGCGGGACGATCCGGTTCGACGGCGCGTCCCTCCAGGAACTGCCGTCCCACAAAATCGTCGGCCGCGGCGTGATCCAGGTGCCCGAAGGTCGGGAGATCTTTCCGGATCTGACGGTGCGCGAGAACCTGAAAATGGGGGCCTTCACCCGGCGGGACCCCGACGTGGACCAGGATATGGAACGGGTTTTCAATCTTTTTCCCCGGCTTGAAGAGCGCCTGGCCCAGCGGGCCGGCACCCTCAGCGGCGGCGAGGCCCAGATGCTGGCCATCGGCCGGGGGCTCCTCTCCGCGCCGCGGCTTCTCATGCTGGACGAGCCCAGCCTCGGCCTGGCCCCGGTGGTCCGGGACGCCATCTTCGAGGTGATCCGCCAGATCCACGAAGAGCGCGGCTTGACGGTTCTGCTGGTGGAACAGAACGCCCGCATGGCGCTGTCCATTTCGTCACGGGCCTACGTCCTGGAAAACGGGCGGATCATCCGGGAGGGCGATGCCGCGGCGCTCATGGACGACCCGGAGGTGCAGCGGGCTTATCTCGGCTATTGAGTCAGGCGGAGTTGTCGGCGCGGTTCCGGGGGTGGGGTTTTTCCGTGGCGGGTTTCGCCGAAAAGGCGGGACAGCTCGTCGACCAGCTCCCTCATGCCCTCGGCGATGCCGTTCATCTGTTCGGCGGTGGCGGCTGATTCTTCGGCATGGGCGGCATTTTGCTGGGTCACCTGGTCCATTTCGCCGGCGGTGCGGGTGACCCGGTCCACGGCTTTGGCTTCCTCTCCGGAGGCCGCGGCCACTTCTTCCAGCAACACGCTGACCTGCTCCGTGGTGGCCGAAATCTTGGAAAAGGATTCGGCGGCGGCGCCGACCAACTTGTTTCCTTCCGCAATTTTTCCCACCGTCGCCTGGATCTGCTCCGCGGTGGCCCCAGCCGCCTCGGAAGACCGGGATGCCAGCTTGCGAACTTCTTCCGCCACCACCCCGAATCCCAGCCCGGATTCCCCGGCCCGCGCCGCTTCGATGGCGGCGTTGAGGGAGAGAAGGTTGGTCTGGAAGGCGATTTCATCGATGGCGCCCACCACCTTGGCGGCTTCCTGGCTGGCGGCGTCGATTTTGGCCATGGCCGACGTCAACCGATCCATCTCCGTCCGGGATGCCTGTGCAACCACCAGGGCCTCTTTCATCAGCCGGTCGGCCTCGGCCACATGATCGGCGGTCTGTCGGGCCGTGGCGGAGACCTCGGTCAACTCGTTGGCGCTGGCGCCGATGTTGGCCGACAGTTCGCTGACGCCCTGGGCCAGACACTGGCTCGAACCGGCGATCTGGGACGCGGCGACGCTGATTTCGGAATGGGCCGTCTTGAGTTTTTGAGTAATATGGGAGATCGATCGGTTGAGAGATCCGGCGAAGAGCCAGGTCAGGGGAATGATGGCGATCACCGCCGCCAGGCAGATCAGGGACAGTAGTTTCGCGACGCCGAGGGTTTCGTTCCAGGCGGCGGCATGGGAATGTAGGGCGGCCACTGCGCCCACGTATCCGGTAGGGCCGTAGAGGAGGAGAACCCCCTGGTGAAATGCTTCGTTTTTCCGTTCCAGATGGTTCATCAGGATGGACTGGTCAGCCAGGGTCCAGTCCTCCGGGGAATCGGGCAACGGCGGGGACTCGAGGTCGGCGTAGTCGGGCATGACGCCGGCCGACAATCCCCTGGGGCCGAATAGTTGGGTTCGGGTGCGGGTCAGGTAGGACATCCGGTCCACAAAGGGTTGGTCAAGTGCGGCGAGGGTTTTGACCATGCCCACCCTGACGGGGGTCATGGCGTCCTTTGCCGGATCGTATTTCATGGCCGTGATGGGGGCGTAAACCGCCATGCAAGGGGTGTTGTCCACCGCCTCAAATACCTGGCGGGTCTCCTTGGGAATCGCTCCGTCAAAGACAGGGGAGACGCCGGGCTGGGCTTCGGATGCTTCCCACTCACGTTCGCCGGCGTCGGCGCCGGCGCGGGCGATGAGAAAGCCGGTTTCCGGGGCTGTCAGGGGATATCCCGCCGTCCGCGATCCGTCCTCATTGATGACGAAACCGATGAGATCGCCGTCCCGGTCATAGGCGACCGTCCGCCAGATGTCCCCGGCCACGGCGATGGCGGATAGCTTCCCGACCACTTCCCGATACACGTTCCGATTCAGATAGGGACTTTCTTTTTCTTCGAACAGGTATTTGACATTGGCGTCCATGTCCTCGGCGGAGACCATCTGCCGTGTGTCGCCCAACAGCTTTCGGGATTTGGCCTGGATGTCGTCCCGGATGATGTCCATGGCCTGACGGAGCTGGGCTGCGGCCGCCTGGCGGTTTTGCCGATGGATAAAGATCGTCGCTCCGGCGATGGACAAGGCCATGGTAAAGAGCACCATGCCCAAGGCGCCGAGGATCAGTTTGGATTTGACTTTCTGTCGGTTCATGGAACCAAAAACTCCTTAAAATATGGGTTGATCAGACTGCCTCGTCGTTTTAGAAGATTCCAATAGATTTGTAAAGGTCAACAGAGGTCGGATAGGAGGGAGAGATGGAAAACCAGTCGCAGTTGGCGGTGGACGAGGAAGGGCTCGTCGCCTTTGCCCAGGAACTGATACACATCCCCAGTCTTAGCATGGAGGAGGCGGCGATTGCAAAAAAGATTTTGGAACGGATGCGGGAGATCGGCCTGGAAGACGTTCGGGAAGATCCGATCCACAACGTGGTGGGACGGCTCAACGGGGACGACCCGGCCGTCGAGCTGATGTTCAACGGCCATATCGACCATGTGCCGCCGGGCGACATGGCCGGTCCCTATTCCGGCGAGATCGTCGAAGGTGACCGATACGGATACGACGGCCCGGTGATGACGGGGCGCGGGGCCTGCGATATGAAAGGGGCGGTGGCGGCCATGATTTACGCGGCCAAGGCGGTGCGGGAGAGCGGCATCCCCTTGAAAAAGACCTTCCTCATGACGGCGGTTTCGCGTGAGGAAATGGCCAAAGGCGAAGGCATTCTCCGATTGTTGGAGGAAGAGGGGTTGACGGCCCGGATGGCGGTGAGCGGGGAGGCCACGGACTTGCAGATCCACCTGGGACACCGGGGAAAACTGGAATTCACGATTACAACGCATGGCCGTACCGCCCACGCCAGCAACCCGGATCGTGGGATCAATGCGGTGTACAAGATGTGCGACTTCATCGACGACTTGCGAACCGGTTACGAATTGTCGTCCCATCCGATGCTGGGGCCCTGCACCTTCGCGGTGATCGACATCCTGTCCCGCCCCGGCCGGCTGGGACCCATTACGCCCGATCTGTGCGAAATCGCCCTGGATCGGCGGTATTTGCCGGAGGAATCGGCCGAGACCGTACAAAAGGAAATCGAGACGCTGCTGGAACGTCGGGCGGTTTCCGATGACGATTTTCGGTGGGAGATCGAACGAGTTAAAGACTTTCCACCCTTTTTCTGCGAGGAGGATCAGCCTGTGGTGAAATTGGCCAAGGCGGCCCGGGAGACCGTCCTCGGAGATCCTGGAAAGATTTCGGTCTGGAAATTCGGCGTGGACGGCACATTCATCCACCGTGCCGGCATCCCCTGCGTGGGCTTTGGCCCCGGCGACGAGGGCTTCGCCCACACGCCGGAAGATCATGTGCCGGTTGATCACTTGGTCCGGGCGTGTCGAGTATACGCGGAGATGATTCGGCGGGCGTGTGGATAGGTTTGCGTTTACGCCGACAAATGTTCCTTCCGCCCCAGGCGATGGCGGCCATTTCGAGACAATCCGCCGCGGCCCGCCGGGACATGGCGGCGCCGACAAACGCCTTGTCGCACAGGGTCAGGGTGGCCAGCAACATGTCCAGATGGGCCGCCGGAGACGACAAATCCGAGGGTTGGATCATGAGCCAGCCGTTCATGTCCAGCTGGTCGGAGGTCTGCACCATCCGGCAGCATTCGTGATAGTCCGCCAGAGTTCCCGGCCGCCGTACCCCGCTCCGGGTGACGACGTTGGGCGCGCCGCCGGTGGGCAGGAAGACGAAATCATCCTCGCCGATGGCCACATCGTATTCCGGGTTCCGGGCGCGAAGGGTAAACCGGTACGGGGTCGTCTCCAGGGCGTCCCGGACAGCATTTTCGGTTATGAAGACCCGGTGGTCCTCGGTTTTGAATCCATGTTCGCGAAATAAGGCCGTGGCGTCCGCCGAATTGAATGCGATCCCTGCGTCCGCCGAGATCTCCATGGAGGCGTCGTGGATGCGGTGAACCTCTTCGGGGGTAAAGGCCTGCATGCGGTCGATCATGCAAAATTTCTTTCGTTTACTGAGTTGCTCCATTGGGCCGGCACCGATCAATGCCGGAGGTCGTCTTATACCGTTCTCGCACTCATAGGACAATCGCAAATGGGATAGGGTCGCATCCCTGCGGCTTGCATTCGAAGGGACCGCCTCTGGTGCGGCGATCTCGACACCGGCCGGATCTACCAGTTGCCCTTGGCCTATCCGCCCTGGCGATATGAGCGGCGGCAATCTTCAGGATCTGGCGGACATGATCCTGGCGCTGAAAATCGTATCCGGCCTGCCGGCGGAGAGGCTGGGCGTTTCGTTCCACGTCGACGCGGACGACAAGGTCGGGCTGGCGGAGGTTATTTGCGGGCGGCGACCGATTGCCGGTAATTGACAGAATCCATGTTGGCATGGTGATGGTAAATAGCGTTCGCTTGAGACGCTTATGCCATCAAGGTTGGAGTCGATCTTTTGGCGAGGTCTATCTCCTGGGCGATGCATCCGAATTGGATGTACCGATGAAAGGCGTCCATTTTTTTCATCACCATCTGGCGATACTCCTTGCCTTTCCTGTGCAAGTAGACGTCGCCGGATTTGCTTCTGGAAACGGGGGGCATCATTTGCATCCAGAAATGGCAGGCATAGGCGCCAATGGTATGCACCGCCTGCTTGAACGCCGCCTCTATTTTGAATCGCCAGATCCACATTGCGCTTATCTTGCGGCTGCAAGCCGCATGAAGATGCTGAATGCATTCGTATTATTCAATCCTCTTCGACGACTGCCTCGCCATCGCGTTCATCGGCGCCGCCGGTCAGGGTCGAGAGCAGTTCGCTGAGCGCTTCGATCTGGTAGGGTTTGGAGAGCACGCCGGAGAAGCCGTGTTGTCGGAAATCGGCCACCACGGCATCGTTGGCGTACCCGCTGGAGACGATGGCGCGGACATGAGGGTCGATCTTCCGAAGGCGTCCGATGGCTTCCTGTCCGCCCATGCCTCCGGGAATGGTCAAGTCCATGATAATGGCGTCGAAAGGCGCTCCTTCGGCCATGGCCGTTTCATAGGTTGAGATCGCCTCGGCCCCGTCTTCGGCGGCGGCGGGATCGTATCCCAGATACCGGAGCATCTCCTGGAGGACAAATCGCACCGTCTGCTCATCGTCCATGATGAGGATCCGCCCCCGCCCGGGGATGATTCGGTCCGGCCCGGGGGCGGATGAGGGTCCCGTCGCTCGGGATGCGGGCAGGTAAAGGGTGAAGGCGGCGCCGGCATCCGGTTCCGATGCAGCGGCGATGTGGCCGCCGTGCTTTTTGACAATGGAATAGACCACGGCCAATCCGAGGCCGCTGCCCGTTTTTTTGGTGGTGAAATAGGGGTCGAAGATTTTTTCCAGTTGCGCCGGCGGGATGCCGGGACCTTGGTCCCGGATGGTGACCGACACATACCGCCCGGATTTCAGGGGGAGGCCGGAGAGCGCCTCTTTGTCCCGATTAACCGCCGTTACGGTCAACGCGCCGCCCTCGGGCATGGCCTGTTGCGCGTTGATGACCAGGTTGTTGATCACCTGGGTGATCTGGCCTTCGTCGGCATCCACGGGAAGGAGATCGTCTGCGATATCGAGACGGCAGGCGACATTGGATCCGCGAAGGGTAAAGCCGACCGCCTCTCGGATGAGACCCGACAGGGGCAGGGTTTTTTTGATGGGCGCACCTCCCTTGGCAAAGGTGAGCAGCTGCTGGGTGAGATCTTTGGCGCGCATGCAGGCCCGCTCGGTCTCGGCGAGTTTGCTGCGGAGCGCCGTTTCCGGGCCGGCGGCGAGTTTGGCCAGGGAGAGATTGCCAATGATGCCGGTCAAAATATTGTTGAAATCATGGGCGATGCCCCCGGCGAGAAGGCCCAGCGACTCGAGTTTCTGCATTTTCAGGAGTTCGCCCTCCATCTTCTTTTTCGCCGTGATGTCCCGGCAGACCACGCTGATCACCTCTTTGCCGCCGTAGGCGATGAGATTGCCGCCCACCTCCACGGTAACCGTCTGCCCGTTTTTTTTCCGGTAACGCCGTTCCCCGATAAAATGATGGCCCTCCCGAAGAATCCGTCCCATCGTCGCGTCGACATCCGGTGGGTCATGGACGACGAAGTCGTAGACCGTCATGGCCGAGAGTTCCGTCTGATTGTAGCCCAGGAGCCGTTGCATGGCGGGGTTGGCTTCCACGATCCGCTTGGAGTCGGTGTCCACCTGGTAGATGCCTTCGGCGCTCTGGTTCACCACCGACCGATATTTGTCCTCCGAGGCATCCAGGGCCTGTCTGGCCCGGTTCGTCAGGGCGTTTTGGGCATCCAGCAGACTGCGGAGTACGCCGTTGAACGCGTCGGCGAGGGTTTGGAATTCACGGTATCGGAGGGCTTCGGTTTTCAGGAAATGGGGGGCGGGATCGCGGGCGATGGCCATGGCTTGATTCGCCATGCTCTCCAGTGGGTCGCTCAGCCGTCGGACGATCCAGAACGATACCAGGATCGTCAGCAGAAACACGGATGCGCACAATGCCGCGAGGATGAGGATGAGGAAGGACTGCTGTTCCTGGAGTGGCGCGTCGGAGACGGACAGAAACAGATCTGGCAGCTCCTTGAGCCCCGGCAGATCGGCTTGAGACGATGCGAGCTTGATTTGCAATAGGGGATTTTCGTTTATGGTGCGGGTCTCCTGGTCCCCGCTGCGCAGGTCCCAGAGCGCTCCTCCGGTTTGAACCAGCAGGCTGGCGCCCGGTGCGATCATGTCGAACCGCCGCCAGAATTGCGCGTCTGCGGCGATGTCGTCGAGCATGAAGGCGGTGGCCAGCCGTTCGTCCTGCCGGAAAACGGGGATGGCAAAGAGCGAATAAAGGGCGTCTTCCCCGACCTTGAAAAAAAGGCGGCGCTGGAACCGGTCGGCGGCTTCGAGTGAGGCCATTCGCTCTGCCAACAGGTCCAGGCGGCGGGGAAGCGCGGGAAGGATGTCGCCGCGCCCGGCATCCCGGATGAAAAAAATGGCGCCGTCAGCCGGCGGATACAGAGCCGACATCTGTTCCTTTACCTGGTTGTCGACCCCCAGCATCAGGCTGACCCGGATCGCGTTGTTCATTCCGAGGTCACGGAGTTGATGCTCGGCCCGGCTCAACCGATCCGAAAGGGCCATGCTGATTCGGGCAGATTGGGCCTGCAGCCGGTTTTCATGTTCGTGGGTCATGGTTCTGCTCAGGATGGTATACAGCACCCCGACCACGACGGCCAGTGACACGGCCTGAAAAAGGATCATCGTCCATCCGATGAACCTGGCAAAGCGCTTGACCCTCTTCATTTGGCAGCGCCGCACGGGGGCTCCGTCGCTACGACCTCGTCCGCCGCCATGAGCACGTCAGGGGGGATGTCGATGCCCAGGGTTTCGGCCCGTTTCAGGTTGAACACCAGGGCATACCGCTCGGCTTCCAGGATCGGCAAATCGCCCGGGGCCTCTCCCTTCAGGATGCGGGCAGCCATCTGTCCGGCCTGTCGGCCCATGGCAAAGAAATCGACGGCTGCCCCGCCGAACAGTCCCATGCGGGTGAAAGCGTAATTAATTGCAATTTCAGGCTTTTCGGAGTGTTTCACCGTCCAGGCGAAGATTTCCGGCGCGGTGTGAGCGACGCCGTTGCCGTCCTTGAGCAGGAGGGCGGCCGGATAGATGCCGCCGACATCGTCGGCCTGATTGGCGTCGCGGATTTCCTCTTTGTAAGCCTCATAGGATTCGACCATTTTCAGCTCCCATCGCCAGGGGAGCGGCGCGTTTTCCAGTTCGATGCGGACCTGGCTCGCGATGGCCCGGCCTGTGGGAGAGGGGTCAGTGTAGATCCGCAAGGTCGATGCGCCCGGAAACAGTTTGGAATGGACCCGGATTGCATCGGCGAGATGGAGCTTTTCATACACCCCCGTGATGTTGCCGCCGGGTTTTTCCCGTGACGTCATGAAGCGGCGGCGCCGGTTGTAGTCCTCGGGTTGACCGTTCAGACCCGAAAAGACAATGGGCAAGTCTGTTCCGGCCAGGGGAAGGGCCACCGTCCGAAAGGCGTTGTCGTCGATGGTGATCAGCAGATCAGGATCGTATCCGGCGATCGCCTCTGTTGCCGTTTCCGCCTGTTGCCGGATCAGCGCTTCGGTGTTGTTTTTACGTTTGGTGTCCATGTGGTAGACTTCGATCGCCAGGTTCTCTCCTTCCCGGAACCCCGCCTCCCGAAGGGCCGATACAACCCCTTTGTGCTGGGGCTGTCCGCACACATGGTCGGCTTCGTAACTGTGAAGAATGAAGATCTGGGGCGACGCCTCAGAGGATTGGCGGCCTAAAGTCATGAGGATCAGGCCCGTCAGGGCGATCATGGCGCATTTTTTGATGGATGGGGGGTGCATGGGAATCTCCCTATCGGTTCGATTGAACAGACGAATTCATTGGAAGCACCGGATTCTCAGGCCTTCCTCCATAAAATAGCCAAAAAATAAGGGATGTTCAATAGAAGAATCCATTGTCCCGCGCGGGGACTTTTGACGTCGGTTGCAACCAGCGGCAAGGGGCGGATGGCATTTTTGTGGACAGGAATGTTTGTTTGTGGAGCCAATGGCTTGGGATTGCGGTTCTTGGGTTGGAAGAGCATGGGTGCAAAAAAGCAAAGGAGAGTTGCGACAACACAACCCCCCTTTTTCAATTGAATAATGCCCGGCTTTTACGGTGCGCCGGGTCTTGGGAACCTGGGGTGAGCCGATGTCAAAATTCAATGTTCCGGGGCGTTCTCGGAAACGGGATCACGTCTCGAATATTGGAAATGCCGGTGACCAGCATCATCAGCCGCTCGAACCCCAGGCCGAAGCCGCTGTGGGGGACGGAGCCGTAGCGTCGGGAATCGAGGTACCACCAGTAGGGGGCGGGGTCCATGGACAGTTCCGCCATGCGGTCTTCCAGCACTTCCAGCCGTTCCTCCCTCTGGCTGCCCCCAATGATCTCGCCGATGCTCGGGACCAGGACGTCCATGGCGGCGACGGTTTCGTTGTCGTCGTTGACTCGCATGTAAAACGGTTTGATGGTCTTGGGATAATCGTGGAGGATGACCGGTTTCCGGAAGTGGTTTTCGGTAAGGAATCGCTCGTGTTCCGACTGGAGATCTTTGCCGAATTCGACGGGATATTCGAATTTTTTGCCGGATTTCTGAAGAATGGCCACCGCCTCCTGGTAGGGGAGCTGGACGTAGTCCGAATCGACCGTGTTTTGGAGGGTCTTCATCAGCTTTTTGTCCACAAACTTGGCGAAGAGTTCGATGTCGTCGGCGCAGTTCTTCATGACCTGCCGGACCACTGTCCGGATCAGTTCTTCTCCCAGATTCATGTTGTCGGAAAGATCGCAGAAGGCCATTTCCGGTTCAACCATCCAGAACTCGGCGGCGTGGCGTCGGGTGTTGGAATTTTCCGCCCGGAAGGTGGGGCCGAAGGTGTAAACGTCGCCCAGCGCCAGGGCGAACATCTCGGCCGAAAGTTGCCCGGAGACGGTGAGATTGGCCTCCCGGCCGAAAAAATCCTGATCGAAGTCGGGCTTCCCGTCGACCGTGGGCACATGGGTCAGATCCAGGGCGGTGACCCGGAACAGTTCGCCGGCGCCTTCGCAGTCCGATCCCGTGAGAATGGGGGTGTGGATGTATTTGAATCGCCGGTTCCGGAAAAACTGATGAATGGCATAGGCCAGTTCAGACCGGATCCGGAAGGCGGCGCCGTATTTGTTGGTTCGGGGCCGCAGGTGGGCGATGGTCCGCAGGAATTCGTCGGTGTGCCGCTTTTTCTGAAGGGGATAGGCTTCCGGGGCCAGGTGGATGATGTCCACGTCCTCGGCCTGGACCTCCCATTTCTGGCCGCCGCCTTTGGAGGCCACATGGCGGCCGGTGATGGCAAGGGCCGAGCCGGTGCTGATCTTTTTGATCTCTTCGTAGTTGCCCAGGGATTCGTCGGCGATGACCTGAAGGTTTTTGAGGCACGAGCCGTCGTTGAGTTCGATAAAGGAAAAGGTTTTGGAATCCCGTCGGGTGCGGACCCATCCTTTGGCCAGCACCCGGTCCAGGGAGGCTTCGGCGTCGATCAGTTCGAAGATTTTGGTTCGTTTCATTTTAACTCCGTGTTGAAGGCGCCTGATCCGGCTGTGTTGCGTAATGATAATGCCGCGCCGGCGGTGTCGGGTCAAACCCCCGTATGTCCGAACCCGCCGTCATTCCGATCCGTAACGTCCAAATCAAAAACCACCTCGATCCGGGCCTGATGGACGTCGTGGACAACCATCTGAGCGACCCGGTCCCCCCGCCGGAGGGTGAAAGGGGTTTTGCCCAGGTTGATCAGCGGCAACATCACCTCGCCCCGGTAGTCGGCGTCAATGGTGCCCGGGGCATTGACCAGGGTGATGCCGTATCGGGCGGCCAGGCCGCTGCGGGGTCGGATCTGGGCTTCAAATCCGATGGGCAAGGCCATGGCGAAGCCCGTGGGAACCGTGAGAATCTCCAGGGGGGAAAGGAGCGTATCCGAGGTCACCGCCGCGCAGAGATCCATGCCGGCGGCGTGAGGGGTCATGTAGCGGGGCAGGGGGATGTCGGCGTCCGCATCCGGGCGGATGCGCCGGATGCGGAGGGAGGCGGTGAACCGGCTCAATGGGGCAGCAGGTCTTCCAGCGGCCCTTTATCCGTAACCGGACCCAGGAAGGTGAGGGCCAGTTCGTCCGGCGCGAACCGCGTCCGGGCCAGCTGGCGGATATCTTCTTCGGTTACGGCCTCGATCCGCGCCACGATCTCCTCCAGGGGAATGAATTCACCGAAATGGATCTCGTTCTGGGCCAGCCGGACCATCTGACTGTCCACATTTTCAGCGGAGAGGTAGAGGCTCCCTTTGGTGTACTCTTTTGCATCCCGCAGTTCGTCGGTTGAGACAGGCGTGTTTTTAATGCGTTCCAGTTCTTCCAGCACCACCGATACGACTTCCCGGACCTGCTGATCCGCCACCGCCGTGTAGATGCCGAACATGCCCGAATCGACGTAGCTGGTCATAAAGGAATAGATCGCGTAAGCCAGACCCCGCTTCTCCCGAACCTCCTGGAAAAGACGGGAACTCATGTTCCCGCCCAGGATGGTGTTGAGAAGCGAAAAGGCGTACCGGCGCGGATCGGTCACCGAAACGCCGCCGGCTTCGAGGCAGACATGAACCTGCTCCAGGTCCCGATGGTGAACCCCCACCTGGGAATGACCCCGGGCCGGCATCCGTTCCGGAAGGGAACGGTCGGCCGGGATGGCCTCGAAGGTGGGCGCCACCAGGTCCAGAAACCGCTGGTGCTCCAGGTTGCCGGCTGCGGCGATTACGATGCCTTCGGGCTGATAGGCGCGGCGGAAAAAAGATTTGATGGCGTCGGCATCGAAGCCGGTCACATTTTCTTTGGGGCCGAGTACGGAGCGGCCCAGGGGGTGTTCTCCCCAGTAGGCATGCTCCGACAGGATGTGAATGTACTCTTCAGGGGTGTCCTCCACCATTCCGATCTCCTGGAAGATCACCGGCCGCTCCCTGTCCACCTCTCTGTCGTCAAAGACAGAGTTGATCAGGATGTCGCAGAGGATATCGGTCATGGTCGACAGGTGGTCGTCCATGACCTTGGCGTGGTAGCAGGTGGTCTCCATGGAGGTAAAGGCGTTGGTGTGGCCGCCGATCACATCGAATTCCTTGGCGATCTGGTAGGCGCTTCGGCGGGTGGTCCCCTTGAAGATCATGTGTTCGATGAAGTGGGAGATCCCGCTTTCTGCCGCCGATTCGTCCCGGGCGCCCACGTTGACCCAGACGCCCATGGAGACGGATCGGACATGGGGAATCGCGCGGGTGACAATCCGGATGCCGTTGTTCAACCGGGTTTTGTCGATCGCCTGATTAGTCTTTTGAATCATTCTGCTCTTCTTCAAGCAACGCCTTCCGGCTCAGGCGGATTTTGCCGTTCTTGTCGATTTCCAGGACTTTGACTTTGACGGTATCGCCTTCTTTCACCACATCGGTCACCTTCTTGACCCGTTTGGCGTCCAGCTGAGAGATATGCACCAGACCATCGGTCCCCGGCATGATATTGACGAAGGCGCCGAAATCGGTGATCTTGACCACCGTGCCTTCGTAAATTTCACCCACCTCGGGTTCCGCGGTGATTTCCTTGATCATGCCGAGAGCGGCGTCCGCATCCTCCTGGGAGGTGGCGGCGACTTTGACCAGACCGGAGTCGTCGATTTCGATCTTGGTGTTGGTTTCGCTCTGGATGGATCGGATGACTTTACCGCCCGGGCCGATGATCTCCCGGATTTTGTCGGGATTGATGGTAATGCTGACCACCTTGGGCGCATAGGGCGAAATTTCTTCCCGGGATTCCTTGATGGTGTCGAGCATTTTGTCAAGGATGAACAGGCGGCCTTCCCGGGCCTGTTCCAGGGCTTTTTCCATGATGTCCTTGGACAGTTCATGGATCTTGATGTCCATCTGAAGGGCGGTGATGCCCTCTTTGGTGCCGGCGACCTTGAAATCCATGTCGCCGAAATGGTCCTCGTCGCCCAGGATGTCGGAGAGAACAGCCACCTGGTCGCCCTCCTTGATCAGCCCCATGGCAATGCCCGACACCGGGGTTTTGATGGGCACCCCGCCGTCCATCAGCGCCAGGCTGGCGGCGCAAACCGTGCCCATGGAGGAGGAGCCGTTGGATTCGAGCACCTCGGACACGATCCGGATGACGTAATCGAACGTTTCCCGTGAAGGCAACACCTTCTCAACGGCGCGTGTGGAGAGCCCGCCATGACCGATGTCCCGACGGCTGGGGCCGCCGATCCGTTTGACTTCGCCCACGGAAAAGGGGGGGAAGTTGTAATGGAGCATGAAGGGACGGAATTCCTCGCCGGAAAGGGTTTCCACCCGCTGTTCGTCGGCGCCGGAGCCGATGGTGAGCACGCCCAGCACCTGGGTTTCGCCCCGGGTGAACAGCGCGGACCCGTGGGGGCGCGGCAGAATGCCCACTTCACAGGTGATGGGACGGATTTCGTCAAAGGCCCGTCCATCGATCCGTCTGCCGTCTTTGATCGCCATATCCCGGCAGATGCGGTTGCGCAGGTCTTCCAGGGCGGCGGATACTTCGCCCCGCCGCTCGGCATAGCCCTCTCCGAGGTCTTCCAGCAGTTTTTCTTTCACCGCCCGAACGGCCTGGGAGCGTTTGACCTTTTCCGGCACCACGACGGCTTCCCGCAGGGCGGCGCCGGCGGCGGCCTCGACCCTGGCGACAATGTCGGGGTCTTTTTCCGGTGACGTGAAGTCCTGCTTGGGCTTGCCCACGGCCTCCCGCAGTTTTTCCTGGAGATCGATGAGCGGCTGGATGGCCTGATGGCCGTGATAGATGGCGTCGAGCATCTCCGCTTCGCTGGCCATATTGGCCCCGCCTTCCACCATCACGACGCCGGTTTTGGAACCCGCCACGATGATGGTGAGGTCGCATTCTTCCCACTGGCTGATGGTGGGGTTGACGATCAGTTTACCGTCGATGCGCCCCACGCGGACGCACGCGATGGGTCCTGAAAAGGGGATGTCGGAGATCTCCAGGGCCGCGGAGGCGCCGGTCATGGCCAGCACGTCCGGATCATTTTCCTGGTCCATGGAAAGGACGGTGGCGATCACCTGAATTTCGTTTCGGTACCCTTTGGGAAACAGCGGACGGATGGGGCGATCGATGAGGCGCGCCGTAAGGGTTTCCTTTTCGCTGGGCCGTCCGATTTCCCGGCGGAAATAATTGCCGGGGATGCGGCCCGCGGCGTAAATCTTTTCCTGATATTCAACGGTCAGGGGCAGAAAGTCGATGCCCTGCCGCTCCTCCTTGGCGGAGACGGCCGTTACCAGCACGATGGTGTCGCCATGCTGAACGACCACGGAACCGGAGGCCTGTTTGGCTGTTTTTCCGGTCTGGATGCTCAGGGGTTTGCCCCCCAGGTCTGCTTTGAATACGATTTCCATAAGTATACTTTTCTCTATCTTCTGATGCCTAGGGTCTCGATGATGCTCCGATAGCGGTAAACGTCTTTGTTCTTGACGTAATTGAGCAGTCTGCGGCGTTTGCCGACCAGCATCAAGAGCCCCCGGCGGGAATGATGGTCCTTTTTGTGGACCTTTAAATGCTCTGTGAGGTAAGTGATCCGATGGGTCAACAGGCCGATCTGGACCTCGGGTGAACCCGTATCCTCCTCGTGCAGCTTGTATTTGTCGATTAAGGTTTGTTTTTCCGCCGATGAAAACACCACTTTTTAGCCCTCCTTTGTGCTTACGCTTGAAATGTCGATCACTTTTCCCAATGAAATACGCAACAATACTCGTACCGGCCCCGATCGGCTTTCCATTCCACTACCGCCAGGAGCCGGTCGGGATGCCGGGCGTTTACCACTTTGACGATGTCATCCGGCCCGACGGATGCCGGAGGAATGTCCGTTGCCGTCAACGGCATGCCGTGTTCGATCCGTCCGGCCAGGGCGCGGTCGGCGCCATGGGCCGGGATCTCCTTGAGAGCCTCGGCCATGGGGATGATCCGATCCCATGCCTGATCCTTTCCGGCCAGGGTCGCCAGCTCCGGCAGCGTGACGGCCTGTTCGACGGTATAGCCCGCGCTTTCGGTGCGTCGCAACGCCGCCAGATGCCCTCCACAGCCCAGAATCCGGCCGATGTCTGCGCACAGAGTCCGGATATAGGCGCCGGCTGAACAGGTTACGGTGAAATCGACCTCGGGCAGCGCAATGCGCGTCGGCTGTATCCGGTGGATGGTGATCCGTCGGGCGGCCTTCTGCACCGGCGAACCCTGCCGGGCCAGCTTGTAAAGCGGCGTCCCTTCGTGTTTCAGCGCCGAATAGACCGGCGGCAACTGGTCGATCTCGCCGGTAAAGCGTTTCATCGCCGCCCGGATCTCCGCCTCCGATGCCCGGATTTGCTCCGGCGGGGTTCGGGAAAGAACCGTTCCGGTTCGGTCCTGGGTGTCGGTGGCGATGCCCAGCACCAGGGTTGCCGCATAGGTCTTCCGGCCATGGAGAAAAAATCGGGACAGTCGGGTCGCCTGATGGAGGCACAGGATCATTGCCCCTGTGGCAAAGGGATCGAGCGTGCCTGTGTGGCCGACTTTTTTCGCCTTCAGCAGCCGTTTGACCACTGCCGTCACCGCTGCCGAGGTGATGTCCGGAGGCTTGTCCACCACCAGGATGCCGCTGGCGCTGCTTGCGCTGCCGGACATCTTTTTCATATATCTGAATCACAACCCGTTGGCAAGTTCCATCATGCCGTTTTTTATATCGGTTATGTCGGTATGGACGGTGAAGCCGGCGGCGTTTCGGTGACCGCCTCCGCCGAAAAGCGCGGCAATCCGGGAGACGTCCACTGCGCCGTCGGAACGGAGGCTGACATGAAACCGCCGTTGGCCGTTTTTGCGCTTTTCGTCGCCGCTTCCATTGGGGTATTCATGAATCAGCACGGCGACTTTGATGTCCCGTATGCGGCGGGCGTAGTTGATCAGGCCGTCCACATCTTCGGGATGAGTTCCGGTTGCATCGAACATCTCCCGGGTCAGGGTCATCAGGGAGAGCCGGCCGTTATCGGAGATCTCGATGGAATCCAGCGCCCGGTTCAGGAGTTTGATCCGTCCCAGTGAATAGGTGCCGTAGACATGTTTGGCCACGTTGTAGGGATCGGCTCCGCAGGCGACCATCCCGTTGCATATGGAAAAAGCCGCTTGATTGGTGTTGGCGAAGCGGAATGACCCGGTGTCTGTGAAAATGCCCGTGTAAATGGCGGTGGCGATGTCCGCATCGATGACGATCTCCATCCGGGAGATGAGCCGGTAGATGATTTCTGCGGTGGCGCAGGCATCGGAATCGATGAGTTGGAAGTCGCCGAACCCCGTATTGGTGGGGTGATGATCGATGTTGATGATTACCGGCGTCTCCCGGATAAACGGCAGCGCCCCGGCCCCCACCCGTTCCAGATCGCTGCAATCCAGTACGACGGCCGTATCGAAAGGCGCCGCCCCATCCAGGTGGGAGACAATGGCCTCGACCTCGGGCAGAAAGCGGTATACGGCCGGTATGGCGCTTTCGTTATAGAGGGTCGTCCTCTTTTTCATCGCTTTCATGGAAAGCCCGGCAGCCAGCAGGGAGCCGATTGCGTCGCCGTCAGGATCTGTATGAGAGGCGAAGAGCACATGGTCACTCGCTGTCAATTGGGTTATGATCTGATCCATCTGTTTCATGAGTGTTGGCGACTGATTTTAACAGTTTCTCGATGCGTTCCCCGTAATCGAAGGATTCGTCGTAGTAGAAGCGAAGTTCCGGCATGTATCGAAGTTCCAATCGACTGGCCAGTGTACGTTTGATGTGACCGTGGGCGCTCTGAAATCCCTGAAGCGCCTCTTGCCGTTCCCGGCCGGCGGCAGTGGAAAAATAGATCTTTGCATTTTTGAGATCTTTCGACAGCTTGACGCCCGTGATGGTCGCCATCTTCAGGCGAGGGTCTTTGGTCTCCTTTTGGAGAATCTCCGAGAGTTCCCGCTGGATGAGCTGCGAGACGCGGTCCGCCCGTGAAAAAGTCGTCATAGGTTGAAAATCTCCATCTGCGTGTCGATGATTTCCGCAAGGCCCATCTCTTCGGCCAGGTTGAAGACCTTGTCGACTTTGGCGTTGATCACCTGACGGTCATTGCCAACCAAGGAGAAACCGATCTCCGCGCGATGGTGATTATCATTGGCCCCCACCTCGGCAACCGAGGCGTTGAAATTGTTTCGGATGCGGGCGATGATGGATTTAACCACCCGCCGCTTCCCTTTCAGAGAGTTGCAGTCGTGGAGCCTGAATACAATGATGCCGAGACCGATAACCATGAATAATAAGCGCTTACAGTTGGGGTTTGATTTCTTCCATGTAATAGCATTCGAGTTCGTCGCCCACCTTGATGTCGTTGAACTTCTCGATGCCGATGCCGCACTCGTAACCGGTCGCCACTTCCTTGACGTCGTCTTTGAACCTCCGCAGGGAACCGATCTTGCCTTCGTAGATCACGACGCCGTCCCTGACCAGGCGAATCTGCCGGCCCCGCTGTATCTTGCCGTCGGTGACATAGCACCCCGCGATGGCGCCGACCTTGGGCACATGGAAGACTTCCCGGACCTCGGCGCGCCCCAGAACCCGTTCCTCGTAGGTGGAGTCCATCATGCCGACGATGGCGTCTTCGACGTCCTTGATGGCGTTGTAGATGACGTTGTAGAATCGCATGTCCACATGCTCTTCCTGGGCCATCGATTGAATTTTCGCGGTCGGCCGGACATTGAACCCGATGATGATGGCTTCCGATACTGCCGCCAGGGAAATGTCCGATTCGGTCACCGTGCCGGTGGCGGCATGGATGACGTTGATGGCCACCTCTTCGTTGGAAAGTTTGGTCAAAGAATCCTTCAGCGCCTCGATGGAGCCGTGGACATCAGTTTTGATGATGAGGTTGAGATCCTTGACCTCGCCTTCCTGCATCCGTTCGAAAAGCTTGTCCAGGCTCAGGCGGCTTGTTTTGGCCAGTTCTTTGGACCGCTGCTTCTGGAGCCGGTGGTCGCTGACCTGTTTGGCGCTCTTGTCGTCCTCCAGGGCCGCCAGTTCGTCGCCGGCATTGGGAACGCCGGAAAGCCCCAGTATTTCCACCGGAATGGCGGGGCCGGCCTCTTCCACCGGCTGCCCGAGATCATTGAGCATGGCCCGGATCTTCCCGTGATGGACCCCGCAAACCACCGAGTCGCCGGCGTGAAGCGTTCCGTCCTGGATGAGCACCGTGGCCACCGGTCCCCGGCCGGCGTCGAGTTTGGCTTCGACCACGTAGCCGACGGCGTGTTTGTCCGGATTGGCTTTGAGTTCGAGCACCTCCGACTGAAGCAGGATCATCTCCATTAAATCGTCGATGCCGGTCTCCTGCTTGGCCGAGACCTTGACGAAGATGGTGTCGCCGCCCCAGTCTTCTGGCACCAGGCCCTGTTCGGCGAGTTCCCGCATCACCCGGTCGGGATCGGCGTTGTTTTTGTCGATCTTGTTGACGGCCACGATGAGCGGAACCCCCGCGGCCTTGGAGTGGTTGATGGCCTCAATGGTCTGGGGCATCACGCCGTCGTCGGCGGCCACCACCAGCACCACAAGGTCCGTAATGGTGGCGCCCCGGGCCCGCATGGCCGTAAAGGCCTCATGGCCGGGGGTGTCCAGAAAGACGATTTGGCCGCTGTCCGTCTCCACGTAATAGGCGCCGATGTGCTGGGTGATGCCGCCGGCCTCGCCTTCGGTAACACGGGTTTTTCGGATGACGTCCAGCAGAGAGGTCTTGCCGTGGTCGACGTGGCCCATGATGGTGACCACCGGAGGGCGCCACGCCATTTTTTCGGGATCATCCGCGCCGATCTGCATCAGGGTTTCTTCTTCAAAGGCGGCCCGTTCGACTTCATAACCGAATTCAGCGGCCACTAGGACGGCTGTCTCGAAATCGACCGTCTGATTGACCGTGACCATCATGCCTTGGGACATCAGTTTCATGATGATTTCATTGGCTTTGATGCCCATCCGCTTGGCCAGATCGGACAGGGCGATGGTGTCGTCGATTTTGATTCGCCGTTTGATGGCCTTGGGCGTGGTGATTTGCGTCTTCTGGGCCGGAGCCTGTTTGGCTTTCTGGCCCTTTTTGCCCTTTCGACCGCGGCCGGCGTAAAGCGCCGCGCCTTCCACCACTTCCTTGCGCTTGAAGGAGATCTTTTTCTTGGCCCATCGATTTTCCTTCGGTTTTTTTGCCTCTTTTGCCTCTTTGGTCTCTTTGACCTCCTCCACCCCTTTTTTGCCTTTTTTCTTTCGGTCCTTGAGGGAGATCACCTCTTGAGGGGTCTCCTCCGGGGCGGCCGGTTCCTGGGGTTCTGCTTCCTGTTCTTCTACGGCGGCTGCCGCCATGTCTCTTTTGAAAGCCTCCGGCGCTTCTTCGGCCGGTTTGATGATCCTGGCCGGAGTGTCCCGCTTGCCTTTTTTCTTCTTCTTGGACTTGGCAGTCTTTTCGGCCTTGGCGTCCGTTGCGGCCTCGGTCGCCTTTTCCGGTTCAATCTCCATGGCGATTTTTTCAGGGGGCACGATCGGCTCTTTCTCCTCTGCGGCGGCGCCTTCGGTGGTTTCCGGCGCTGTTTCCTGATGGTCTTCCGCCGCCTCGGGCATTTCGGGGGCAGCTTCTTCGGCTGTTTCCGACGCCGGCGTTGTCACTGCGCCCGTTTGCAATTCTGTCGCCTCTTCTGGCTCTGAGGGCGTCTCTGCCGTCGACATCTCTTGCGGCGGTTCGGTGGCTTCCGGTGTTTTTTCCGCTGGGCGAGAGACCACCTTGGCAGGGAATTTCTCGGCGCCCTTGAACTTTTTGGCCGCTTTTTTTTCCTCTTTTTTCTCGGATGGCGCTTTCTCTTCGACTTCGACCGCTTCTTCCACTGCAGGCTCCTCCGTCAAAACGGCCGTTTCAGCAGCCGGCGGCATTTCTGCTTCCGCCGTTTCGGTCGCTTCCGCCGCTTCTGTCTCCGCCGATTCGCCTTCTGCCGGCATTTCTTCGGTTGCGGTCTTTTTGCGCCGGCGGATCACGGTCGGTTTGACCCGGGTCGCCTCCATGTCTTCTGTCGACTTGCCGTGCAAATTCGATTTGACTTTCAGTACCGTATCTTCATCCAGAGAACTCATATGGCTCCTGACAGGGACATCCATGTCCTTTAACTTCTCCAGAAGCGCTTTGTTCTTCATATTCAAATCTCTGGCAAGCTCATAGACCCTGATATTTGCCATCCATCCCCCTTAAATTCACCGCATTCACGGATTTTATATGTCTTCCGGCGCGTCGTCAGCGGCTTCCATCGGCGCCGCCTGGTTTTCGACATCCGTTTTTTCGGGCGCTGCACGTTCCGTTGCATCCGATGCCGATTCTGATGGCGGAATTTCCGCCGTTTCCGCTTCGGCGCTTTTCAGTGCGTCGTCTTCCGATTCAGATGCCGTATCCGCTTCAGCGCTTTCATGTGCGTCGGCTTCTTCTTCGTTTAGCACATGCAATTTTGCTTGTTCAATGAGTTTTTCGGCTGTTTCTTCCGTCATCTCCCGGACCGCCATCATGTCTTCCACGGTGGCCCGGCTGATCTCTTCAGCGGAAAAAAAGCCTTTTTCATAGAGGGCGTCCGCCTGACTGATGCCCACCCCGGCCAGGGAGACCAGCGATTCATAGCCCTCTTTCATGGCTTTGCTGTAATGGCTCTCGCTTTTGACGTCGAGCCGCCATTTGGTCAGCTTGGAGGCGAGGCGCACGTTTTGCCCCCGTTTGCCGATCGCCACCGAGAGATACTCGTCCGGAACGATCACTTCCATGGTCCGGTGGTCCTCGTCAATGATGACCCGGGAAATTTCGGCCGGCGCCAGGGCGTTGCAGACAAATTTGGCCTGGTCCACATGCCAGGGAATGATGTCGATCTTCTCCCCGCGCAATTCCTGAACCACATTCTGAACCCGGCTGCCCTTCATGCCCACGCAGGCGCCCACCGGATCGATGTCGGAGTCATTGGACGCCACAGCGAACTTGGACCGGCTGCCGGCTTCCCGGACCGCGCCCATGATGGTGACGATCCCCTCACTGATTTCGGGCACTTCGGTTTTGAACAGCGAGATCAGAAAGTTGGGGTGGCTCCGGGTCAGAATCACCTGGGGGCCGCGGGTATCTAGGCGGACATCCATGATATACGCCCGGACCCGGTCGCCCCGGCGGTAGACCTCCCGGGGCACCTGTTCCCGTTCCGGCAGGACGCCTTCGGTCTGGCCGAAGTTGACAATTATGTCCCCTCGCTCGAACCGCTGGACAATGCCGTTGATGATCTCTCCCTTGCGGTCGATGAAATTGGCGTAAACGGCGTTTCGTTCGGCCTCTTTCATTTTCTGGATGATCACCTGCTTGGCCGACTGAGCTGCGATCCGACCGAAATCGGCAGTATCCAGTTTGATGCCGAGGCTGTCGCCGACTTCGCAATCCGGATCCAGACGCTTGCCCTCTTTCATGGTCATCTGGAGCTGAGGGTCGGTGATTTCAGCCGCCACCTCGCGGAACTGGAAAACTTCGATCTCTCCCGCTTCCTCGTTGTACTGGGCCTCGATGTCGATCCGGTTGCCGAACTTCTTTTTGGCCGCCGATTTCAGGGCTTCTTCCAGGGCGCTGATCAGAATATGGCTGTCGATGCCCCTGTCGCGGCTGACCTGTTCGATAACTCTTTTTATATCGGTGAAAAGCATTTAACTGTCTCCGTTATGGTTGACCAGCCTGGCCCGGGAGATTTCTTCATAGGGAATGGAAACCGCCCTGTCCGCCGCCTGAAGCAGAACATGGTCTCCGGATACGCCCATGAGCACCCCTTGAAAATTCCGCTGGCCCTCCATGGGCCGTGCGATGCGTATTTTCGCCTTGCTTCCCGTGAACCGCTCGAAATCGACTTTTTTTCCTATGGGACGTTCCGGTCCCGGCGAAGATACCTCCAGGTTGTAAGCGCCGCTTTCTTCGAGACTCACATCCAGAAGATCCCCCAGTTCCCGGCTGACGCTCGCGCAGTCTTCCAGTTTCACGCCACCCGGCTTGTCGATGTAAAGTCGAAGGATCCGGCCGCCGGGTTCGCGCTGAAACTCCACATGGACCAGCTCCATGCCCTGGGATTCGCACAGCGGCTCAGCCATGGCCGACGCCTGGACCACAATCTGCCTCATCCGTTCAGGCGAGATGGGCTTCTGGGCGTCGTCTCCGCGCCGACCGGACTTTCCTTTGGCGCTGGGTTTTGATTTTTGCGATTTCATAGGGATATCGCAGCCTCCAAAAAAACAAAAACGGGCGACCGCCCGTTTTGTGACAATAAGTAAACCTTTTAAGTTAAGTGGATGTTTGAAGTTATCTGTTCATAAGATCACGCCATAAGAAAAGGTTACCTTCACCACTACTGCCTTTGCATAAAAGGTCTACTACATGACCCCGCAAAACCGTCGGCGGTCGAAAAAACTTTTGGAGCGGGCAACGAGATTCGAACTCGCGACACCAAGCTTGGGAAGCTTGTACTCTACCAGCTGAGCTATGCCCGCTCACTTTAATCAAGAGTGATAATTAAGCCTTTTTTTTAGTTTTGTCAATATAATTTTATAATGCCCGGCTCCGCCGGGAAGCCGGTCCGAGTCAGCGGGCGGCGGCATAAACGACCAGAGATAGAAAACAAACTCCGACGCCGGCGGCGAAATATCCGCCTTTTTCCGCGTAGGCAAGGGCGCTGTAAATTCCCAGAACAATAATTCCCAGGCCCATCAGCAGGCCGATGATGAGCGCCGGCGTGATGCGGATGTGTTTTCCGGGCTTTTTGCTTTTAGCCATTTTTAGCGGGATCCTTTTCGTCAATCCTTTTCAGAATCTCTTCCAATTGGGCGTTGGTTGCAGCAGATGATGTTTTGATGTCTTTCAGAAGCCCGATGATGCTGTCCTCGTCTTCGCCGATCTGAGTGGGGCGGGGGTGTCCGGACCCCATTTGTTTGGAGATGTCGTCCAAACGAATCCCCAGGCCGACGATCAGGTAGAGCAGCAGCAGGTAGGCGAACTCCTCTTCTCCCCAGTGAAACAGAAAGCCGCCTGTGACAACGATGGCCAGAAAGACGAGGCTGGTGATGAAATAAGGGTTGCCCGGCAGTTTCATAAGGGATAGGTTAGGTAGCGTCGAGGGGGTTGCGAGGGGTCACTTGAATATGTGCTTGACGGCCAGCCGTTCGAGTTCGGCGGCTTTTGGACGAAAGGCGACCATGGCCAGGGCCGAGATGAGGATGAAGGTGTAAAGGGTCGAATAGTCGTCTCCCAGGATGAACAGGACCAGGCCGTAAATGGCGATGCTTTCGGAAATGGCCAGCGAAATGATGACGATGGAGACGTACTTGGACATGAACACCCGTTTACTGATCAGGGGCTTGCTTTCGACGCGCCGGCTGATGGGCCCCCGGGCCGTCGGCAAGAACATGGCCCTTCGGATGAAATAAAGGACCAACAGTTCGATCGCTGATACGCCCAGGAGGATGTTTCGCAGCAACCCGACGGAAACGCCCGGCCCCTCCAGCCTCTGGATTCCCGGCGCCGCATGGCAGATCACCATGTACATGGCCAGCGAACTCAGCATGGCCCCCCAGATGACCCATAAGGTCAAAAAATGTCGGTTCAGCTCTTTGTCTTGATCTTCCGGCATCGATTCCTCAATCTTACATCAGCATCATTAAAACTTGATTCTATCCAGCTTTTCCGACCGGGTCAATCAGAATTATCGTCTCAAACAAAGATAAAGGCGCTGCAACTGACCCAAATACTGAGAAAGCCCAGACCCCATGCCCCAGATACTGTTGATCCAGCCGCCCATCCGGGATTTTTATCTCACCGCCAAACGGACCATCCCCTACGGCCTCATGTGCATTGCTGAGGCCCTGCGGGAGAAGGGGTTTTCCGTGGCGATTTTCGACGGCCTGGCCACGGGCCGCTCCCGAATCATCGACTTGCCTTCGGAAATGGCGTATCTCGATTCCTATTATGGCCGGCCGGACCACTCCCCTTTTGCTCTGTTTCATCACTTCAAGCACTTCGGCTACAGTTTCGAGCACATCGGCAAGATTGCCCGGGATTCCGGCGCGTTTCTGGTGGGCATCGCCTCCCTGTTCACCCCCTACGCAGAAGAGGCCCTGGAAACAGCCCGGGCCGTCAAGCGGTTTCACCCGGATTGCGCGGTTGTTCTGGGGGGGAGCCATCCCACGGTCCTTCCGGCAGCGATCATGGCGGAATCGGCGGTGGATTACGGCATCCGGGGAGAGGGAGAGACGGCCCTGCCGCTCCTGGCAAAGGCGCTGAAGTGCGGCGCGGACTTGTCCAGGGTTCCCGGGATAATATTCCGTAAAGCGGACGGCGGCATCCATGCGGCGCCGCCGGCCATGATGGCGCCGGATGCTGATCCCCTGCCGGCGATCGATCTGATGCAGCACGCCTTCTACCGGCGGGCCGGCAGGGGCAGCGCCGTGGTGACCGCCAGCCGGGGATGCCCGCTGAAGTGCAGCTATTGTTGCCTGGCCGGATCTCATTTGACCTATCGCCGACGGCGCGTTGAATCTGTTGTGGCCGAGATCGAGAAATGGGTGGGGCAGGGGGCCGCTGGATTTATCGATTTCGAAGACGAAAATCTGACCCTGGATCGGGCATGGGCGCGGCGCCTGTTGGATGAGATTCACAAAAGGTTCCGTGGAAAGGATCTGGAACTGCGAGCCATGAACGGGCTCTATCCGCCCTCCCTGAATGATGACATGATCCGGCGGATGCGGTCGGCCGGTTTCCGGACCCTCAACCTCTCCCTGGGGACCACTTCCCCTTCCCAGCTCAGACGGTTCAACCGGCCCGACGTGCGCGACGGCCTGGAACGGTCATTGACCCTGGCCGAACAAATGGGGATGGGAGCGGTCAGCTATATCATCGTGGGGGCGCCGGGCCAGATCCCCGCTGAATCGGTGGCCGATCTGGTCTACCTGGCCAGGCGGCCGACCCTGGCCGGGGTGTCGGTTTTTTATCCGGCGCCGGGCAGCGCGGATTACAATCGATGCGAAAGGGACGGTCTCTTGCCGCCGCGGTTTTCCCTGATGCGTGCGTCGGCGCTGCCCATCTCCCACACCACGGATCGGACCGAGGCGGCCACGCTCCTGCGCCTGGGGCGGATCCTCAATTTCATCAAAGGGCTCTCTGCTCATGGCGTCGATTTGCCGGCGCCTGATTGGCATGTCCGACCCCGGCTCGATGAGACCGATCGCCGGGCCGCAGGCATGCGCCTTTTGGGATGGTTTCTGGGGGATGGAAAAATCCGGGGGATGACCCCCGGCGGCGAGGTCTATGAGCACATGGCCGCAAGAGATCTGTCGGGGAGGTTTCTTCAGGGACTGGAAGCAGCGGGCGTTTTGATCCGGAAGGTGGTTTCAAGCCATTCCAGGGGGTAAATCGCCGGGATATTCAAAGGCGGGAAACCTGTCGTCGATGAGATGAACCCTCCGGAGGCTCGCGTAGAGGACGACATGGGCCGCCAGGAGGGCGGCAAGCGCGAGCGCCAAAAAAAAAGAGGGGACCCGGAAAACAGCGTTTTCCGGGTCCTTGGGTCGCGTTGCCGGTCAACCGCGGATTAGTACATCATGCCGCCGACATAGACGCCGGCGCCCACAAAATATTCCGTGTCCGGAACCCGGTAGATGTAAGTGAGCTTTTTTGAGGGGGTGGACTGTCCGGGTTTGGGCCACATATATTCCACCCAGCCGTGGCCGACGTTTCGGGCCAGGTTGACGAAATGGACGAAAAGCGCCTTGTCCGTGGGGTCCGTGTAAAGCAGGACATGGTCTTTTTTGGTCAGTTCGGGCTGGAAGGGGTGGGCGATCATCTTGCCGTCCAGGTTCATCAGAAAAACGTAGGAATCTTTCCACACAAAGGGGCCCTGAGGATTGTTGAGGATGTTGGCCGCTTCCTCGACGCCTTTGGATGTCACCATGGAAGCGGCCTCGTGGCAGCGGACCACGCATTCGTCCTTGGTGGCGGACGGCCCGGCAACAGCCGTGGCCGCAAAGCAGAGAATGACCATTATCATTGGAACCAGATACTGTTTTTTCATAACTCCCTCCTGATCGCATTCGGTTGAGGGCGTCCACGTCGACGCCCGATTGATGGTTGGTTGATGGTCATCGAGCCGGGTCTATTTGATCCAGGGTTTGCCCACCGGCAGCACATCCCTGCCGAAAACCTGGGCATAGATGACATGGGCCATCATGTACCAGGCGGAAAGGGCGGCCAGCATCAGTTCCCATCCGGCCACCACCGTCATCTGAGGATAACCGAAATGGGCCAGATCCAGCAGGATGAAACCGATCAGAAGCAGGGTGAAGGTAATGGCCATGGCGGTATGAATCCTCATGGCCGCCACCCACATGATGGCGGTGTAGAGCGTCCACACCACGAGAAACCATCCCACGTCGGTGGTGCTGGAGTGGTAAATATTAAAATAGTTTAACATGAAAATGACGCCCAGGGCAACCCAGAAAGAGCCGTAGGAGACGAAAGCGCTGAAGCCGAAATTGTTGCCGCATTTGAATTCCTGGAAACCGGCGATCATCTGAGCCAGACCTCCGAAAACGAACGCCAGCGCCACGACGGGGCCGATACCGCACCAGCCCACGTTGTGGAACTGCAAAATCAACGTGGTGAGACCAAACCCCGCGAGCCCGACAACCGCCGGATTTCCTTGTGGTGTTTCTGCATTTGCCATAATCTGAAACCTCCTTGAAAAAAGATTGAAAATGAAAAAAATCAGCACCGCGCTGATGGGTTAACGGGCGTATTCGAGCCATGAACTGGATGAATGTCATTCAGTAATTAGGCGGCAGGATACTACAAGGGATACTTTAAAGCAAAACATGTGCCAGCCCATCGAAATGGGCGACAACATCCGAAAAATAGACCGGTTTGTCCGGCGCGGCGGCATCCATCCGCCGGGGAGAAGGATACAACCAAGGTTGTGGAACGGTGCGGCCATGGAGGGTCGGACGGTTGTAAACGGATTGATTCGGCGGGGGATCTGACCGGCGGGAAAGAGTACAACCGGGGTTGTGATTACAACTTACGTTGTGGGGGTTCGGTCGTTCTCGGGGGCCATTTTCTTGAGCCGCTTGCTCAGGGCCTGCTGGGAAATGCCCAGCATCCGCGCGGCGATGGACTGGTTGCCGTCGGCCCGCTGCATGGCCTCGGCCACCAGAAGGGCCGTCGCCTGTTTGATGGTGGGCAGGCAACTGGAAAAGGTGATCGGGGATCCTTCCTCCGGGCCGTGGGGTAGGGAGGTCGGACCCGCGTCGGCGCCGTTGTCGCCGCCGATATGGGCCTTGAAGGCGTCCAGTGAGAGCACCCCCGACCGGTGGCGGCTGACGGCGTCGAAGATCATCGACTGCAATTCCCGGATGTTGCCCGGAAAACTGTAGGATTTCAGCAGGGGATAAAGGGCCTCCGGCGGCGTGGGGGCCTTTTTCCCCAGGCTTTTGGCGGCCTGGTCCAGAAAATGGTCGGCCAGAAGCGGCACGTCGTCGATGCGGTCCCGGAGGGGCGGGATGTAGATCCGGTGGGTCCGGAGCCGGTAGTTGAGGTCCTTGCGGAATTTCCCCTCGGTCTGGAGCGCCGACAGGTTCTGGTTGGTGGCGGCCACGATCCGGGCGTCGGTCTTCCGGGGCGCGTCCTCTCCCAGTCGGAAGTACTCCCCTTCCTGGAGCAGCCGGAGGAGTTTCACCTGGGAGGCGTGGTTCAAATCGCCGATCTCGTCCAGGAAGAGGGTGCCGCCGGCGGCCTGTTCGATGAGCCCGTTCCGGACCCGGTCCGCCCCGGTGAAGGCCCCTCTGGCATGGCCGAAGAGGGTGTCGGAAAAGACATTGTCGTCCAGCCCGGCCGCGTTGACCGCCACAAAGTCCCCCTTGAGGCCCGACAGGGTGTGGAGGGTTCGGGCCACCAGCTCCTTGCCCACGCCGGTTTCCCCCCGGATGAGCACCGGCTGGGAGGTCCGCGCGATTGCCTCGATGTACTGGAAGAGGACCAGCATCTTTTTGTTCCGGGTGATGATCTCCCGGAAGGCTTCGGGCTTTTCCAGGCTGTCCCCCAGGATGTGCTGGCGGAGGGAGAGGTTTTCCCGCTTCAGTTCCTGGAAGGAGGCGGCCCGCTTGACGGCGGTGATGAGCCGGTCTTCCTCCACGGGTTTGACGATGTAGTCGAAGGCGCCCGATTTGATGCACCGGACCGCCGTCTCCACGTCCACCGCGCCGGTGACGATGATCACAGGGATCTCCGGAAACTCCCGGGCGACGCTGTCCAGGAGCCGTTCGCCGTGGAGGTGGGGCATGTTCAGATCCAGGAGCATGCACTCGATCATCTGGGCGGAGAGGATCTCCATGACCCGCCGGCTGTCCTGGCAGGTGATGGTATGGTTGAACCCGGCCATCTGGAGCGTGGTGTCGATGGACAGGAGAATGTTCTCCTCGTCGTCCACGATCATGATGGGATGGCCCGGCGTGAGCGTGATGCGCATCTTCGTCATGGGTTTTCCCGTGCCGCGGTTCGATTCCGGGGCGGCCGCGGCGGCGTCAGGGGAAAGATCGCCCGGACGGTGGTCCCTTTGTCCGGTTCGGAGGTAAAGACCAGGCGCCCGCCGTGGTCCCCGGTGATTTTGTCCGAGATGGCCAGGCCGAGGCCGGTGCCGCCGCCGTCCCGTTTGGTGGTGAAAAAGGGATCCTTGATCCGGCCCAGGATTTCGGGGGGGATCCCGGTTCCTTCGTCCGACACTTCGATGGCCACTTCACCGGCCGCCGGGTCGAGCGAGGTCGAGACCCGGAGCCCCCGCTCCGGGTCCGGGAGGGCCTGGCAGGCGTTGACCATGAGGTTGATGACCACCTGCTCGATCCGCTGGGCGTTGCCCTTGAATCGCGGGATCGCCGGATCGTACCGGACCGCGAAATGGTGCGTCGATTTTTTGATCAGGTTGTTGACCAGCGCCGTCGCCTTCCGGAGGATATCGTTGGCGTCCACGTCGTCGGCGTGGGCGGCCGGGGCCTCCCGGGCGAAGTCCTTGAGGTCGCTGACAATGTCCCGGACCCGCCGGGTCCCGTCTCCGATGGCGGCCAGCAGTTTTGGAATCCGGTCCCGGAGGGCGGAGTAGGGCATGCCGCCCAGGGAAAAATCCCCGTTCCGGTCCCGGTGGTCGTCCAGGATCGGCAGGGCCGCGCGCCAGGCCTTGTCCAGGGTCGGGGTGTTGAGCATCACCGAGGTGATGGGGTTGTTGATTTCGTGGGCCACCCCCGACACCAGGGTCCCCAGGGAGACCATCTTGGCCGCCTGGAAAAGCTGTTTCTGGCGGCGCCGGGCCTGTTCCTCGGCCTGCTTCTTCTCCCGGGTCACGATCATCCCCCGCCGGATGATGTAAGCCGTCAGGACCATGACCGCCAGCAGGATGGCGAAACAGGTCAGGGTCAGCCGTCGGGTCATGGCGGCGATCTCCGTCCGCACGTCCTCCACGTAGATGCCGGTGCCCACGATCCACCCCCAGGGGGCGAACCGCTTGACGTAGGAGATCTTGGGGACGATCCGGTCCGGGTCGTCCTTCCACTGCCAGGCGTAATCCACGTAGCCGGCGCCGCCCTGTTCAACCGCTTCCACGAACGCCGTGAAGATCCGTTTCCCGCTGGGATCGGCGAACCCGGAGGCGTCCTGTCCCTCCATATCGGGCCGGTAGGGATGCATGACCATGCGGGGGTGGAGGTCGTTGATCCAGAAATAATCCTTGGCCTCGGGCCCGTACCGGAGGCGGCGCAGATGGGCCGAGGCCCGGCGTTGGGCCTCCGCCCGGGTCAACTCCCCGGTCGCCGCCCGGTCCGCATAAAACGCCAGGGTGGACCAGGCCGTCTCCGTCAGTTCCCGGATCATCTCCCGTTTGCCCTCCATCAGCCGGTTTTCCACCGCCGGGATGATCAGGAGAAAAATGGTCGAAACGAAAAGCAGCACCGTCGCCACGGCGGGGAGGATGATCCGGACGGGCAACGCCTTGAGCGACAGGTGCAGGTTGCCGATGGGCGATGGCATGGGCTGGCCCTGTTGAGGTTGAGCGACGGGTCTCTTAAATCTTCACCAACTCATATTCCCGGCTTCCCAGCCCCAGCTTTTCCGCATAATCGAGCTGGATGGGCCAGTCCACCTTGGGGTAGATGGATTTGAATTTGTCCGATCCGGCCTCCCGGTTTTCCTCCATGCAGCAAGCGGACAGGGCCGGTTCGGCGTTGATCATGTCGACGGACGCCTGGTCGATGGCCACCGGGTCCCGGGACGCGAGGATGCCGATGTCCCGGACGATGGGCGCGTCGTTGGCCGGCACGCAGTCGCAGGCCGGGGAGACGTTGGTGATGAAATTGATGTAAAGGGTCTTGTTCTCCTTGTTCTTGAGCACCGCCGCGGTGTATTCCACCATCTTCTCCATGAAATCCGGAATGGAGGTGGCCCACTGGGGGTTGATGGCCCCCTGGGGACAGATGAGGATGCACTCGCCGCAACCGATGCAGGCATCGGGATCGATGTGGGCCTTGTACTTTTTTTCATCCACCTTTTCCAGGGAGATGGCGGACTGGGAACAGTGGGGAAGGCAGTCGCCGCAGCCGATGCATTTTTTTCGCGTGACCTTGGGTGAAACCCCGGAGTGCTGAACCAGCTTCCCCCGGCGGGAGGCGCACCCCATGCCCAGGTTTTTGATGGTTCCCCCGAATCCCGAGAGTTCGTGACCTTTGAAATGGGCAACGGAGATCAGGGCGTCGGCTTCCACGATCTCTGTGCCGATGTAGGCGGTTTCGATGTGTTTGCCCTCGACGGGGACGGCCTTTTCTGATTTGCCCCGCAACCCGTCGGCGATGACCAGGGGCGCATCCACCACGGCATAAGCAAAGCCGTTCTGGATGGCGGTGGTCAAATGGCTGGGGGTGTCGCCCCGGGTCCCCGCGTAAAGGGTGTTGGCGTCGGTCAGAAAGGGCTTGCCGCCCAGGGTCTTGATGGTTTCCACGACCTTGCGAAGGTAGATGGGCCGGATAAAGGCGGCGTTGCCCAACTCACCGAAGTGGAGTTTGACGGCCACCAGGTCCCGTTTTTTAAAGGTGTCGGAGATGCCGGCGGTTTCCATCAGCCGGCCGAGCTTGGCGATCAGACTTTCCTTGGGCGTGGCCCGAAGATCCATGAAGTAGACGGTGTTTTTCAAAATGCCCTCCTGAGTGGGTGAAGGATTGGCGTCAAAATAAAAAACCTACGGGGAGGCGGTGTTTTTGTCAAGCGCTAAAACCCCGCCGATTCAGTGCGCCGTCGACCGGGAAACCCTTTCTTGACGCCCCTGAGGCCGGCCTGATAATAAGGATGTCGATATGAAAAACGAAATGCTGGATGCCTCCTTTATCCCCGACCCGGATTACGCCGCCTTTCTCGCCGAACGGCGCGGCCGCCTCCATTCGGTCTATTTCAGCTTTTTCACCAAGGGGGCGCCCGACGGCCGCCATCGGTTCCAAAACCTCGACGTCCGGCGGCTGGCCGATTTGTTGAAAGGCGTCGCGGGGTGGACGCGCCGTCGCGGGGATCAAAGATTTCAGGAGAGATAGATGATTGAAACGATAGAATACCGGCCCATCGGCGTGGTCCATTCCCCCTTCAAAACCCCCGAGGGCGCGCCCATCCAGCCCCCCGGCGGCGAGGATGCCGAGGCAACCGTGGAGATTTACCCCGATTACGCCGAAGGGTTGACGGATCTGGACGGATTTTCCCACATCATCCTGCTCTACCACTGCCACCGGGCCGGGACCCCGTCCCTGATGGTGACGCCGTTTCTGGACAACGTCCCCCACGGCCTTTTCGCCACCCGGGCGCCGTCCCGCCCCAACCCCATCGGCCTGTCCATCGTCCGGTTGACCGGGGCGGCCGACGGAATCCTCTATATAAAGGAGGTGGACATCCTGGACGGGGCGCCGGTCCTGGACGTCAAGCCCTATGTTCCCGCCTTCGATCTTCGGGAATCGGCCCGCATCGGCTGGATGGCGGAGAGGACCGAAAAGATGGCCGCGACCCGGGACGACGGACGGTTCGCCGGCGAGTGACCGGCTCTTAGGCTCTTATTTCTTTCCTCCTTTTTTGAGCCCCTTTTCGATCTCGGCGAAGAGGTCTTTTTTCCGCTGTTCTTTTTGGGACGCCAGGGTCTCGATCTTCCGGGCGAACCCCTGGCGCTCGCGCCGGAACTTTTCGATCTCCGACTCCAGGGTCTCCCCCTGCCGCTGACGGGGAATCTCCTCGATGGCCAGGTGATCCTTGATGAAGACCCGGTTGCCGTAGGCGCCCTCGGTGATCTCCAGCACGCCGGCGTCCGAAAGTTTTTTGGCCAGGAGTCGGCCGCGTTCCGGGGCGAAAGAGAGTTTATCGCATACGGCCTCCAGGGAAGGCTGCGCGCCGGTCTGATGGGCCAGCACCCGGATGGCCGCCGCGACCAGATGGGCCTCGGTATACGGATCGATTTGGGTCATAAAGAAAACCTCTCTTTCCCCGCCGGAACGCGGTTTGTGGATTGAAATCCGGACATCCTCGATCTTGACATCCTGAGCCAAGCAGAGTAACTAGAGAACCTTTTGTTGTCAAGCATGGGTCCCGAAGGACTTGGGGATGGAACCTTAACCGTTTTCAGGAGATGCGATTATGACCGAGATCATGGATGTAACCGCAAGGGAAGTGTTGGATTCAAGGGGCAATCCGACCGTGGAAGTCGAGGTGTCCCTTGCCTGCGGCGCCAAGGGACGCGCCACCGTTCCTTCGGGGGCTTCAACGGGTACCCGGGAAGCCCTTGAACTCAGGGACAAAGACGCGAATCGGTACGGCGGCAAAGGGGTGATCACGGCTGTGGACAACGTGAAAAACGACTTGGCCCTGGCCATCCGGGGGATGGACGCCGCCGACCAGGCGACGCTCGACCGCCACATGATCGAGCTGGACGGCACCGAGAATAAATCGAAATTCGGCGCCAATGCGATCCTCGGCATCTCCATGGCATCGGCGCGGGCCGCTGCCGAGGCGCACGGCATGAGCCTTTACCGGTATGTGGGAGGGCTCAACGCCCGTTACCTCCCGGTTCCCATGATGAATATCATCAATGGCGGGGCCCACGCGACCAACAACCTGGACATCCAGGAATTCATGATCGTTCCTTTCGGGGCGCCCAGCATCGCCGAGGCCGTCCGAATGGGCGCCGAGACCTTCCATAAACTCAAGGCAATTCTCAAGGACCGGGGACTGAGCACCGGCGTGGGCGACGAAGGCGGCTTCGCGCCCGATCTGGGCTCCAACGAAGAGGCCATCGGGCTCATTATCCAGGCCATTGAATCGGCCGGTTATTCACCGGGCAAAGACATCAGCATCGCCCTGGACGCCGCCGCCAGCGAGTTTTACGAGAACAAGAAATATGTGCTGGCCTCGGAGAACAAGCGGCTGACCGCCGTGGGCATGATCGACTATTATTCCGACCTGGTGGATCGATACCCCATCGTCTCCATCGAAGACGGTCTGGCCGAAGCCGACTGGGATGGATGGGCATTGATGACCGAGCGGCTGGGGGATTCCCTCCAGATCGTGGGGGACGATATTTTCGTGACCAACCCGAAGATTTTCGCCCAGGGAATCGAGAAGTGCGTCGGCAATTCCATCCTGATCAAACTCAACCAGATCGGCACGGTGACCGAAACCCTGGACGCCATTGAAATGGCCAAACAATCGGGATACACCACCGTGATCTCCCATCGCTCCGGCGAGACCGAGGACACCTTCATCGCCGACCTGGTGGTGGGGGTCAACGGCGGCCAGATCAAAACCGGATCACTTTCCCGGACGGACCGGGTCGCGAAATACAACCAGCTTATCCGGATCGAGGAGGAGCTGGGCAAGGGGGCCCTGTTTTCCAAAGATATTTTTCCCTCGGTCTGATCCGCGATCCGATCATCATGAGGCGTTAAAATTATGGCGTGCAATACCAAGTTTATTTTCGTAACCGGCGGGGTGCTCTCTTCCCTGGGAAAGGGGCTGGCTTCCGCCGCCATCGGGGCTCTCCTGGAAAGCCGGGGATTGACGGTCACCATCCAGAAGCTCGATCCCTATATCAATGTTGACCCGGGCACCATGAACCCCTTTCAGCACGGAGAGGTTTTCGTCACGGACGACGGGGCCGAGACCGATCTGGATCTGGGGCATTACGAGCGCTTCACCCGGGCCGTCATGGGGAAGAACAACAACTTCACCAGCGGCAAGATCTACCATTCCGTCATCACCAAGGAGCGACGGGGGGATTATCTGGGGGGGACGGTTCAGGTCATCCCTCACATCACCGACGAGATCAAACAGTCCATTCTCCTGGCCGCCACCGGCGTCGACGTTCTCATCGTGGAGATCGGGGGGACCATCGGCGACATCGAAAGCCTCCCCTTTCTTGAGGCGATCCGCCAGTTCAAGGCCGATGTGGGCAAGGAAAACGTGATTTACATTCACCTGACCCTGGTCCCTTACATCAGCACCGCCGGCGAAGTGAAAACCAAGCCTACCCAGCACAGCGTCAAGGAATTGCGCTCCATCGGCATCCAGCCCGACGTCCTCCTGTGCCGCACCGATCGGGATCTGCCCAGGGACATCAAGTCGAAGATCGCCCTTTTCTGCAACGTGAGCGAGGATGCGGTGATCACGGCCAAAGATGTGAAGTGCATCTACGAGGTGCCCCTCAACTACCACCGGGAGGGGATGGACGGCAAAATCGTGGACCTTCTCCATATCTGGACGCGGGCCCCGCGGCTGGAGAACTGGGAGGATCTGGTGGCCCGCTTCCAGACCCCGAAGCACGCCGTAACCATTGCCATTGTGGGCAAGTACACCGACCTGACCGAGTCCTACAAAAGTCTTAACGAGGCCCTTTACCACGGCGGCATCCCCAATGACTGCAAGGTGAACCTCGATTTCGTCGACTCTGAGAAGGTTGAAATCGACGGGCCGGAAAAATGGTTGGGGGCGGCCGACGGGATTCTGGTGCCCGGTGGATTCGGGGCCCGGGGGGTCGAGGGCAAGATCCGCGCGGCCCAATACGCCCGGGAAACCAAGACGCCTTATTTCGGCATTTGTCTGGGAATGCAGATCGCCGTCATCGAGTTCGCCCGGCATCTGGCCGGCATTGCCGACGCCCACAGCGCTGAATTCGACCCGAATACCCCCGACCCGGTCATTTTTCTGATGACCGCCTGGTACGATGCTAAAAACGACACGCTCCAGCAACGCGACGTCGACTCGGAAAAGGGCGGCACCATGCGGCTCGGCGCCTATCCCTGCCGCCTCGAACCGGAGACTCTGGCCCGGAAGGCCTACGGAGAGGAGACCATCTCCGAGCGCCACCGCCACCGTTACGAGTTCAACAACGCCTACCGGGACCCCCTGTCGGAAAAGGGGATGGTCTTCAGCGGCATCTCTCCGGACGGCGAACTGGTGGAGATCGTCGAGTTGACGGATCACCCCTGGTATCTCGGGTGTCAGTTCCACCCCGAATTTAAATCCCGGCCCATGACCCCGCACCCGCTCTTCGCCTCCTTTATCGGGGCCGCCCTGGAAAAATCCCGGTCCGCCGGCGGCGAAGAACCGGAAAACGGGTCCGCCGAAACGCTCTGAGGTCGGCGGCGCCGCCGAAGCCCGGCGGATCCCGGCGTAAGGGATGGAAAAAAACGGGTTTATTCTTGACAAAAACCGCCATACCTCCTATACCTGCTTCTTTAAAAACCGTAATTGTACTAAGGAATCGGCATATATCGTTTCAGTTCTCAGGCGAGAGGAGGTGACAGGAACCCACGTTTCAGGGACGGCAACGCAGCGATGCAGTTCTAAACAGGAAGGACAATCATTTCAGAGAATGGAGGTAAAGAGACAATGAAGCATGAAACCCCTATGTTGGATCAGCTTGAAACTGGTCCATGGCCGAGTTTCGTTTCCGACATCAAGCAGGAGGCCGCAGCCAGGGCAAAGAACGAGAACAACATTGAGTACCAGATCCCGGTGGATGTCTGCGATGACCTTCTGGGCATCCTGGAGCTTTCTTTCAAACACGGCCGGACCCACTGGAAGCACGGCGGCATCGTGGGCGTCTTCGGTTACGGCGGCGGCGTTATCGGCCGTTACTGCGATCAGCCGGAGCAGTTTTCGGGCGTGGCTCATTTCCACACCATGCGGGTCTCCCAGCCGGCCGGCAAATTCTACAGCACCGATTACCTGAACAAGATCTGCGACCTCTGGGATCGCCGGGGCAGCGGCATCACCAATATGCACGGCTCCACCGGCGACATTATTTTTCTGGGCACCACCACCAAGCAGCTGGAAGAGGTCTTTTTCGAGCTGACCCACAATTTGAATCAGGACCTGGGCGGCTCCGGCTCCAACCTCCGGACCCCTGCGGACTGCATCGGCCAGGCCCGGTGCGAATACGCCTGCTTCGACACCCAGCACCTGTGCCACACCCTGACCAACGAGTACCAGGACGAACTCCATCGGCCGGCTTTCCCCTACAAGTTCAAGTTCAAATTCGATGGCTGCCCCAACTGTTGCGTGGCCTCCATCGCCCGGGCCGACATGTCCTTCATCGGTACATGGAAAGACGACATCCGCATCGATCAGGAAGCGGTGCAGGCCTACATCGGCGGCGAGTTGAAGCCCAACGGCAACGCCCACGCCGGCCGGGACTGGGGCGCTTTCGACATTCAGAAAGAGGTCATCGGCCTGTGCCCGACCCAGTGCATGTGGATGGACGGCAAGGAATTGAAGATCGACAACAGGGAATGCACCCGGTGCATGCACTGCATCAACGTCATGCCGCGGGCCCTGCGCATTGGCCAGGAAACCGGCCTCTCCATCCTGGTGGGCGCCAAGGCCCCCATCCTGGACGGGGCGCAGATGGGCAGCATGCTGGTCCCCTTCATCAAAGCGGAAGAACCCTACGACGAGATCAAAGAGGTTATCGAAAGCATTTGGGACTGGTGGATGGAAGAAGGCAAGAACCGCGAACGCCTGGGCGAACTCATGAAGCGCCAGGGCTTCCAGAAGATGCTTGAAATGACCGGCCAGAAACCCGATCCGCGGATGGTCCAGGAACCCCGTCACAACCCCTACATCTTCTGGAAAGAGGAAGAGGTCGAGGGCGGCTTCGAGCGCGACATCAACGAGTTCAGAAAACACCACCAGAGATAGGAGGGAGGACATACCATGGCATTTATTTCTTCAGGATATAATCCCGATAAACCGATGGAGAACCGGATCACCGACATCGGTCCGAGGAACTACGAAGAATTCTATCCGCCGATCGTCAAGGCCAACAAGGGCAAATGGCTGTATCATGAAATCCTGGAACCCGGCGTTCTGGTCCATGTGGCCGAGTCCGGCGACGAATGCTACACGGTCCGCGTGGGCGGCGCCCGGCTCATGAGCGTCACCCATATCCGCGAGATTTGCGAGATCGCCGACAAACACTGCGGCGGCTACCTCCGGTTCACCACCCGGAACAACATCGAGTTCATGGTGGACGACAAGTCCAAGCTGGAGCCCCTGAAGAAGGATCTGGAAAGCCGGAAGTTCGACGGCGGCTCTTTCAAATTTCCGGTGGGCGGCACCGGCGCCGGCGTGACCAACATCGTCCACACCCAGGGCTGGATCCATTGCCACACCCCGGCCACCGACGCTTCCGGACCGGTCAAGGCCACCATGGACGTGCTCTTCGACGATTTCCAGAACATGCGTCTGCCGGCCCAGCTCCGGGTCTCCCTGGCCTGCTGCCTCAACATGTGCGGCGCGGTCCACTGCTCCGACATCGCCATCCTGGGCTACCATCGCAAGCCCCCGATGCTCGACCATGAGTATCTGGACAAAATGTGCGAGATCCCCCTGGCGGTCGCCGCCTGCCCCACCGCGGCCATCCGGCCGACCAAGGTGGAGCTGCCCGACGGCAAGAAGGTCAACAGCGTGGCCGTTAAAAACGAACGCTGCATGTTCTGCGGCAACTGCTACACCATGTGCCCGGCCATGCCCCTGGCCGACAAAGAGGGCGACGGCATCGTGCTCATGGTCGGCGGCAAGGTCTCCAACCGGATCAGCCCGCCCAAGTTTTCCAAGGTCGTGGTGGCGTTCATCCCCAACGAGCCCCCGCGGTGGCCCAAGACCACCGATACCATCAAGAAGATCGTCGAAGCCTACTCCAAGGGCGCCAACAAGTATGAGCGCGTCGGCGACTGGGCCGAGCGGATCAGCTGGGAACGGTTCTTCGAGGTCTGCGACCTCGAGTTCACCCACCACCTGATCGACGACTTCCGCGATCCCGCCTACTACACATGGCGGCAGACCTCGCAGTTCAAGTTCTAGCGGCATGGATCGGATATGATCCGACAAACCGGCGGGGAACTTGCTCACAGGGCGCGTTCCCTGCCGCTTTTTACGACGAAGGGAGCGTAATCAACATGGAATACGAAGAGGCAAAACAGAAGGTCATCGACGAGTTGACCAAAAAGCAGAAGTCCAAGTCGAAATTCTATTTCAATGACTTGTCCAAGATCCTGGAGATGAAGCCGCGGGAAGCCAAAAAGATCGTGAACAAGCTGGTTACAGACGGCGTTCTGGAGTACTGGTCCTCGGGTTCCACTTCCATGTACGGCCTCAAAGGCACCGGGAAACAGGCCGGGGCGGAGCACGAAGGATAAACAACCATACCGGCTGAATCGATCAATTGACCTCCGGCACGGGAGCAACAGACGTGGGCATTCCCAGAATCGTCGTCTCGGCCCTGCGCGGGGGGTCGGGGAAGACGATCCTTTCCATCGGCGTTGTCGCGGCATTGAAGCGACGGGGAAAGACGGTCGCTCCTTTCAAGAAAGGGCCGGATTACATCGACGCCGGATGGCTCTCCCTGGCCGCCGACCGGCCCTGCTACAACCTTGACGCCTTTCTGGTCGCATCGGATGCGATCTGCCGATCTTTTTTCACCCATGCCGCCGATCATGACATGGCGGTGATTGAGGGAAATCGGGGCCTTTACGACGGCATTGACGAAGAGGGGACCACCAGCACGGCGGAATTGGCCAAGCTGCTCAACGCGCCGGTGGTGCTCTGCATCGATTGCACCAAGTCGACCCGGACCATGGCCGCCGTGGTCGACGGGTGCCGTCGATTCGACCCGGATGTGCGGATAGAAGGCGTCATTCTCAACCGGGTCGCCGGCGCCCGCCATCAGAAGATCCTCACCGACACCATCCAACGCCACTGCGGCGTCCCGGTACTGGGCGCCATCCCCAAGCTTCGATCCCAGAACTTTCCCGAGCGCCACATGGGCCTCGTTCCCACACCCGAACATGCCTGGGCCGCCGATTCCATCAGGGCGGCCGCCGATATCGCGGAACAATATGTCGACCTGGACGCCCTCGAGCGCATCGCCCGCGATGTTCCGGCGGATGCGCCTTTGTGCGACCGCCTTATCCGGGAAGGGGAACCGCCCCGGGTCGAATCTTCGCGGGAAAACCCCCCGAAGATCGGCGTCATCCGCGATTCGGCATTTCAGTTCTATTATCCCGAAAACATCAACGCCCTGACGGCCGCCGGGGCCGAGGTCGTTTTCGTCAGCCCTCTGACCCATGACCGGATGCCGGACTTTGACGCGGTCTATATCGGCGGCGGGTTTCCCGAAACACATGCCGAAGAACTGGCCGGGAGCAAAGGGTTCCGGCGGGATTTAAAAGAGGCTGTAGAGAACGGACTCCCGGTGTATGCGGAGTGCGGCGGGCTGATGTACCTGGGGGAGGCTCTCGTCCTGGACGGAACACGGTATCCCATGACGGGGGTGCTGCCGGTGGTTTTCGGATTTTCCAGGAAGCCCCAGGGTCATGGCTACACGGTGGTCCGGGTGGATGGGTCCAATCCGTATTTCCCCATGGGAACCCGGTTGCGGGGGCATGAATTCCATTATTCCAAGGTGCTCAAATGGGATGGGGAAGAAAAGGATCTGGCCTTCTCCATGGAAAGGGGCGCCGGGCTGGTGAACGGCAGGGATGGTGCGATTTATAAAAACGTGTTGGCCACTTACACCCATATCCATGCCCTCGGGACGGTGGAATGGGGCGCGGCCCTGTGTCGGAATGCCCGCATCTATCGGAGAAAGAAACAGATCTCCTGATTTCCGGTCCACCCTTTCTTCTTATTTCGTCTGTTTTTCCAGTTCAATCCAGATCAACGCCGCGGATCCGAGGATGGCGGCCCGTCCCTGAGTCAACCCTGTTTTGAGCAGTTTGACTTTTCCCTTAAAGGCAGGGAAGAGATTTGCTTCCATGTGTGTCTGAACAGGGGCGAAGATCCGGTCTCCCGCCGCCGTCAGCCCCCCGAACAGAATAATGGCTTCCGGGCTGAACAGGGCCGCAGCGTCGGCCAGCGTCTCTCCGAGTATTCGTCCGGTCCGTTCGAAGGCGGCCGCTGCAATGGCGTCCCCCTCTTCGGCGGCCCTGAAGACGGTTTCGGAGGTCAGATCCTGCGGCGGTACGGCCCGCAGCGGGCTGTCGGCTCTTTTTTCCGCCATCAGTTCGAAAACGGTCCGGGTCAGGCCGGTGGCCGAAGCGTAGGTTTCCAGGCAGCCTCTTTTTCCACAGCCGCACCGGCGGCCGCCTCTCACGACGGTCACATGGCCCAATTCTCCGGCAAACCCGTCATGACCATAGAGAATATCGCCGTTTACCACAAAACCGCTCCCCACGCCGGTACCCAGGGTCACTTCGATGAAATGGCGCAGATTTCCGGCGGCGCCGAACCGCATCTCCCCCAGCGCCGTGGCGTTGGCGTCGTTGGTGATGGCCATGGGCACATCCCTGTAGGGTTTCACCAACTCGGCGATATTGACGGTTCCCCATCGGAGATTGGGTGGGTTTTCGATAAACCCTGTATAAAAATTGGCATTGGGCGCCCCGATGCCGATCCCCTGGATGTCGATGCTTTCCGATCGCCCCGCCAGGTACGCGTCGAACCGCTCGAACAGACGGCTGAAAAGGACGTCGGCCGGGTCACGGGGGCGGGTCTCCAGGGTATCGGCGGTCAGCACCGATCCACCCCGATCCACCAACCCGTATTTGGTCCGGGTGCCGCCGATGTCGATGGCCCATACGGCCGGAATTGGATCTCCCATCAGGAGGACTCCTCTGTAGGAGCGGAAACTTTTTCACCCCTGCGCCACGGCAATTCCACAGGTCCTTCCGGCGCCGTCATCCGCCGGGACGCGGCCCCGGGAATCCTGATTTCCACCTCCGGGGGCCCGTTTCGCCAGACCCCGTCCAAAACGACCTCGATGGATTCCGCCCGGGGCGTCATCTTCACATTGACCGGTCCGTAAGGCGTGGGGGTGGGGCCGAATTCCACAGGCGCCGGTCCCTCCAGCCATTCCGGGAAGATGCCGGCCCCGATGACCAGGCGGTCTTCCTCCTCGCAGACAAAGAGGTTGCGGATCATCATCACCCATTCGGCGGCAGCCCATCCGTGGTGTCCGTCGCCCATGCAGCCGCCGCCGGTCAGGGGATGGATGGCTTCCGGCCAGTTGCCGGTGGACGTCGCCAGGTCCGCCACGGTGCGGATGAGATCGCGGAAGCGATTGTCGCCGGCCCGCAACAGCGTCTGGGCGATGTCTAGGGTCAGGTAGGCGTTGATTCCCGAGTGGATCATGTCCTGGAAGAATCCCCCCGCATGGAAACAATATTCCATCAGAAAGTGCACCGTCTTCATGATTCTGGGATCCCCCGGCGAAGTGATGGCCAGCGGATAATCGGCCACCAGCGATCCGACGGCCCCGGCATCCATTCGGCGCAGGGGCGCGGCCGGAATGGCGCCCCCGGTTCGCTGTTCAGGGATGCGGCTGATGCTCTGGAAAATGGAGCGCTCGAAGTTCAGACCTTCCCTGAGCATCGCCAGCCCTTCTGTTTCGGACCCGCAGGATCTGAACAGCCCGGCGGCCGCCTTGAGTCCCGCCGCACCCCAGAAATCGTCCCAGTAGTAATAGTCGTTGGGGCCCAGGTGCTCGGCTGAGAAGCCGGCGGGAAAGAGTCCTGCATAAGGTCCGCTGCTTTCGGGGTCGATCCGTTTTTTTCTGATCCACTCGGCCCCTTTGCGGATGGCAGTCATCCATTTTTCCGAAGGCCGGCTGTCCGTAAGCTGATGATATCGCGCTGCAATCCACAGGGTTTGACCATTGGAATCCCATTCGCCTTCCTGGGATTGGAAATAGCCGGAATATTTTTGCCGGTCAGGAAACGTCGTGAGAATGCGGTGAGACCGGTCGAGCAGCCCGATGCCCATGAGGGCGTTGAGCATGAAGCAGGCGTCCCGGAACCAGAAGCGCCGATACGTGTAAGGGCCCGGCACCACATCTTTCGCCGATAGAAGGATCAGCGCCCTCACCGATGCATCATAAAGAAAGCGGATCTTGTCATCCGGAATCCGGAGCGCTGCGGTTTCCCTGATGCAGGCATCCCAGTTTTTTTCTGAAACCGGGGGTTCCGGAAATTCCGCCCGGATATCGTCTTTCAGAGGAATCCGGATTTCCAGTCGTTTTCGCCCTTTGTCCGGAATGGGATACAGCGCAACGGCCGTGGCCATGCCCACTTCGCAATCAATGCTCCGGGCTGTTGGCTCGTCCCCCTGCCTGACTTTGTGGATCACGTCTCCGTGAGCGTAGTTGGAAAAATGAAGGGCTGCGGGACTTTCACTCAAATGAAGATCTGTTTCTTTGTCCACATGGAGCGTCGGCGGATAATGGGTGAATTCGATGAGTTCCATAAACTGAACCCCTTCGGGGTTGTAAGGACGCAGCGCGGCGGCGAGCCGACATCCCGCAGTTCCGGATGCTTCCACCTCGACCATCAGTTCGGGTCGCCCTTCATGAAACGCAACCGATGCGCGGCTGGCGAGTTCAAGACCGTTTTGCCGGCATCGGGTCGATACCGATATATTGTTGTTTATTTCAAGTTTTTGCTCCACCTCGGCGAGGCGGGAAGGGATCAGGTCTTCTCCGCTCTCCGACAGAATCCAGAAATCAAGGGACCAGCCGTCGAAAAGGGGGGTGATCAGCCCCCGGGGGTCGACGATGGGATAGACCGACAGGGTGGGTTGGCCCACCGCCGTCCAGTTGCGATGGGTCAGGTTGACATGGCTGAAAGAGAATGCCCGGGGAATAAATGACGGATCGTTGGGATTGAATTGGCGCTCCACCCAAAAGGGCCAAACCCAGTCAAGATTGTGCTGGATGGCCTTGGTGTTGATGAGGCCCCTGGCGTGAAATTCGATGCCGGCCCGGAGCAGTTCAATGGGTTCCTGGATCTCGGACGGCTGGGCGAATCGCCGCAGCCGGGCCAGAAAGATCACCGGATCGATCACCCCATAGGCCCGGGCGGTTCGTTTGACCAGAAATTTCCATGGTATCCACTGTTTCAACATAGAAAGTTTATGTAGCATAATTCCTTTCAATTCGTCATGTGTTTTGGAGTTGATGGCGGATCCTGCCTACGATTCGCCGGGTTTCCGGTTCCCCCATGGCGTGCTTTGAAATAAAATGGTCGGCGCCCATTTCATAGGCGGCCCTTCTGTATTCGGGCAGGTCGTAGCTGGTGTTGACGACAACGATGATTTCCGGATGGGCCGCTTTTATTTCGCCGGTCAGGGTCAGCCCGCTTTCGCCGGGAATCCGGATGTCCATGAAGATCAGTTCGGGAGGGGTCGATCGGATCGTCTCCTTGACCTGGTCCGCGGTTTCGGCATACCGAATCACGGCGGAGGGGAAATAGCTCTTGATGAGGGTCTGGAGCGCTTTTCTGAAGAAAATGTTGTCTTCTACTATCAATATGGTCATGATGCCGGTCTCTTTCTTGGGGTTTCGGAGCATCGCTTTCGTGAAACAAATCATGCATTATCATAAATACTTTACTCCCCGGACGGTATCTGGTATATGGGATTTTCAATGTATTTGCGCGAGTATGATGCGGTATTTTCGACAAGCCTTTCTTTTTGTCGGGACCGGCGGATATCAATTGACATCGAATGCGTGAGGGAGCGGACATGAGCGAGAAACCAACTATCGTTATTGCCGAGGACCATACAATCTTGAGGGAAGGGTTGCGGTCCCTCCTGAGCATGGACGGAGAATACGATATCATCGCAGAAGCCAAAGACGGTCTGGAAGCCATCCGATGCGCCGCGAATCATGAGCCGGATTTGATGCTGCTCGACCTTGCCATGCCAAAGATGAACGGCATCGCGGCCATCAAGGAAATCAAGCGACAGACGCCGATGACGAGAATACTGGCGTTGACGATTCACAAGTCGGAGGAATACATCCTGGAGGCGTTTCAATCCGGGGTGGACGGCTACTGCCTCAAAGATTCCACCCATGAAGAGCTGATGATGGCCATCCGCAGCGTTCTGGATGGCAAAACCTATCTCAGCCCCTCCATTTCCGAACGGGTCCTGACCGGATATCTGGAGGGCAAGCGGACCATCAAAACCGACACGGCGTGGGACACGCTGACCCAGCGGGAAAAGGAGATCCTCAAGCTCATCGGAGAAGGATACAAGAACAAAGAAATCTCCGACTACCTGTGCATCAGCGTCAAGACCGTCGAGAAGCACCGGGCCAACCTGATGAAAAAGCTCGATCTCCACAATGTATCTGCATTGACCGCCTATTCCATCGACAAGGGGTTGGTGAACAAATGACGACCGGCGGTGGGTCATAAAAATGGTAGGGGCGAAAGATTTTTCGCCCCTACGCACATGCCGGCATTGTCGTTTACCGATCATAGACCGACCGGAACCACCCGGTCTCTTTATCCACCTCCAGTTGATCCACGAGAGACCCGTCCTTGGTGACGATAGTCGCCTCGAACACCCCATCGTTATCGGAAATGTCGCCCACCTTCAGATTCGGGTTCCGCCGGTTCCGCAGATAGTTTTCCACCAATAGTCGGGCCTGATCCTTGTTGAGCGGTTCGGGCTGTCCGCCGTAGCGGCGGTTTTCGCGTCCGGAGCCGGGACCCATCATGCCGGGACCGCCGCCCCAACCCCGATCATATCCCCGGTGCATCATGCCCGGACCCATGCCGCGGCCTTGTCCGCGGTGCATCCGACCCCGGCCGTCACCGCCGCACCAGGGACAACGCCAGTTGCCTTCCGGCGGACCGTAGCCCTCATCCGAATAGCCGGAATCGTCTTGGGGGTTTGCCGGACCGCGCATCATGCGGCCGTCGGCGCCTCTCCGGTCATCGCCGGCGCCTGCCTGATCCTGGGCGTAAACCGGTCCGGCGACCAGCGCCAGCCCGATGCCGATCAGCGTCCATATCAATGCCATTCGTTTCATGCCGTCTCCTTTCCCCTCGAAAGGGGCGTTTGTGGATCTATTTAAATCGCGACTTGATTTTCTGGAAGGAGCCTTCCAGTTCCAAAAGCGCGCCGTCGATGCCTTCCTTCAGGTCCTCCCACGCCACGCTGCCTTCGGCCTTCAGTTTTTCGAGCCGCTGGAGCGTTTCCGAACGCTTTTGCTCCAGCTCTTCGACCTGATTCAGGTATTCTTCCTTGGCTTCGGCTTCTTTCCGCTTGGCCTTGGCCCGCATCTCGTCGATTTTCGCCTGCCATTCGGCCAGACGCGCTTCGATTTTTTCCTGATAGACCTCTTTCTTTTCCATTGCATGACTCCTTTCATGGCGTCGATTGTCGCAACGATAGCCGCTTTTGGTTATGCAGCCTCCTTTGCTTGGTTCTCTTGTTCTTTATCCGAAGAGGCGGTTGCCTCTTCGCTGTTTGCATCATTGTCTTCCGATGATCCGCCGCCGCTCAGGTCGTCCTCGACTCGTCCCAGCAGTTTGGCGTTGACGGCCACGATCACCGTGGACAGCGACATGACCACCGCCCCGACGGCCGGCGGCAGCAGGTAATGCCAGACGGGGTACAGGACCCCGGCCGCCAGCGGGATGGCGACGATGTTGTACCCCGCGGCCCACCAGAGGTTCTGGACCATCTTCCGGTAGGTGGCCCGGGACAGTTCCACGATGGCCAGCACGTCCCGCGGGTCGGACCGGACCAGCACGATGTCGGCCGTTTCGATGGCCACGTCGGTGCCGGCGCCGATGGCCACGCCGATGTCGGCCTCGGCCAGGGCCGGGGCGTCGTTGATGCCGTCGCCCACCATGGCCACGATCAGGCCGCGGCCTTTGACCTCTTTAATGGCGTCGGCCTTCTCGTCGGGGAGCACTTCGGCGAAATAATCGTCGAGGCCCAGTTCGTCCGCCACGGACTTGGCCACGGCCTCGGCGTCGCCGGTGAGCATCATCACCTGGACGCCCATTTTCTTGAGCCGCGACACCGCGTCCCTGGATTCCTTCCGGACCACGTCGGACAGGGCCACCGCCCCGATGGGGTTCTCGTCCACCAGCACATAAACGACGGTCTTGCCCTCGTCTCTCGCCTTCCGGATGTCGTCGTCCTCCACGGAGATGTCGTTTTCCTTCAGATACCCCGGGCTCACGGCTTTGACGGATTTTCCGTCCACCGAGGCCTGGGCGCCCTTGCCGGAGATGGCTTGGAAGTCTTTGGGGTCGGGATAGTCGATCTCCTTCTCATTGGCCTTTTCCACGATGCCCCGGGCGATGGGATGTTCAGAATGGCTTTCCAGGCTGGCGGCCAGCTTGAGGATCTCGTCTTCCGTTTCATCCCCGAGCCGGATCACCGAATCGACCCCGAACCGGCCCTCGGTGAGGGTGCCGGTCTTGTCGAAGACGATGGCCTCCAGGGACCGGGCCTGTTCAAAAGCGGTCCGGTTCCGGATCAGCAGCCCCTGACCGGCGGCCAGGGAGGTGGAGACCGCCACCACCAGCGGCACGGCCAGCCCCAGGGCGTGGGGGCAGGTGATAACCATGACGGTGACCATCCGCTCCAGGGAGAACACGAATTCCCGCCCCACGAAGAGCCAGGCCGCCAGGGTGATGGCGCCGGCGCTGATGGCGATGATGGTGAGCCAGAAGGCGGCCCGGTCCGCCAGGTTCTGGGCTTTGGATTTGGAGGCCTGGGCCTCCTCCACCATCTTCACCACCTGGGAAAGATAGGTGTCGTCGCCGGTCTTTTGCACCGTCACGGTGATGGTTGATTCGCCGTTGACGGACCCGCCGATGACTTCCTCCCCTTCGGATTTCTCCACCGGGGTGGACTCGCCGGTGACCATGGATTCGTCCACGCTGGTATGGCCCTCCGCGATCTCGCCGTCCACCGGGATCTTTTCGCCGGGCTTGACCAGAACCTTGTCCCCCTCCGTCAGTTCCGATACGGGCACATCCTCGGCGTCGCCGCTCTCGGTGAGCCGGTGGGCTTCGGAAGGGAGGAGCTTGACCAGCTCCTTCAGTGCCCCGGAGGCCCCCATGACCGAGCGCATCTCGATCCAGTGACCCAGGAGCATGATGACGATGAGGGTGGCCAGCTCCCAGAAAAAGACCTTGCCGGGCAGGCCGAAGACCACCGCCGAGCTGTAGACGTAGGCCGTGATGACGGCCACGCCGATAAGGGTCATCATGCCGGGTTCGCCCTTCTTCAGCTCGTCGAAAAGCCCCTTGAGAAACGGCCAGCCGCCGTAAAAGAAGACCGCCGTGGCGAAGGCGAACTGCACATAGCTATCGCCCGGAAAGGCCATCATTTTTTGGATGCCGAGGGTCTTCTGGATCAGCGGCGCCAGAACCAGGATGGGAACAGTGAGCACCAGGGAGACCCAGAAGCGCCGCCGGAAGTCGGCCACCATGTGGGCGTGGTGATCCTGGTGGTCGCCGTCGTGGCCGTCTTCGTGACCGCCCCCGTGATCGTCGCCCTGGTCACCCCCTTGATCCCCGTGGCCGGAAGGGTCCTCCCGGGACGCCTTTTGCCCTTTGGAACCGCTCTTTTTGGATTTTTTGGACGATTTCGACGAACCGCCGGCCTTGGCGGTTTTCTTTCCGCTGCTATTGCCCGAAGCGCCGCCGGGATCGGGCCCCCGCTCGAAGGCCACCACCCGTTCGTTGGATGCCCACAGCTTGCCGATGCCCCAGGCGCAAACCCCGAAGCCGACCGCCAGCACCGCCGCGGCCACGGCATAGTTGCCGAACAAGTCCGTCAGGGTGATCTGGCCCACGTTGGTGGGATCATACAGGATGGGAATCAGGGTTTCGTGGAAATGGGCGAACAGGGCCGCGCCGGCCAGCCCGCCTATCAGGGCGAAGACGGCGTCCATCCGTCCTTCGCCAACGGCGGCCCAGGTGGTGCCGGGACAGTACCCGGTCAGCCCCCAGCCGATCCCGAAGATCACCGCGGCCAGTCCCGTGGCCACGATGCTGGTGGGCAGGGGCATGGTGCGACCCACGCCCACCGCCTGGAGTCCGAAAAGGCCCACGGCGGAGAGCGCCACCGCCAGCACCATGAACCGGGGGATGTCGGCGTCCAGCATCAGGTGCGACCGGGCCATCCGATGGGCGTCGGTGGCGCCGATGCGCTGGATGACGAACCCGAAGGCGATGCCCGAAAACAGTCCAAGCCAGATTTGCGTCATTGGATCTCCTCCTTTTCGGCAATCTTTCCGAAGATCAGCCGGGCGGTGAGCATGGCCGCGGCGAATATAACGACGCCGAAATAGAGGCCGCTGATGGCCAGCTGCGTCGATCCGGAGATGAACAGCCCCAGGGTGCAGCCCCCGGCCAGCCGCGATGCGAACAAAATCAGGAAGCCGCCGAAAAACGTGGCCGCGTATCGCTTGACCCGGCTCTTGCCGAACCGTTTTCGCCAGATGGGCGGCACGTCGCGCACCGGAATCCGGCTGGAGGTCCGGCCGGCGATGAAGCCGCCGATGGCCATGCCCAGAACAAAGGCGAAAAGCCAGGAGCCGGGGCCGGGAATGGCCTTGTAATGGGCCTTGGATGCGGCGTATTCGGGCGCGACCCACTCAAGAAATCCTTTCAGGGTGCTCACGAACCCGCTGGACGAGGCCGGCGGCCCGTAGGTGGCGAAAATGAAGACGATGATGCCCGCCAGGGCGAACGAGGCCGGGATCCATTTCCAGTAGGGGATGGTCGCTTTGTCTTTGTATTCCATGGCTTATCCTCCGCAGGAGACGTATCCGCTTTTTGAGCCGCCCCCGCCGCCGGATGCGGCGGTCGACCCGCTCTGGCCGCTCCTCGTCTTGCCGCCTCCGGCGCCCGCTGAAGCGGACGGGGCGCCGGGGACATCCCCGGCCAGCACATTTTCAGCCGTTTCGACAGGATAGTAATAGCGCTTGTTCCCCCATTCCATCCAGGAGGGTTCATAGAGCATCACGTCGTCGAACCCCATGAGCCGGAGGACAAAATAACCGAAGGAGCCCCGCCGGGCCGTATGACAATAGGTGATGACGGCCTTATTGGGATTGAGTCCCCGGTAAAGCTGCTGCAATTCGCCATAGGGCTTGATCGCTTTGGCGTCGGCGGATGTCCAGTTGAAGGTGTAGTTGATGTTGTAGGCGGTGGGGACATGGCCCAGCTTGAGCACCGTGCCGTCCAGCGCCGTATTGGGCGCCTCGCCCAGGTATTCTTCCCGGGACCGCACATCCAGGATCTGGTAATACGGATCGCCCAGGCGCGGCATCATGAAGTCGGCCTTGACGTATTTCCGGGAATTGATCTCGTCCGACGGGGCCTGGTAGAGGACCTTTTCGGGCTTCCGGGGCTCGGAGACCGTTTCGCCGCCGGCGTCGATCCATCCGTCGATGCCCCGTTCCAGCACCTTCATCTTCTGGTGGCCCAGCACGTCGAGGACCCAGAAGATATAGGAACTGGTGGCGCCGCCGTCCCGCTCCACCGAATCGTAGAGGATGACGGTGTCGTTCCGGGCGACGCCGTGTTCGCCCAAAAGTTGCTGGGCCCGTTCTACGCCCACGAAAAGCCCGCCGATGTTGCCCGCGGCGTCGTTGTATTGGAACTGCCGCCACGGCATGCGGACGGCGCCGGGGATCAGCTTGCCGTCGAAGTATTCGTCCATCCGGACGTCCACGATCACCAGGGAGGCGTCGTCCTGGTGGGACTGGAGCCACTGGGCGTCAGCCAGAAACTCGGCGTTGAGATACCCTCCATCGCCCCCGTTTGTCGCCGAGGCCGCCGACCAGTAGACGCCCAGCAGCAGCACAACGGCGATGACCACGTAACGAATTGTTTTGCCGTTTTTCATGATGGGATGGTTCCTCCTTGTTTCAGCCGGCTTTAGCCGGGTTTGGTTTGTAGCCGGGGGATTCATTCCCCGGCGGGGACGGCGTTTTAAATGTAAATGGGTTTGAACCGCCGCCAGCCGGGAATAAATCCCCGGCCTACAGGCCGAACCGCCCTAAAGGGCGCTGACGTTGATTAGTCTGCTTAAAATATGCGCGAAATCACAACTTCCGTTAGAATCAGGATCATTCATGCGAATGTCCGTTCCCCGACTCGCCCGTCTCGAGTTCATCCAGAAAACCTTCGGGCGGCGCATCGGACTGAGATTCCGACAACGCGTCGTGATGTCCGTCGTCCTCCCCATGCTGGTGGCCGCCCGTTTCCATGGAAAGGCCGTGGGATGCGGCCAACTGCCGGTAGGCGGCCTCGTCCATGTTCGGGAGTTTCCGCACGAAACCCGCCAGGCCGTGGATCTCCGAGACGCCGTGGGACGGTCCGAAGGCCGGCATGGCCGTCATCTTGATGCCGTTGGCGATGATCCAGACGATCTCGCCGTCCGACCAGTGTTTCTGGGTTTCGGTTTTGTGAAGCGTGGGCGGTTTGGGGTACAGTCCTTCGGCGAATTCGGCCGGGGAAACGCCCGGCGCGCCGTGGCAGGTCCGGCAGGAATCGTGAAAATGGCTGATGTAGCCGCCCACGTCCGTGGGCAGCGGTTTTTCCAGATCCTCGCTGTGGGCCGCGATGGACTGGTTGCGCACGGTTTGGATGGCCTTGAAGGTGATGTCCCAGTGCTTTTCGGCGGCGGCGATGTTGTAACCCCCTGCAAAAAGATAGCCGACGCCGGCCAGAATGGCGAGAATGATGACGGCGTTGATGACGGTGATGATTTTGTTCATGATCCTTCCTTATCCGGTCCTCTGTCGAATTCGATGATCTCGGCGAAATCCCGATCCGGGCCTTTTCGGACCCGATGGTGGAGGGGGCTGTCTTCGCCGACCCGTCCCCCCATGTCATAGGTGAAATCGGCCACGGCCACATGGCGGAGCCAGTAACCCGTTCGCACCGGTCCGGCCCCGTTGTAACAGGAGTGAAAATGAAGGTATTCGTTCCGGGGGGCCGGGCGCGTCTCGAGCCACGCTTCCGGCGCATCCTGAAAGAAAATGGGGTTGATCCGGTCTTCCGACGGGATCGTCGCATCCGTCTCGGGCAAGGTCGCCCTCACGGCCGTGCCTTCATAAAGTTTCGCGCCGTCGGCTATATCCGAACCGTAAAACCGGTTTTCGTTAAAACAGACGAACCGGAGCCGACTCAGATCCCGGGGATCTTCCGGGCGGAAATAATAGCCCGCAAAGGGGCCAAATCCCATCATCCGACCATCCTGGATCTGCGTCAGCCGGGCCATATATCCGTGGGGAATGTCAACGGCGCCGTCCGGCGCGTCATCGGGCCCTTCCGCCGAGGGGCACCCGCCCATGATTGGGGCAAAAGCCAGAAGCAGCATCATAAAAGATATTGTGTAAACAGCTCTTTTCATAATGGTTCATTCTAATGGGCGTCATCCGTAATTATCAATACGGTGATGACCCCATATTGATTGGAGGCGTCGGGTATTTTTCAGGAAAACATTGAAATATTTGCTTATTTAACGATAATGATTAAAATTTGATTTTATAATGGTCTGCGCTATGATTGGGAACAGGAATGCCAAAGAGAGGGAAACCATGAGCGAAAGAACACTCAATATCCCGGTCACGGGAATGACCTGCGCCAACTGCGCGGCCAACATCGAGCGGGGATTGAAAAAGCTGGACGGCGTCGGCGACGTCAACGTCAACTTCGCCTCCGAGAAAGCGAATGTGACGTTCGACCCCCAGAAGTCGTCGGCGTCTGCAATCTTCGATAAAATCGAAAACCTCGGTTTCGGCGTGGCCAAGACCAGGACCGAATTTCCCGTCACCGGCATGACTTGCGCCAACTGCGCGGCCAACATCGAGCGGGCCCTCAACAAGAAGGTCCCCGGCGTGGTAGACGCATCGGTCAACTTCGCCTCGGAGCGGGCCACGGTGGAATACATCGCATCCGAAACAGATCTGGACGAGATCATTGGGGCCATCGAGAAGGCGGGCTACGGGGCCATCCGTCCCGAAGCGGGTGAGACGGAGATGGACGCCGAGCAGCGGGCCCGGGATGCCGAGATACGGGATCAGACCCGGAAGTTCGTCGTCGGCGCCGTCTTCACCCTGCCGCTCTTTATCCTGAGCATGGGCCGGGACTTCGGCCTCATCGGCGCCTGGAGCCACGCGGCCTGGGTCAACTGGCTCTTTTTCGCCCTGGCCACGCCGGTCCAGTTCTACACCGGCTTCGACTATTACGTGGGCGGCTGGAAGAGTCTCCGGAACAAATCGGCCAACATGGACGTGCTGGTGGCCATGGGATCGTCCGTGGCCTACCTCTATTCCGTGGTGGTGATGCTTTTCCCCGCGGCCGGCGACCACGTCTATTTCGAGACCTCGGCGGTGATCATCACCCTCATCAAACTGGGCAAGATGCTGGAGGCCCGCACCAAGGGCAAGACCGGCGGCGCCATCCGGAAACTCATGGGGTTGCGGCCCGACACGGCCACCATCGTCGAGGACGGCGACGAAAAGGAAGTCCCGCTGACCCAGGTCAAAAAGGGCGACACCCTCATGGTGCGGCCCGGTGAGCGCATTCCCGTGGACGGCGAAGTGATCTCCGGCGCATCGGCGGTGGACGAGTCGATGCTCACCGGCGAGCCGATCCCGGTGGATAAGAAGGAGGGCGACGTCGTCGTCGGCGGGACCATCAACGGCGAGGGACTGCTCAAGTTCACGGCTACCCGGGTGGGCAAGGAGACGGCCCTGGCCCAGATCATCCGGCTGGTCCAGGAGGCCCAGGGGTCCAAGCCGCCGATTCAGGGGCTGGCGGACAAAGTGGCGGCGGTCTTCGTACCGGCGGTCATCGGCATCGCCCTGGTTACCTTTGTTGTCTGGTGGTTTCTAGTGGGCGATTTCGTTCCCGCCATGATCCGGATGGTGGCGGTGCTGGTCATCGCCTGCCCCTGCGCATTGGGGCTGGCCACGCCCACGGCCATCATGGCCGGCACGGGGAAAGGGGCGGAAGCCGGCATCCTCTTCAAGCGGGGCGAGGCCCTGGAAACGGCCACCCATCTCGACACCATCGTGCTGGACAAGACCGGCACCATCACCGAGGGCAAGCCGTCGGTGACCGACGTGACGCCCTTCGGCCGGTTCGATTCCCGGGAGGCCCTGCTGAAGGTGGCCGCATCCGTAGAGCGGGGGTCGGAACATCCCCTGGGGCGGGCCGTCGTGACGGCCGCCAAAAACGAAGGCCTGGACCTGCCCGAAGCCGACGACTTCAAGGCGTCCGGCGGCTTCGGCGTGGAAGCCGCGTTGGACGGCGACCGGGTGAAGATCGGCAAGCCCAGGTGGTTCGACGCCGATGTGCTGAAGGAAGCGAAGGAGCGCATCGAGAAACTGCAATCGGAAGGAAAGACCGCCATGGTGGTGACCGTCAACGACGCGCTGGCGGGCGTGGTGGCGGTGGCCGACACCCTGAAAGAAGAATCGGCCGACGCCATCAAACAGCTCCACGACCAGCGCCTGAAAGTCGTGATGATCACCGGCGACAACCAGGCCGCGGCCGACGCCATCGCCGAACAGGTGGGCATCGACGAGGTCCACGCCGAGGTCCGGCCCGACGAGAAGTCGGACCGGGTCAGGGAGATCCAGGAGAAAGGCGAGCGGGTCGGCATGGTGGGCGACGGCATCAACGACGCCCCGGCCCTGGCCCAGGCCGACGTGGGGTTCGCCATCGGCACGGGAACGGATGTCGCCATCGAAACCGGCGACGTGATCCTGTCGTCCGGCAGCCTCAAGGGCATCCCCAAGGCCATCGGCCTCAGCCGCGCCACCATGCGGACCATCAAACAGAACCTGTTCTGGGCGTTTTTCTACAACGCCATCCTGATCCCCGTGGCCGCCGGCGTGCTCTACCCCTTCGAATCCGTGCCGGGCTTCCTGCGGCAGCTCCACCCCATCCTGGCGGCGTTCGCCATGGCGTTTTCGTCGATTTCGGTGGTGGCCAACAGTTTGCGGTTGTATCGGGCGAAGGTGGAATAGTGTAGGGGCGAAAAATCTTTCGCCCCTACATGGGGTCGAATTCAATCCGCCGATAGATCTCCTTCAACTCCATTTCGAGGCCAAGGGATCGAATGGGGACGGCGTCTTCCAGCCGTTCCAGATCTTTCAGCGTCCATTGCCCCTCCTGGTTTTTACGGAAATGCGTCACGAAAACCGAGTATTGGTCGATGACGATGTAATCCCGCAAAGAGGTGATGGCCCGGTAGGCTTTGAATTTCGCGCCCATGTCGTAATTCGAGGTGGATTTTGACAGGATTTCAAAAAGGACCAGCGGATTTTTAAAGACATCGGTCCTGCCCTCCACGAAATCGACGCCGCCACACACGACGCTGGCGTCCGGATAAGCATAATGCCTGCCCGGAGCGACTTCCGCTTTCATGTCGCCGCCATAAATAAAACAATCTTGGTCGCGAAGACCGGCATGCAGCATAGACGTAATGTTGACGGCGATCACGTTGTGCCGATGGGACGCCCCGGTCATGGCGAACATTTCGCCGTGGAAATATTCGCTTTTGGTTTCCGCCTGCTCTTCCATCTCGAAATAGGCGTCGGGGGATATTTGGGTTTGTTTGGGTTGCAGCATTTGGCGATCTCCATTATCTGCTGGTTGCCGTTGCCGTCATCTTGCTCTTAATCTTGCTCAGGCAGTAACGAGCAAGAGCAAGTTTTCAATCGAATTCAATCCGGCGATATATCTCCTTCAACTCCATTTCGAGGCCAAGGGATCGAATAGGGACGGCGTCATCCAGGCTTTCAAAATCCTTGAGCGTCCATTGCCCGACTTCGTTTTTGTGGAAAGGGGTTGCGAAAACCGAGTATTGATCGATGACGACGTAATCCCGTAAAGAGGGGATGGCCCGGTAGGCCATGAATTTGGTTCCCAAATCGTAATCCGAGGTGGATTTGGACAAAATTTCAAAAATCGCGATCGGATTCGCGATAATATCTTCTCTGTTTTCAGCATATTCAATGTCTCCGCATACGACGGAAACATCCGGATAAGTATAATGTCTATCCGGATCGACCTGGAGTTTGATGTCGCCCGGGAAGACGTAGCAGTCCTTTTCCCGTAGTCTGTTGTTGAGATCGGCGATGAGGTTGGACGCAATCAGGTTGTGGCGGACGGACGCCCCGGTCATGGCGAAGATTTCGCCATGGAAATATTCGCTTTTGGTTTCCGCCTGGTCTTCCATCTCGAAATAGGCTTTGGCGGGGATGTCGGTTTGTTTGGGTTGCAGCATTTGGCGATCTCCATTATTTGGGTAGCCGTTGCTGTCATTATGCAGTCGTCAAACGGCAAAATCAAGACAGGAAAAAACATGAGTGGACGACAACGCAAAAAAATGGTCCGCGAAGGAGAGTTTATCGCCGAAGTGCAGGTTGAATTGCTGGATTCTCCAGAAGGATGGGGCCCATATTTGTAGTTCACAGGTCATCATCATGCGCATCATAAAAATCACATGAATCACAGTTCAAGATTTCCTCGAAATCGGTGCAGTGGCTGCGCGGCATCCGCACACGCGCCACAGCACCCGATCTCCCGCCGAAGGATCAGGTTTTCCGTCTCATCTGCCGTGCGCATATCCAAGTCCAGCGGAATATCTTGAAAAATAAAAGGCATTCCAATGTCTTGTGGTTATAAATTAGCGGGATTCGTCGTTCTCTGTTATCATAACAGATGAAAAACGGCATGATGATTCTATCGACGACATACAGGAGGCAATCCAATGAACGCATTGACGTATGGTTTGTTTGCAATGTTCTTTTTCTTTACCGCCTGCACGCCAAGGGGCGGCTACGACGGCCGCGGCGGCGGATGGCACATGGGACCCGGAATGATGGGAGGTTACGGCATCATGGGCATTATTTTCTGGATCGTTATTATCATCGGCGTGATTTTTCTGATTCGTTACCTGATGCGGAGCGGCGGGAAGCAGGTCGGGGGCGGGTCGGATAAGGCGGCGCTGGATATTCTCGAACAGCGTTACGCCCAGGGAGAGATCGATCGGGAAGAGTACGAAGCCAAACGGCGCGATCTGACCCGGTAGACGGTCATCGACAACAAAGCATATGAATGCGGCCCGGCGCCGTAATCGATGAGCATTGGGCAATCAAGGAGACGACAACATGGCCAAGCGTTTGTGCATTGCAATCCTGATCATGGCGGCTGCAACAGCATGGCCGGCAGCGTCCGGAAATCGGGCGAACCCGTTTTCGGTCGGGTCGGCATGGGCGGCGGCGGCGTCGCCGGACATTGAATGGTTCAAGGAGGAGATGACGGTTTCCCCGAAATATCTTCCAGAAGAGGAGGGCGTGTTCGGCATGTCCTGGGCCCATTTTTTAACCATGACCTTCCTTGTTCTTTTTTTTCTGGGAACCTTGATCCTTTTTTACATCCGTTCCAAAAGAACCGAGGAGATATTAACCACCCTTTTAAAGGAGGAAGAGCATCATGGGTCACAAAGTTGAATTCAGAACTTCCGGAAAAACCGTCGAATGGGACGATAAATACGAGAGCATCCTGGAACTGGCCGAAGAAAACGGCGTCGAGATCGAATCGGAATGTCAACAAGGATATTGCGGCACCTGCAAGGTAAAACTCCTCTCAGGGGAGGTGGACATGTCGGACGATTCCGGGTTGGAGGATGAAGACCTTGACAGCAACATGATCCTGCCGTGCGTGGCAACGCCGAAAACCGATGTGGCATTGGAGGCCTGATCCTGTATGATTGACGATAAACAATTGACTGCCTGGCTTGCGACGATATTCGTCTCGCTGGCGGTGATCTTTCTGGTTTTTCCCGTTCCCGGTTTCGGGGGGACGGGGATCGGCCATCTGGTGGGGATTGTCGGCAGCCTTTTAATGCTGATGACGCTCATATATCCTTATCGGAAACGGATTCTGGACAAAAAGGGGCGGAAAAACCCGCTCAACCCCCACATCTATTACGGCATTGTGGGACCCACCCTGGTCGTCGTCCATTCGGGACATAAATTCGCCAGCACCATTGGCGTCGTGGTGTTTCTAGGCATGCTGCTGGTGGTGTTGAGCGGGATTGTGGGGCGTTTTCTGTTCAAAAAAGTCAACCGTTCAGTCCGGGAGCAGAAAAAGGAGATCGATACGCTCCATGACCTGTTCCGGCAGAGAAAAACGGCCATCAGCCGGGAAGACCTCGAACGGTATCTCGCCGGGCAGGTTCTTTACGAAAAAGATGAAGCGGAGACAGACGCGCCCGCGGGAGAGGTGGTTTACCGGAAATGCAGGGAACTCCAGGAAATCGCTCACGCCATTGCAGAAGGAGAACAAGCGGTTAAAACCTTTTCGACCGTCAAGACGGTATTCACCCGCTGGATTCTGATTCATATCTATCTGTCGGTCTTCCTGTTCGCCATGCTGCTGGTGCACATTTTGTCAACCTTCTACTATGGATTTCGGTGGTTGTGATGAAATGGCTTCGAAATATCCTCATAGTGGCGGTGGCGTCGGCCATATCCGTCTGGCTGTTCATGGATGAAAATGCGGCCCAGCCCGGCGCCTTGACGCTGGCCCACGCTGAAAGCGCTTTTTGCGAAGATTGCCATGTCCCCTGGAAAGGCGTATCCGACGATATGTGCATCGGGTGTCATGAATTCTGGGATGCATCCACCTTGAAGCCCAGCATTCGATTCCATGAAGCGGAAAGACATTGCCTGGAATGCCATACCGAACACCGGGCCGGCGACATATCGAAGATGGACCATACCCTTCTCAATGGGGAGTTGCTCTGCTCACAGTGCCATCTGGACCCGCATGAGGGGCTTTTCGGGGAGGAATGCCGGGAATGCCACGGGATAGAAACGTGGCGGATTCAGACCTTCAACCACCCGTCTGAGCAAGTATCTTACTGCAATCGGTGTCATCGACCCCCGTTTTCCCATCGCGACCCGGATATATGGGCCTTGATGCAAAAGCAGCATGAGCAGGCGATGGGGGTTCAACTGGACTCCCCCAAAGAGTGTTGGCGCTGTCACGTCGTCCACGACTGGCGGCACCTGAGGATGACGCATCAATTGGCGCCGGTGAAGACGAATTCCGCGGATACATCGGGCTGAGATTTGCGCTTTTCATAGCGACCAAGCCCTGCCCGCCTCCAAGCCTGTATCGATTTTACCCGCCGCCGGTTCGTTTGACCTGGAACCGTGAAGTTTTTACCCGTTTGCGTATCGAGACCTGAAAGCGCCGCCAGGAATTGACTCTGGCATTCAGCTTTTCTGCTTTTGAATAGAGGAGGCATCCCATGGCTGAACATATCGGCATCGTTATACAAATGGAAGAAAACGGACGGGTCCGCGTCGCCGCGGATCGCAAGGGCGCCTGCGGCGGCTGCGACCACCGGGGCGGCGGCTGCAAAAGCTGCCTGACCGGCGCCAACAAGATGGAGAGCGAGGCCGTCAATCCCGTCGGCGCCAAGGTCGGCGATCTGGTAAAGCTCCAATTGACAACCTTCAACCTCTATTCCGGCGCGGCCCTGCTCTATCTGCTGCCCGTCCTGGGGGCGCTGGCAGGGGCCTTCATGGGCGACTGGGCGGCCGGGTCGGACGGGACGTTTGGGGTGATCGGCGCCATCGCCGGGGCCTTTTCCGGGCTGGCCATCGGCTATGCGTTTCTTATCGCGGTGGATCGCGGCCAGGGGCTGCGGCGCCGGTGGATGCCCACCATCACCAAGGTCGTCCGGCCGGGCGTCGGCGTCCCATCCGGCATTGGGTCGCCGGGCCCCGCGGCCTCCTGTTGCGGTTGATAACCGTCAACGGGGCGGACGACCGGACCTTTGCATCCTGTCTGGACGGTCTCCGGTACGGCATCCGCAGCCATATCGGGCAGCGGAAAGAAAACCAGGACGAGATCCGGCTGCCGGAACCGGACGAGAACCGGGACGGCAGGGGAATGCTGTTCGCGGTGGCCGACGGAATGGGCGGGCACAGCGGCGCGTCCATTGTCGGCCGGATGGCCTGCGACGGCCTGGCGGCATATCACGGCCGCGCCATGCCGGAAAACTGTCGAAACCATGCGCCGGCGCTGGTCCGCCATCTGGTCGGGACCATCTTTCGCATCGACCGGCGGATCCGCATCGCGGGCAGGAAAGACCCGGCCCTGGAGGAGATGGGCACGACCCTCTCCTGCCTTGCGCTGACGGATCGGAACGCCGTCGTCGCCCATGTGGGGGACAGCCGGATCTACCGTCTCCGGGGCGGCCGTTTGACATGCCTGACCACCGATCACACCTTTGTTCAGGATATGATTTTCGAAGGCGAAGTGGCCCCTGAAAAGGCGGCATCCCATCCCCTCCGCCATGTGCTGACCCGGGCCGTCGGCACGCTGGAACCCCTGGAGTGGGTGGATGCGCGGATCGATCCCCGCCGTCCCGGAGATCGGTATCTCCTGTGTACGGACGGCTTGTACAACGCCCTCGAAACGGACCGGATATCGTTGCTGCTTTCCGCGGACAACGATCCCGGCGGAACGGCCGCGCACTTGGTGACGGCGGCCCTGGAAAACGGCGCCCGGGACAACACGACGGCGCTGGTGATCGACGATGCGCCGACAATATCGGGAGAAAATATAAAAAAGAGCGACAGCGACCATGACGACTGACGAAAATGCGTGCGACACCAGTTTATTCGCGACCGGGGATGTGATCGACGGCAAATGGGTTTTTATCGAGCGGATCGGCGAGGGCGGCATGGGCGTGATCTATCGCGCCCAACCAGCTCAACCTGAAGCGGGACGTGGCCATCAAGGTCATCTCCGAAGCGATGCTGACGAACCTGGAGGACAACCCCGATGAACTCGGCGCCGCCATGGAGCGGTTCCAGCGGGAAGTGCAGACCATGGCCCAGGTGCGCCACGCCAATGTGCTCCAGATTTACGACTACGGTACAACCACGCTGAAAAAGGCGGGGCAGGCCCATCAAGTGGAGTACATCGCCATGGAGTACGTGCCGGGCAACACCTTCCGGTATACCCTGTCGGAACAGGGATTCGGCGACGACATTTCGTCGAATCGCCGACAACAGCGCTTTTGGCTGTTCTGAATCCAATCTCCTCGAACCCCTCCCAGGGGAAACGCTCAACGACCTCCGGCAAAGAGGATTTATCCTCGGGTGCGCCCTCGACACCGCCGATGACCGCAAACCGATTCGTTTTCAGAGACTTTTCGGAGGTTTTGGCCTGTCCTCTGGTGACCCATTCGCCGATTTCGCGGCTCAATCCCTTTATGCCCAGCAGGTTTGGCGTATAAGACGCGGCCGGCGGCGGTTTGAATCCCGAATGATTTTTCCGTCTGCTTTTGAAACTCCAACCCATGGATAACGCGCTCAAGTTGTCCGGCACTGGTTCAGTTGAATGGGAATGTCCATAATATCAACAAGTTAGAATCTTGCCGCAATATGCGCCAACATTCTGGATTTTCAAGATAAAAAGCCCTGACCTATTGGCGTTTCCCATTCAACTGAACCAGTGCCGAACCGCACAACGCTTACATAAAATGCTTTGCGAGCCGGATTCGGGAGAAAGAGGCGGCTTTCGGAATACTGGACGACCGAAAAGCCGCCCCGATTTCCGCTAAACTGACCCAGCTTTTAAAAGGCTTGATGGATATCTGGTTTTCAAAAGGAGGCGTGTTTATGGAACAAGAACTGACCCCCGAAAAACTCATTGAAATGGGGAAGAAGTGGGGAGATCTGTATCTTAGAAGTCTGCCGCCCGAAGAGCGCCTTAAAGGACTTGGACCCGAGGAACGTCTCAAAGGACTGTCCGCCGAGGAAATAGAAGCTTATTTGCGGAAACTTAAAAAGAATAATTGAGGCTGGCGGCGACTCGACTTCTCCACCTGTTATTGCCAAGACAGATTGCAAATAGCCAGCCCGTCATCAAGAGCCGCCAGCCCGCGCAATAATTTTGGCGCAAAATCCGCGCCGTTTTCCCACTCCATGGTATTCGCGGAAAAACGCCCACCCGAAGCCCGTGCCAGAGATGTGAATTTTTTGGGTCGAATCACGCCATCTGTCTGCCGATCGGCGGATTCCGCATGATGAATGTTTTGGCAACGGACGATTCCAGAAAGACAGGGGAAAAGCACTCGGCCGGATAGAGATAGTCCTCACCCTCCTCGTCAATCACACGGATTTCATTGTGATTCTCCGCCTCCTCATCCGGCAGCGACTGATAAATCTTCCACAGCTCGAGGGACGCCTCATTTCCCTGGTTGTCGATGCAGACGACAAGCCGTTTTCCGTCAATATGATCTATCATAATCTCCTCACAGATAATGTTTTACCTTGATGTTTCTTTTTCCGATGCCGTGGGCTTCAAACCAGTGGATTTCAGCCAGTTTGACGGAACCGTCCGATAGCCGCACCTTGGCGACGCCCTTCATTTTCTTCCAGTTGCCACGCCCGTAAAGTTTGTCAAGCCTCTTCCTGACCTTTACAGAGTGACCTTCCGCAATGAGTTCCTTGTTGCGAATTTCGCTTAATATTTCTCTTACCTGCATGGCTTGCCATTCAGGATTAGCTGACATCTGGACCGATTTCATGCGCATTTTCAACCATATCACAGCCCCATCTCAAAAATCACACCAATCACAGATCAAAGACGCAAAAAGCCGGAAGCGTTTCCGCTTCCTGCTTTTCGGGCATCCATTTCTTACACCTCTAAAATCTCGGTCTTTTCCACCCGAAGCGCCGACAACAAAACCTTTTCAACAGGCGGAGGCAACGAAAGCACATGAAAACGGCTCACATTGAAAGCGTAATCTTCCTCGCTCTCATCGATAAGCCTTATATAGCCGTGCTTGTCGGCTTCCTTATCGGGAATGACCTGATACAGTTTGCCAATTTCAAGAGAAGCCTCGTATCCTTTATTGTCGATACAAATTGCAAATTTTTCACCCTTGCCTCGCCCTCGCAGATCTCTTATCGGGTCTGTCGCCAACACGGGGGCCGGCTTCGACTTGTTGATAAAAGTGATGATTACCTCAGCACCGTTCTCGGGGATATTGTCTTTGTCCGCAAAGATCAGTTTCTCGTCTTTGTATATTGCATGAGCTGTCTGCAATGCCGGCATATCAATCTCCTCGTTATATTTCCGTTTATTATATGTGTTCGGGCGCTTGGCGACGACAATAAGCGGGTCCAGCGGAGAGGTGTGTTGAATCCCACATATCTAAGTATACCACAGCCCATCCCAAAAATAACACGAATCACAGTTCAAAAACGCAAAAAGCCGGAAGCGTTTCCGCTTCCGACCGGTTTCTCGGGCGCCAATTCCTTACGTCTCTAAAACCTCGGTTGCTTTTCCACCCGAAGCGCCAACAACAAAACCTTTTTAGCAGGCATGGGCAACGAAACCGGATGAAAACGGCTTGCAGTGTATGTAATCTTGCACGGGCGACGCGCCCCCTTGTTCCGACCGCGATGGCCTCAAGCGATGGCGGATTACGCAGGAATTGTGGATTTTGTTAAACTTCTCTTACGCATAAAGCAATCGGCGGCCTTTGGGTTCGGGAATGGGATCGTTGAATTCCCTGGCGGTTTCAATCCATAGCTCCATGGCGGTTTTGATATTCGCCAACGCGGACTCGCGGGTGTCGCCATGAGCCATGCATCCCTGGAGTTCGGGGACCTCCGCGATATAGGCTTCATCTTCATCGCTCCAGTGGATGATGATTTCATATTTGTTCGACATTGTTCGCCCCCAATCGATATTTCAATATAATATTCCGAATTTGTTTGACTTGATATGGTTTCGCCTTATTGCCTTCCTTTTGCAGATTTAGCTTTTCTTCAATTCCCGCTTTGCGAAAAATGTGATGGCCGCCTTTGACGCGCATTTCAAAGCCGAAATGTTGCAAAAGGGCAATGGCGTCGGAAAAAGCGATATTGGCGTCGCTTTCGCCGCGAAGAATCTTAAACACTAATTTCTCATATTGGCCCATTTCATCGTTCCATAACTAGTTCGTCAATCAGAACCCCAACATCATACCACAGCCACCCCAAAAATCACACGAATCACAGTTCAAAAACGCAAAAAGCCGGAAGCGTTTCCGCTTCCGGCTTTTTAACGATTTAAGCTATGTAAGGAGGTGTTTCCTTAGAAGCTGAGGGACAGCCGAGAACCGATTTCGTAGGGATCGGCATCGTCGGGATGTTCATGGTAGTGGCGTCGCCCGCGAACAGGTAAGCGCCTACGACATCTAAATTCAGACCTTCAACCAGCTGGTAGGTGATTTTCAGGTCCACTTCAATTCCCAGCTCATCTTCCACAGCGCCGGTCAGCGTAATGACCTCTTCAGCGAGTTTGGCGTACCAAACATCCAGGGATATGGCCAGCTTGTCCATCGGCTTGACCGTAGCGCCTAAGTTGGCGGCCATGATATTGGTAATGGCGTCGCCGGGGGAGTTGGTGGTGGTGGCCCAGTCGAAAACGCCCATGCCCATAATTTCCGCCCAGTAGTAAGATTGGTTGAAATTCTGACCGAAACCATCTTCGCCAATGCCCATGAAACCTTCAAACTTCCCATCATTCGGGTTATCATCACCGGTAGCGTAGAACGCCTGACCGTGAATATCGCCCATTCCAAAGCTCACGCTCGCACCCAGCGCTCCCAACCAGGCCTCGAAATCAAGGGAGTCGTTTCGGAACAAATAATCCGCATCGCCGCCCTGATAGATGCCTGTAAACCAGATGGAAACCGGATCAAAATTCAAATCCAGATCCAAACCTGCCCAAAATACATTCAGATCTTCAAATGAATTGGGTCCCCGGGCGGTATTTTCATAGGGGTTGATCATTGGGGCATCGGTTGCATTGTCTGAATAACCATAAAAGATGTAAGGATTGATGCTGATGTTGTTGAAGCTGAATTTCGGCATCAAACCGAAATAATCAACATCCATTGCATTATTGCTTGCCCCGCCTTCATGGGCTCTCATCCATATAAACGGCACTGAAAAGCCATCGCCGTTATATGAAATGGTGGCGCCGGGAAAATCAGGCGCGCAGAACAGGAAGCCTCTGGCAAGGCAGGCGCCATGAACGCCGATTTGAGCGTTGATCGGCCCAAGATCAAAATCCACATAGGATTTTTTGATTTCCAGGTTGGCGCCGTCAGCTCCGAAATCCGTCCAGGTGCCTTCATCACCTACAGCGGCGCCTCTTGCGCCACGGCCGCTGCCCCAGGTTCCATCAAATTCGAATTCATTTCGGAATTTGAGGTTTTCATGAAAAACAGCCGTATAGTACAACCGGGTTCTGGTATCGACGACTGTTTCATCCCCGGAAGGCGGTTCCAGATCATTGCCGTCGAAATTCTGGTTGGTATAAAACCGCGTCCGCCAATACCCACCGAACTGATGTTCCATCGCCAAAGCCGGCACCGTGAACATGAACACCAGCAATGCCGCAAAAACCAATAAAGCAGCCTTCTTCATCTTTTCCTCCTTCATTTAATTGATCGATAAACCAACCTAATAACTCATTGATAAGAAACCCAAAACGGATCTTCGCCCCGAACGGGGCTCTTTCCTTCACCTCCTTTCTGCAATTCACATGTTTCTTTCTAAACCGTAATAACCCAGAACAAACAAATATTCAATACTTTTTTGCCATGCAAATCCTTTCGGATTGCTAACAGCACTCGGTTTCCATGTCAAGTTATTTTAACAGCCTTGCGGCAAAAATCCGCGGCTTACCCTATCGTGTTTGCCGAAAACCGGGGAAAATATCCGCCGCGGGACGCTCAGAAAAAGCCGGGTCGCGTTTTCAGGCAAATACTCCCGGAAAAACGAGACGGCGTTTTCCTTCCGGGTCAGGGTTTCCTTGCAAAATCGGTCGTGGGGGTTGTTCATTTCCCGCCTTTATCATCAGTGCTCGGGGTAAGTCGCGCTCTCCCAGGTCAATTTTTCCAGCTCCCGGGTCAGTTGGGCGATTTTTTGTTCCACCATGCCCTGGGGTAGCAGACCGCTCGTTCGGCCAGCTCGCGGGTTTCTTCGTCCGCGCTCAGGGCCTTCAACACATTGAATGCATTACGGGTCATCGGTCTATGGCGTCAATTCTGTTTGACGGCCGATGGCCTTTTCGACGCTCCCAATCGCATTCGTCCTCTTGAGCACCTCCACGATCATATCCAACCGCCCCAAGTCGTCAATTTCCCTTACTTTCGACATCAATCCCATAGCTTTATCGCCGAATTTCAAGTACAAACCCAATTCGATGGCTTCCCATTTGCCTTCCTTCCGGCCCTCCTTCCGGCCCTCCTTCCGGCCCTCCGTCCGGCCCTCTTCAATACCGCTTTTCTTTGCCTCGTTCAAAAACATGGCCTCGTCTTTCAACGCCTTTTCCCGTTTTTCGGCCAGCTCGCGGGTTTCTTCGTCCGCGCTCAAAGTTTTCAGCGTGTCGTAGGCCTTATGGATCATCGGATTCTGGTAATGTTCCTGCATGGTTTCATCTCCTTCCTCGTGGGCGCGATTCAAAAACCGCAGCCATTCCAAAAGATCGTCGCCTCGCCCGCTCCGCGTCATTCTTTCCATCGCGGGCAGATCGAAAAGATGCATGGACAGGTCGTCGTTGAACCTCAAATCCGGATGCCGGACATCCCGGAGCGCGAATCGATACTGGAAATCCTCAGCCTCCGACAATGGAAACGGCGCGTAGTCCAAAAAATGGATGCCGATCACCGGATGAAGCACGGCGTAATCGTCTCCCGATTTCAACTGGTCGCCATACATCTTGCAAAGGTAAAAAACGGTTCTCTTTGGATAGTTCTCGTATTTCCGGACCTGCATTTCAACATCGTATTCCCGCCCGGCGTCGTCAACGGCCCGAACATCCAGGACGATAAATTTCTTTTCGATATCCTCCGGCGATATATTCGGGTTTTTTATTTCAACGGTGGCAATCCGGCGTCCGTTCGGCCGCCCGAGGACGCTGTCGATGAGATCTTTTAAAATTTCAGCGTCCCAGGTCAACAGCCTTTTGAACACATAATCGACTTTTGGGCTCAACAATTTCGACATCCGAATGCCTCTAAACGCAAAATCCTTTTTTGTGCTCATGGCCATGGTCCGCCATCGGGAAACGGGCCGGAGCGTCAACGGCGCCCCAGGCGTCAAGATCGACCGCTGTTCAGACCTGTTCGCGGCGTTATCAGTGCTCGGGATAAGTCGCGCTCTCCCTGGTCAATTTTTCCAGCTCCCGGTTGAGTTGGGCGATTTTTTGGTCCGCGATGTCTTTCGACAGCAAACCGCTTGCCAGAAGCTCTTGCCATAATTCTATTTTACCACGGACTTCCCCTCGGATCTCCCCTTCTTGCCGCAATCTTTCCGCCACGGTCATAACACCCTCCTTTTTATCCTCATCAATGACCTGGATAAGCTTTTTTTCCGTCTCCTCCGGATCAATGTCGTCACGCACATTATAAATGTATCGCAGGACGGTTTCAAGATATTGCATGCCCGTCCGTTTCCTCGACAATTCGGCGAACAAAGGCAGCATCCCGTCAAGGTGTTGGCTAAAATCCGGGGAAAATATTCGCCGGACCACGCTCAGATAAAGCCGGATGAAGATGTTTCCTTTAATCTCGGCGTCGCTGAACGCCGAAAGGTCCCGGACGACGTATTCAAACCTGGACGTGTAATCCCTTATCGACGCCGGCTCAACGACCATGTCCTCAAACCGGGGGATCGTGAAACCGCACCGGCATCAGGGCGTCCACGGTGGACTGGTGTTCAAACAGCAGGTATAAAAAGACCAGCAAGCCTTTCATGCGAACCGTGTAGAGACTGTCGGACATCCGTTCTCTCAGTCTCAGGGAAATGAACGTGTCTTTGGTAATTTTAAGGGTTCGCCAGTCCGCCTCACTCGCCACGTCTTTGGGAAGATATTCCCGGAAAAAGGACACGGCGTTTTCCTTCCGGGTAAAGGTTTCCTTGAAAAACTGGGCGTGGGGTGTATTGATTTTATTCGTGTATGCCATAATGTCAAATCCATCATTGCTCGACGCCGGATGGGTCTGTTGCGGTCAATTGCGCCAGCTTTTGGTTCAGCTCCGCAAGTTTTTGCTCAACCAAGTCTTTTGGCAACAGCCCGCTTGCAAGAAGTTCCTGGTAAGTTTCCATCTTGCCGTAGATGGCGCCTTCCTTTCTACCTTCTTTTCTCAATTTTTCCGCAACGGTCATAACACCCTCCTTTTTGTCCTCATCAATAACTTGAATAAGTTTCTTTTCCGTCTCCACCGGATCAATGTCGTCACGCACATTATAAATGTACCGCAGGACGGTTTCAAGATATTGCATGCCCGTCCGTTTTTTCGACAATTCGGCGAACAAGGGCAGCATCTTGTCGAGGTGTTCGTTGAAATCCGGGGAAAATATCCGCCGCATGACGCTCAGAAAAAGCCGTATGGAAACATTTCCCTTGATTTCCGAATCGCTAAACGCCGAAAGATCCCGGACGAGGTGTTCAAACCTGGGCCTGCAATCCGGCATCAGCGCCGGCTCGACGATCATGTCCTCGAACTTGGGACTTATATTCCATGTCGTTTTTCCGTGGTAAAACAAAATCGGGACGATTTCCGGCAGCTTGGTCGCGCCCGGATTCTGCTTTAAAAACAAATCCCATATCCCGCCCATGTAATGGTAAAACCGCAGTGGCATCAGGGCGTCGATGGTGGACTGGTGTTCAAACAGCAGGTACAAAAATACCAGCAATCCTTTGACGCGAACCGTGTAAACGAGGTCGGAGAACCGCTCCTTCAAAGCCGGAGAAATGAACGTCTCCTTGACAATTGTAAGCGTCCGCCAGTCCGCCCGGCCGGCCACGTTTTCGGGCAAATATTCCCGGAAAAACGACACCGCGTTTTCCTTCCGGGTCAGGGTTTCCTTGCAAAATCGGTCGTGGGGATTGTTCATTTCCCGCCTTTGTCATCTTTCGATAGTATGCCCTTGGCCAGATTTTGAATACAAAATCGTTTTTCGGGCTCAACAATTTTTGCATGAAACACCGTTGCTACTTTCTTCGATCATAAACCCGCTTCAAGCGCGCCCAAATATTTTAACACCTGCATAGATGGATGCTTGACACATCTCTCGCCGCCCCCTAAGATTAACACCTCGACATAACATAAAATACCCTTTTCCAGGAAAGCCCGCAACCATCAAATGAAATACGCGCCCATTAAACCAGATCTATTTATCCGCAACCGCCAGCGGCTTGTCAACCGGCTGAACCCCGGGTCCCTGGCCGTTTTCAATTCCAACGACATTATGCCCACCAGCGCCGACGGCGTTCGGTCGTTCATTCAAAATACCGATATTTTCTTCATGAGCGGCATCGATCAGGAGGAGTCGATTCTGGTCATCTGCCCTGACGCAAGGAACGAAAAGCATCGGGAAATCCTCTTTTTAAGGGAGACGAGCGAAAAAATCGCCACATGGGAAGGCCCCAAATACACCAAAGAAGAGGCATCCAGGCTCTCGGGCATCGAAACGGTCTTGTGGACATCGGAGTTCGAGAGCGTTTTCCGCTCCCTTGCCTGCGAGGTCGAACACATCTATTTGAACACCAACGAACACCTCCGGGCCGATGTATCGGTGCAAACCCGGGACGACCGGTTCATCAAATGGTGCCAATCGGCCTTTCCCCTCCACAAATACGAGCGGCTGGCCCCCATCATGCGCCATCTGCGGGCTGTCAAATCGTCCATTGAAGTGGATCTGATCCGCCAGGCGTGCGCCATTACCGAAAAAACCTTCCGCAGGCTCCTTGGGTTCATTCGACCGGGCGTCTGGGAGTTTGAAATCGAAGCGGAGATCTTTCATGAGTTTCTGCGCAATCGATCCCGGGGACCGGCTTACGAACCGATTGTCGCCTCCGGTCCCAACACCTGCATACTCCACTACGTCAAAAATGACCGGCAGTGCCGAAACAGCGAGTTGGTCCTGATGGATTTCGGAGCGGAATATGCCAATTACGCGTCGGATCTGAGCCGGACCGTGCCGGTGGACGGGCGGTTCACTCCCCGGCAGCGAGCGGTCTACGATGCGGTGCTCCGTGTTCAGCGGGGGGCCATCGGCCTGCTGCGGTCGGGGAATACGTTGAAGGAATACCACAAGGCCGTGGGGCGGCTCATGGAAAAGGAACTGATCGATCTGAGATTATTGAACCCGGAAGAGGTGAAAAATCAGGACCCCGAAACACCATTGTACAAAAAATTTTACATGCACGGGGCGTCTCACCACATGGGACTCGATGTCCACGATGTGGCGGATCTTCATCGTGAATTCACCCCTGGCATGGTCTTCACCTGCGAGCCGGGCCTATATATTAAGGAGGAGGGGATCGGGGTCCGGATTGAAAACGATATCCTCGTCACCGAAGGGGCGCCCGTCGACTTGATGGCGAGCATTCCCGTGGAAGCAGAGGAAATCGAAGCGTTGATGAACCGGCAAGGATATTAAACCCCATTCACCATCTCGCAGACCAGTTCCGCCGCCATGTCGAGGTCCATTTTCGACTGGTTGAGCACCAGGTTGTAATGGGTGGCGTCGTCGTAGTCTCCTCTTTTGAAGAGGCGCATCAGCGCTTCCCGCCTTTCTCCCTGCTTGTCCACCGCCTCCCGGGCTTTTTCCGGGGACAACCCGTACTGGTCCTGCATGAACCGGATCCGATCCTCCCGTTCCGCCACCAGCAACACATGATAGGTATCCGGCCGGCCCTTCAAAACAAACTGGGCGCCCCGCCCCAGGATGATCATGTTTCCCTCGTCGGCCACTTCGGGAAGGATTTTGTTGAGCAAATCGATGTAGATCCCCCCGTCCATGTAATTCCGGTTCTCATCCATGACATGGTCAATGAACCGCTGCCGCGTCAGGAAATTGGAGGCCCGTGTCAGCAATCCCCTCCCCTCGTTTTCAAAAGCGCTCACGACGTCGGACGACACCTTGGCTTGTTCCGCCAGCTTTTCGATGACCTCTTCATGGGCGATCTTGTAGTTGAGCTTGTCCGATACTTTCTGGGCCAGTGTCTTTCCGCCGGCGCCGAACTGTCTGGAGATGGTGATGACTGACATGAAACGCCTCCTTGCTCATCAGAATGGTTGTTGGATGCGACGTCGCCGTGTGGCGTCAAAGGTGATCCATTCTCTGTTTTTTAGCAATATTCGGCGAGAATGTAAAGCGGACTTTCATCCATTCAATCCTCCTGCAATTCCTTCAAATCAGCGTAATAATCCAGCACCTCCGGATTCCGGAGCGCATCCTTGTTCAGCACCGTCTTTCCCTCGATCACCTTCTTGACCGCAAGTTCCACCTTCTTCATGTTGAGGGTGTAGGGAATGTCGGGAACTTCGATGATCTTGGCCGGCACATGACGGGGCGAGGCGTTGCTCCGGATGGTGGATCGAATTCGGTTTTTGAGATCGTCATTCAGCTCGCACCCCGGCATCAGTTTAACGAAGAGCGCCACCCGGACGTCGTTCTGCCATGGCTGGCCGATGACCAGGCTGTCCTCGATCTCGTCGAGCTGCTCCACCTGCCGGTAGATTTCGGCGGTGCCGATCCGCACGCCGCCGGGATTGAGGGTGGCGTCGGACCGGCCGTAGATGGTCACGCCGCCGCGCTCGCTGATCTCAATATAGTCGCCGTGGCGCCAGACCCCCGGATAGACATCGAAATAGGCATCGTGGTATTTCTTGCCGTCGGGATCATCCCAGAAATAGATGGGCATGGAGGGAAACGGCTTGGTGCAGACCAGCTCGCCCTGCTCGCCGATGACGGGCTCACCGTTTTCATTGAATGCTTCCACCGCCATGGCCAGCCCCCGACACTGGAGTTCTCCGGAATAGACCGGTCCCATGGGGTTGCCCAGGGCGAAACAGCCGTTGAGGTCGGTGCCGCCGGAGATAGAGGCCAATTGGAGGTCTTGCTTAATGTCCCGGTAAACGAACTCGAATCCTTCGATGGAAAGCGGCGATCCGGTGGAAAGCACAGCCCGCAGCGGGCTCAGATCGTATTCCCTGCCGGGCTTCACACCGGCGGCTTCCAGAGCCGACAAGTAGCCCGCACTGGTCCCGAACACGCTGATCTTCAGGTCCTGGGCCATTTCCCACAGGGCCCCCGGGTGGGGATGGAAGGGGTTGCCGTCGAAAAGGACCAGGGTCGCGCCGGTCCCCAATGAAGAGGTGAGCCAGTTCCACATCATCCATCCGCAGGTGGTGAAATAAAAGATCGTATCGTCCCGGGTCAGATCGGTGTGGAGCATCAGCTCTTTAAGATGATGGATCAGGATGCCGCCGGCGCTCTGCACCATGCATTTGGGCAGGCCGGTAGTGCCCGAAGAGTACATGATGTAAAGAGGATGGTCGAAGGGAAGCTGGGCGAATTCGATCTCCAGCTCCGATTCGGACGCCTTGAAATCGTCGTACATCACCGCGTTGGGAACCTTGCCGACGTCCGGCGCATCCTCGGTGTAGGGGACCACCACCACCTTTTCCACGGAATCGATCTGCTTGAGGATGTCGGCGATCCGGCCCAAAGAATCGAGTTTCTTCCCTTTAAAGGAATAGCCGTTGGCGGTGAACAGCACACGGGGACGGATCTGGCCGAACCGATCCAGGACGCCTTTGATGCCGAAGTCGGGCGAACAGGAAGACCAGGCGGCGCCAATGCTGGCGGCCGCCAGCATGGCAATGATGGTCTCGGGCATGTTGGGCATGAACCCCACGACCCGGTCGCCGGGCGCGATTCCCATATCCCGCAGCGACTTGGCGACGCGGGCCGCTTCATCATACAGCTGCCTGTAGGTCAGAAACCGGGGCGCCATGCCCTCCCCTTTGAAGGCGATGGCGGTGTGATCGTCCCGATGCCGCAGCAGATTTTCAGCGAAATTAAGTTTCGCGCCCCCGAACCATCTGGCGCCGGGCATCTTGTTGACGTCGTCAATGACCGCCGAACAGGGCGCCGACGCCTGAATTTCGGCGAAGTCCCACATCTCGGCCCAGAAATCGGGAATGTTTTCCACGGACCACGCATACAGGTCGCTGTAGGATTTGAAGTCCTTGCCGAACTTGCCGTTGATCCGGGTCATGAACCGATACATGTTGGTCGCTTTAACCCGCTCCCCGGAAGGCGTCCAGAGCAGCTTGCCCATCGTTTTTCCCTCCCTGTTTTAATGTTGGCTGGTGTGCGTCAACCTTCGTACAACACCGCCAGAATGGTGGCGGTCGTTTCCTTGGCCGCGATCAAATGAGGCGTGGTGGACAGATAATAGGCGCTGTCGCCCGGTTCCAGCTCGAACCGCTCGTCGCCGATTTTGAGCAGCGCCGTCCCTTCCAGAACGAAGATGAACTCCTCACCGTCGTGAAGAGAGGTCTCCTCGTCAGGGCTTTCTTCGAGTTGCACCATAAGGGCTTCCATGTGGCGGCCCTTCACGTCCGGGGCCAGGCTCTTGTAGGTGTAAAGCTGTCGCTGCCCCTTCTGAGTCGTGGAACGGGAAATGCTTTTCCGCTCCGTTTTCCGGGTGATGGTGTAAGGTTTGTCCCCGGCGCCGGAGATCAATCGGCCGAAGGCCCCGTCCAAAGCCTTTGAGAGCTTCATCACCGTGCCCAGCTGGGGCTGAACGTCATTGGTTTCAATGCGGGAGAGAAGATCCACGCCGTATCCGGTCACTTCGGCCAGGGCCTCCAGGGAGAGCCCCCGTTCTTCCCTCAAGGTTCGGATTCGCTTGCCGATCTCCGGCACGGACGATGATTTGCCCTCGGTGAGGTCGCCGGTGAGGTCTTCAAAATAATCAACATTGATATGGGGTTTCTGGTTTTTGGGTTCCATGATGGGCTCCTGACATGGGTGCGGACCTGTCCGGAGAACAGCGCCTCCGGACAGCCGCGGAAGGGTTATCGGTTTAGGGCCGGTATTGCTCCGGCAGCATGGCTTTGGCCCCCCACCCCTCGGGCAGTTTCTGATCCGCCGCTTCCCCCAGCTTCTGCTTCATCTTCTTCAAGCCGGGACGGGCGAATTTGGGATGTCCTTCCTTGAGCGTCCGGCCATTGATGGCCGCCTCGGATCGGAGTCGCCGGCCGATGGTTCTTTCCATCTGGCGTCCCAGCCACAGGATTCGATCCACGTCGCAGCCATGCTCGATGCCCATCTCGTCGATCTGCACCAGCATATCTTCAAGGCACGTCAGTCCCACATAACGCGGGTCTTCGTAGTAGTACTCACCGGTGCCCGGAACGGGGCTGTCGTCCAGGAAGTTGGCCGGCTGGCCGCCCAGGCCGCCCAGGGTGGCTTCGAAATTCGTGATGCCCGCCTGGAGGGTCGCCAGCACCGATGCCGACGCCACCCGCTTGGTCTCGTGGAAATGGGCGATGTGGAGGCTGGTGTCCGGCATCTCGTCCAGGATCATGGAAAAATACCGGTAAACCTCCGGCGCCGAGGCGCTGCCGTCATGATCGGCGTGTTCGATGTCGTGGGCGCCGATCTCCAGCCACCGTTTGGTGAACTCTATGGCATCCTTCAGATCCGTGGCTCCGCCGATGGGAGAACCCCAGATGGTGGAGACGGTGCCGCACATCTTGATGCCGGCGTCCGTGCATTTCTTGATGCACCGCTCGGCCTCTTTCCAGTACTCGGGCAGGGTGGCGCCGGAGTTGGCGAAGTGATGGGCTTCCTCTGTGGAGACCATCATCAGAATCCGGTCGGGGCCGATCCCCTGTTCCTTGAGCCGGATGGCCCGGTCCACCGCGCCTTCCCGTATGGTGATGCACGTCAGGGTGATATCGTTGTAATCGACCCCTTTCTTGGCGCAGCGGTTTTTGAACCGATCGCTGCGCAAATGGGTCAGCAGTTCTTCGGCGTCCTCGAATTGGGGCATCAGGTAAGGGTTGCCCAGGTTGGTGACTTCGATGTTCCGGCAGCCGGCAAAGATCAGTTCGTCCAGATAGAACTTCTTGGCCCGGGTGGAGATGAACTTCTCCTCGTGCTGAAATCCGTCCCGCACCGTGATGTCGCCGATGGTGACCTTCTTCGGCATCCGCGGAAAAATCTTCCAGTAATCGTATTCCGTCATAGTATGTCGCTCCTTTGGTGGATATGGGGGGCGTTTCGGCGGAATTCGCGAACGCCGCAATTGCTATTTGCCTTTGTAAACCGGCTTCCGTTTTTCCCGGAAGGCGGCCAGTCCTTCCAGACGATCCTCGGTGGGGATGGTGACCCAGTAGGCGTTGGATTCGATGGCCAGCCCCGTGTTGAGGTCCGTTTCGATCCCGTGGTTGATGGCGTATTTGACTTGTTCGATGGCGATGGGACCGGTCTCGCAGATCATGGCGGCCATTTCCCGGCATTTGTCAACGAGACTTCCGGGTTCGCAGACCTGATTGACCAGCCCGATGGAAAGGGCCTCGTCGGCGGACACCCGCCGACCGGTGAAGATCAGCTCCTTGGCCTTTCCTCTTCCCACCAGCCGCGGCAGCCGCTGGGTGCCGCCGGCCCCGGGGATAATGGCCAACCGGGTTTCAGTCAATCCCATGGAAGCGTTGCTGGAAGCGATCCGGATGTCGCTGGCCAGGGCCAGTTCGGTGCCCCCGCCCAGGGCCACGCCGTTGACCCCCGCGATGACCGGCTTGTTCAAATTTTCGATGGTCGAAAACAGGTTCCGAATGGTGAAGATGTACAACTTAACCTGCTCGGGAGACAGCGTGCGCCGCTCCTTGAGATCCGCCCCGGAACAGAAGGCCTTTTCACCGGCGCCCGTGATGATCAGAACCCGGACATCGGTTCGGAACCGGAGCCCCTCCACTTCGTCCCGAAGCGCATGGAGCAGGGCGAAATTGAAGGAATTCATCACCTCGGGTCGGTTCAAGGTCAGCAGGACCACCCCGTCTGTTTCTTCCCGCAGCAGCATGTCGTCGGTCATGGGTTCTTCCTTACTAGGCGGTTTGAATGGTTGCATCCGATTCCCTGCCCAATTCCTGGGTGGCCATCTCCCGCAGCTTGTATTTCTGAATCTTGCCGCTGGCCGTGGTGGGATAGCCTTCCACAAACAGGAAAAAAGCGGGGATCTTGTGAAATGCGATCTTGTCTTTGCAAAATGCTCTCATCTCTTCATCGCCGGCCCGCTTGCCGTTTTTCATTTGAATGAACGCAGCCACCTCTTCGCCGTATTTGCGGGACGGGACCCCCACTACCTGAACGTCCTTGATATCGGGGTGGGTGTAGAGAAATTCCTCGATTTCCCGGGGGTAAATGTTCTCGCCGCCCCGAATGATCATGTCCTTGATCCGGCCGGTGATCCGGCAGTAGTCGTCCTCGTCCATGATCGCCAAATCGCCGGTGTGGAGCCAACCGTCTTCATCGATGGCCGCTTCGGTGGCTTCGGGCATCTTGTAGTAGCCCTTCATCACATGATAGCCCCGGGTGCAGAGTTCGCCCTGGGTGTTCCGGGGCACTTCTTCGCCGGTGGCCTCGTTGACGATCTTGACCTCAACATTGGGCAGGGCCCGGCCCACGGTGGAAACCCGGCGCTCCAGGGAATCATCGGGCCGGGTCTGGGTAATCCCCGGCGAGGCCTCGGTCTGGCCGTAGACGATGGTCATTTCCGTCGCGCCCATAAGGTTTACCACCTGTTTCATCACCTCGATGGGACACGGCGAACCGGCCATGATGCCCGTTCGCAAGGAGGACGTGTCATAAGATTTTTTCTCCATTTCTTCCAGCTCGGCGATAAACATGGTGGGCACGCCATGGAGGGCGGTGCACTTGCCGGCCTCGACGGCTTCCAGCACGTCTTCGGGTTTGAACGCCGCCACCGGCGACATGGCCGTGGCCGAAACCACGCAGGTAAGGGTTCCCAGCACGCATCCAAAACAGTGGAAAAACGGCACCGGGATGCAGAGGTTGTCCCCGGCCGACAGGTTCATGCACTCGGCGAGGGACTTGGCGTTGCCGATGATGTTGGTGTGAGTGAGCATGACGCCCTTGGGAAATCCCGTGGTCCCGGAGGTGTATTGCATATTGATCACATCGTCAGGATCAAGGGAGTTCTGACGGGCCCTGAGCTGATCGTCGGTGACGGATTTGCCCATTTCAATGAGGTCGTCCCAGTTGAACATGCCGGGATGGCGGTCTTTCCCGAGAAAAACGACGTTTTTCAGCAGGGGCAGCCGTTCGCTTTCCAGTTTGCCTGGCGCGCAGGTCTTGAGTTCCGGACAGACGTCGTAAATCACCCGGAGATAGTCTTCCTCGTCCCGGATCCCGCCGATGAGCAACAGGGTGGTGGCGTCGGACTGCTTCATCAAATATTCCAGCTCGAAGGACCGGTAGTTGGTGTTGACCGTTACCAGCACGGCGCCCATCTTGCCGGTGGAAAACTGGGTATAGAGCCATTGAGGCACGTTGTTGGCCCAGATGGCGATGTGTTCGCCCTTTTCGATGCCCAGGGCCATGAACCCCTTGGCCGCGTCATTGCAGACCCCCCGGAATTCGCGGTAATTATAATTGATGCCCAGCTTGTGGTATTCCACGGCTTTGCAGTCCCCGAATTCCTCGGCTACGGTGTCGACCAATTGCCCGATCGTGGTCTCCCCAACCGTGAACTGTGGTAACTTCATGCTTTTTTGTCCTCCTAACATCCAATGTATCTCGAAATGACCAGCCGCTGGACCTCGGACGTGCCTTCGCCGATGTCCAGCAGCTTCTGATCGCGGTAGAACCGCTCCACATGATAGTCTTTCATCAATCCGTAGCCGCCGTGGATCTGGACGGCATGATTGACGACGCGGCCCATGAGTTCCGAGCAATAGAGCTTGCCCATGGCCGCTTCCCTTTCAAAGGGGCGGTTATTGTTGCGCAACCAGCAGGCTTTGTAAAGCAAATTCCGGGCGCATTCGATCTCCATGGCGCAGTCGGCCAGCTTGAAGGCCACCGCCTGGAACTTGCTGATGGGCTGACCGAACTGCTCCCGTTTTTTAGCGTATTTCAAAGCCATCTCGTAGGCGCCCTGGGCGCCGCCCAGTCCCATGGCCCCGATGGACAACCGGCCGCCGTCCAGGGTCTTGAGCATCTGGTGGAAACCGTCGCCCTGATTTCCCAGAATGTTTTCGGCCGGAACCCGGACATCGTCGAAATACAGTTCGGCGGTGTTGGAAGAGCGCCACATCATTTTGCCGTGCATCGCCACCTGCTTGAACCCCTTCATGCCGGGTTCCACGATGAAGCAGGTGTACTCCGGCTTGCCGTTGGGACGGGTTCCCGTGATCGCCTGGACGGTCACGCCCAGCGTCATCTCGCAGGCGGCGTTGGTGATGAAGATCTTGGAGCCGTTGATCACCCACTCGTTGCCGTCCCTGACCGCTGTGGTTTTGGATCCGCCGGCATCGGAACCGGCGGTGGGTTCGGTGAGACCGAATCCCCACAGGGCTTCGCCCCGGCAAAGGGGGGGCAGGTATTTTTTCTTCTGCGCCTCACTGCCGAAATAATAAAGCGGACCGATGCCCAGGGAGTTGCCGGCCGCAACAGTGGCGGCTTGGGAGCCGTCCATCCGGGCGACCTCCTCCACGGCAATAATATAGGAAAGGTAGTCCATGCCCTGGCCGTCATATTTTTCCGACACGAACATGCCGAACAGGCCGATCTCCCCCATTTTTTGGGTCAATTCCGCTGAAAACCGCTCTTCTTCGTCCAGTTCTATGGCCACCGGCAATATCTCGCTCTGGGCGAATTTGCGAACCTCTTTGCGGATCATCTCCTGTTCTTTGGTTAGATCAAAATCCACGGCGCCTCCTTCAATGATTTCAGGGATCGGCAAGCAGCGCTTACCGACCGGTCGTTAGGCAACTGGTTTTTTGTTATGGACCTGCCGGAACCGGAATGTCAAGAGAAAAACCATCATCCGCTTAAGGCGGCCACTGGCGGCCTCAGCACCGCACCCTCCGCCTGTTTGAGCCCGCTGATGATGAAGTTTTCATAGATGAGGGCAATCTCATCCACATTCAGCCGTCCATCCGGCTTGAACCATGAGGCGCCGGCGGTGCAGAGCGTCAGGATAGCGTAGGAGAGAATCTTCACATCGACCACTGCGAAGGCGCCGTCGTCGATCCCCCGGCGAATCAGGTCCTGGAAGATCCGTTCGTAGGCATCCCGCATCCGGACAATGGCCCGGAAATTCTGCGAAGACAACCCCCGCAGCTCACTGTTGGCGATGAAGTTCTCTTTCTGCCGGGTCAGGTGAAACCCCACATGCCCCCGGATCGCCACCCGCAGCCGCTCTTCCACATCCGACACCCCTTCCAGGGTCTCGCGGATATAAACCGTGAGATCATCCATGGTCGTCTCCAGGATGGAAAAAAGCAGGTCCTCTTTGCTCGCATAATGATAATAGATGCTGGCCTTCTGGATGCCGCTGCCCCGGGCGATGTCGCTGATGGCGGTGGCGTAATATCCTTTGCGGTAGAACAGATCGGTCGCGACGGACTTGATGGTCGCTTTCATTTTCGTGGCGGGCATGGAGCGGCTCCTGGCGTGACAATGGCAATGGCCTACCGTCCGGTCGGCAGATGACATCCCAAGTTTTTCACAGGGTCGGGGGCGTTGTCAAGATGATTCTGTCTCATCCTGCCCCTCTCCCGCTGGCGCGGGTCCGCCCGATCGCTTCCCGCCTCCCGCCAGCACCGCCAATTCCCCCACCATCAACTGAATGGTCTCCGCCTGGGCGGCCAATTCCTCTGATGACGCGGCGGATTCTTCGGCATTGGCGGCCAGGGTCTGGGTCATCCGGTCGACTTCCCTCGACGCGGTTGCCACTTGGCCGAGGCCGTCGGAGACCGATTGACTGGCGTCGGTAATCGCGGCGGTTTTCTCTCCGATGAGCGTGGCGGATTCGATGATGCCTTCAAAGCGCTCGTTGATGAGCCGAATGGAAGCTGAAGCGCTGGAAAAACGCCGGATATTGGTTTCCAGCAGATTCCGGGTCTGCTCCGACGCATCGCCCGCGCGCATGGCCAGGTTCCGCACTTCTTCCGCCACGACGGCGAATCCCGATCCGATTCCGCCGGCCCGGGCCGCTTCGATGGCCGCGTTCAGCCCCAGCAGCTTGGTCTGGAAGGCGATGTCGTTGATGGCGTCGATGATCTGACCCATATCGGCGCTGTCCGATTCGATCCGACCCATCTCCTGAGTGAGAGAGACCATGGATTTCAGAGAATCGGCTGATTTTTCGATATTTTCCATCATCAAAACCGAAACGCCCTGCGTCAGCGCCGACGTATCGGCACTCATGGCGTTCATCCCCTCAAGGGCTGAAAACGTCTCCTCCATGGATGCGGCCTGATCTGAAGCGACCTGGGAAAGGGACTGACTGCCGGAGGATACCTGCCCCGCCATGGCGGCAACCCCTTCCGAGACCGCCCCCAAGTTTTCTATGACCCGCTTCAGGGGACGGCTGACGGCGGCGGAGATGCCCCACGACATCAACAGGCCCAGGAGAATGCAGCCGCCGGCGGCGGCGGCCATGACGCGTCGGGACCAGGCGACCGAAGCGGTCATGATCTGTTGTTGTTCCGCGCGCACGGATCGGCTCGCTTCCCGGGCCGCCTCGGCGGCGGCGGCCATGGCCTTGCCGGCCCTATCCTGGCGCGCCATCAGGCCGCTGAAATCGGAAAAAGCCTTCCCGTAAGCGGTTACCGACCCGACCACCTCCTCGACCCGGGCCTGGTTCTGGTCGTCATCGGCTTGTCTGCCCATCTCCGAAGCGAAGCTCAGGATTTCGTCCATTCGTTTCTGGACCTGGACTTTAAGTTCCGGATCACCGTCCGACAGAATGTAGTCCTTCTCCTCGGTGCGCGCTGATTGAAAAGACCGGATGATCGCATCGGCATGGTTGACCAGCACCATTTTTTTACTCAGAAACCGGGTTCCCCGCTGATGCGCCAGCAACAACCGGTCCTGCTGTTCCGCCTGGATATAGGCGACCTGATCCATGGCCAGGGACGCTTGGGCTTTCATGGACGCCAGGCTCTCCTCCCGCTCCCGGAAGCGGGCCGCAAAAGCGTCAAAAGCCGCTCCATAGGCGTCGATGCCCGTCAGTATCCCGTCCAGCCGGTTGAGAGTCCAGTCGGTTTTGCCCACGGCCGCGTTTATTTTAATGAGGTAAAAACGAGACTTCACTGCGTCGAAATGCAGCCGGAATTGATCTTCCCAGCTATCATCGCCGCTGGCGGCGATGAATTCCTTTTCCGCCTGAAGGGCCTGGAAGAAATAGCGCATGGCCTCGGTGATATCCAAAAGCATGGCGAGCTTTACATCCATCGATCTCCGGGCGGCATCCGCACCCGCTCCTCCCGGGGCTTTGCTCTTGGACACTTCGACTTTCAGCCCACGCGCGATCTTCTCGATTTCATCGTACAAGGCCGTGGAGGCGGCCGTCATGGCCGCCTTGTCCCCCGCCTGCCGGCGGGTCAGATCGACCACCTGTTCAAACTCGTTTCGATATGCCGCCACCCAGCCGCGAATGGTTTCCGCCTGGGCAATCCGGCTCGGATGCTCCGATGCCGCCTTGAGCGCCTCGACCCTGTTGATGGTCTCCCCGATCCCCTCAGCCGCGGCGTCGGCCCATTGGGATTGTCCACCGGACATCAGAAACGCCTTCTCATCCAGCCGGGTGTTCATGAACTGCTTCATAATGCTGTCGGCGATTTTTGTCTGATGGATCCGGCGCACCATGCGGGCGCCGGCGTCTTCCCGTTGCCGGGCCAGCTGCGCCTTCTGGTCCACGCCAATGGCCTCGGCCATGGAAAGGGCGATCCCGGCGCGTTGATCCATCTCCGCCTGGGTTGTTTTCCGCTCTTCATTGAGAGACACATACTCATTGAAGGCGGATCGGTACGCGTCAACCTGGGCGATCACCCGATCCATCCGGGTTCGATCCCCGCTGTTCCGGAACCCCTTCCTGGCGGATCGGGCCCGATCGACGATATCCGCCAACTCCCGGTTCACGTTCCGGACATGGACCGGATCATCCCCAATGATGAACTGCAACTCCTCCAGGCGCGCGTCGGTCATGGCGGCCGCCATTTCGCCGGCGGCATCGCGTTTTTCGACCCCATGAATCACGCGGTCCAGTCCCCGATACCCCACTGCGGCAACGACCGCCGTCAACAGCAACACCACTGAAAACCCCGCCAGCAACTTCACACTCAATTTCGCACGTTCAAATGGTAATTTCATATCATGATCATCCTTTGCAAATTCATTTCAAAACCAAACCTCAAGACCGAACCCCAAGACCGAACCATTGTTCGCTCCACGATATTCAGTTCCGGCATAAATGGCAAATACGCCGCCATCAAAAAAATAAATATCATATTCTCACAATCTACGTCTTGACACCGGCGGGGATTGCGATTACATTTCCTTCCAAGCATATACTCATTATATAGTGCTTTATCTTGATATAATCAGGTTAAGGAGCCAAAAGAATGCAAAAAATTGCCATCACCAGCGAAGGCCCGTCCCTTGACGACGCGGTCGATCCCCGTTTCGGACGGGCAGCCGGATTCGTCATTGTCGACCCGGCAACCCTGGAAACGGAATATCGGGATAACGGCGCGGCCCAGACCATGCCCAGGGGCGCCGGCATCCAGGCGGCCGAAACCGTTGCCGGAGGCGGCGCCAAAGTGCTGTTAACCGGTTATGTCGGTCCCAAAGCGTTCCAGGCCCTGTCCGCAGCAGGCATTGCCATTGTCCAGAACATTGAAAGCATGACGGTGCGAGAGGCCGTCGCCCGATACAAAGACGGCCGCATCAATGTCGCCTCAGCGCCGAACAGCCGGGGGCGCGGCAGATGATCGTCGCCATCGCCAGTGGAAAAGGCGGCGCCGGCAAGACCACCGTTTCGGCATCCCTGGCCGGCGTCTGGTCGCCGCCGGTGATCGCCGTGGACCTCGACGTGGAGGAACCCAACCTCCACTTATTTCTCAAACCCGAAATCACCGGTCAGGAACCGGCCCACATGGACGTCCCCGAAGTGGACGAGGAAAACTGCACCCTCTGCAGGGCCTGTTCCGATGTCTGTCAGTTTAAGGCCATCAGCGTGATGGGGGATGTCATTCTCACGTTTCCGGAAATGTGCCACGGGTGCGGCGCCTGCAAGGCCGTCTGCCCGGAGGACGTCATTTCTTACGGCAAACGACTCCTGGGCGACATCCTGTGGGGCCGGACCGCCGGGCCCGAATTCCTCATGGGCCGGTTGCGGGTCGGCGAGGCCATGAGCCCGCCCCTGATGCGCCATGTCAAAGTCCGGTTGAAAGACCGCCTGGCCGAAACCGGCGCCGACGCCATCATCGATGCACCCCCCGGGGTCAGTTGCCCGGCCGTCAACGCCGTGATGGACGCCGACGTCATCGTCCTGGTGACCGAGCCCACCCCCTTCGGGTGTTACGACCTGGCCCTGGCCCACCAGGCCTTCAAGAACATCGGCAAACCCATGGGCGTTGTCGTCAACCGCGCCGGACTGGGAGAGGATGCGGTCTACGCCCAGTGCCGGGACGCCGGCCTGCCGATCCTGGCGGAGATCCCCTATGACCGGACCATTGCCGAAGCTTACTCCCGGGGACGGATCATCTCCGAAATTTCCGACCGGTTCAGACACATTTTCACCGATCTGGCCGGCGGAATCAGGGAACTGGCGTCTTCGGACGTCGCCCGGAAGGAGGCGTTTCATGCCTGAAATCCTTGTCATCAGCGGCAAAGGCGGCACCGGCAAAACAACCCTGACGGCGGCCTTCGCTCATCTGAGCCACGCCTCGGGCGACCGACCGATCATCTGTGATCTGGATGTGGATGCCCCGGACCTCCACCTGCTGCTGGATCCGACCCGGCAGGTCACGGAAGAGTTTATCTCCGGACACGAGGCCGTCATCGACGCTGAAAAATGCGAAGATTGCGGTTTGTGCGCCGAATTGTGCCGTTTCGACGCTGTTGTCCGAAGCGATGCCGGGCCGCGGATTGACCCTCTCCGTTGCGAGGGGTGCAATCTGTGCGTGGTCAAATGTCCGGCAGAGGCCATCGATTTCCCCGATCGGATGTGCGGCCACTGGCATCTTTCCGACACCCGGTTCGGCCCCATGATCCACGCCCAATTGCTGCCGGGAGAGGAAAATTCCGGGCTGCTGGTGACAGTGCTCCGCCAGAAAGCCGGGGCCGTTGCCCAGGAAGAAGGTCGGTCGCTGGTTCTCT
>JAABTD010000080.1 GCA_011390065.1 Desulfobacteraceae bacterium
GTCCGCTTTGAAAAGCACTCGAACTGGTTGGGGCAGTGGGCCTCCTGGCAGACGGTATGGAGCCGGCCGTCCCGGATAAGCGCCCTGACCTGTTCGTATTCCGGCGCCGTGGGCAGTTTCCGGGTGAGCCATTTGGGCTTTCGGGGGCGGGTGGATCGTTGCTTGGGATCATTCATGGGGGTTTCCTAATTCGTTTCGAGTTCGTCAAGCCGGTTTTCCAGAGACGCCAAGTCCATCGCCTGCCATTGGATGCCGAAAATATCGGCCAGGTGGCCGGCCATGGCCTCCCGAACTTCGGCCATGGGGATTTTCCGCGACAGTTCCACCATCAGAGACGTCATCCGGCAGTCCCGGATGCCGCAGGGGTTGATCCAGGAAAAGGGCTCCAGGGACAGATTGACATTGAAGGCCAGGCCGTGGAAGCTGATGCCCCGGGTGACCGCCACCCCGATGCTGCCCAGTTTTTTGCCCCCGATCCACACGCCCCGGTTGGCGTCGTCTCCCGATGCGTCAAGCCCCCAGTCGGCCGCCGTCCGGATCATGGCCTCCTCCAGTCCGCCCACATAGGCCCGGACCCCCAGCCCGGATCGGTTCAGATCCAGAATCGGATAAACCACCAACTGGCCGGGGCCGTGGAAGGTGATATTGCCCCCCCGCTCGATCTGGACCACCTGAATGGACCGCTGCTTCAGAAATTCCTCGGAGACGACGAGGTTCTCCCGGCCGCCGTTGCGACCCAGGGTGAAGACCGGAAAATGTTCCAGGACCAGCGCCACATCCTGCATCCATCGCCCCGCTTTTCTGGCGGCGACGATCCGTCGCTGAAGGGAAAGGGCCCGGGTGTAATCCGTGACCGGCAGATCCACGCGCCGGGAGAGACCGTCTTCGGGCGAACACTGCCCCGCAGTCTGTTTCGCATCCATTTCCTTGCGCCTTTTTGAGCAAAACGCCCGCTCCGGAGTGAATTTTCCGAAGCTGAACCCATAACACCGGCTCAAAACCGATTCCGGCTATCAAACCTGCAAAATGGGAAAACTGTACCACGCTGTAAAAAGCCCTGCAATGATCTTCTACGGAATCCGGCGATTTGGGTTTTACTTTCATCGAAAAATCCATTATGGTGCCTGTTTTATGATTTCACAGAACATCGAAACTCAAACCAGCCAGTTTCATCAACGGAAAGGACCGATCCGAATGGTAAAATTAGAAACGAGCATGGGCGACATCCTCCTGGAACTCTACGAAAAGGAAGCCCCCAAAACCACCGCCAATTTCCTCGAGTATGTGAATGCCGGCCACTACGACGGCGTCATCTTTCACCGGGTCATCGACGGCTTCATGGTTCAGGGCGGCGGATTCACCGAAGACATGCAGCAGAAACCCAGCGGTGATCCCATTGAAAACGAAGCCGACAACGGGCTGAAAAACGATGCGTACACCGTGGCCATGGCCCGGACCCAGGACCCCCACAGCGCCTCGGCCCAGTTTTTCATCAACGTCAAAAAAAACGATTTCTTAGATCACCGGTCCAAGACGCCGGACGGATGGGGATACACGGTCTTCGGCAAAGTGGCCAAGGGGCACGGCGTGGTCAACAAAATCAAGGGCGTTCCCACGGGCAACCGGGCCGGTCACGGAGATGTGCCCAAAGAGCCGATCAAAATCATCAAGGCGGAAGTCGTGACGCCTTAAGACCCCAGCGCGTTTTACACCCTGTTCAAGCTCATTCCGATCTGCTGCGTCGCATCCTTCGACACTGTTCTTGTGCGCTGTGCGGCATATCATTGCTTTGCCTTTTTGCATCAGACATTGTATAAGGGGGGTATGCGGAAAAGTTGGTTTTCATCATTGCGCACGCCCTCTCTTCGCCCCTCTGACCGGACACAGGCGTGGCCATGAGAAAAGAGATCGAAATGTCACAAAAACTGCGTGAGCGCGCCGATGAGATGATTCGGAAATCGTCCGAAGACTTGGCGGCGACCTCCCCCGAGGAGATCCGTTCCCTGGTGATGGAACTGAGCCGCCGCCAGGCGGAACTGGAAAGCCGGAACGACGCCTTGAGGGACGCCCTGAAAAAAGCGGAATCCGATGACGGGCAAAGCCGACGCCGGTACCGGATCCCCGCCGATTCGCCTTCCGACGCCCTCTCCGTCCACGACGCGCAAAAACGATTTCCGGACATCAGCGACAGGGGCCGGGGCATTGCCGACCGGGAGCAGGAAAAGAATCAACTGCGCCGGCGCGAAGCCCGTTTCCGGCTGCTGGCCGAAAACATGCCGGTCCTGATCAATGCCGTCACCCGTGACGCCCGCGTCGTTTTCTGGAACCGGAAATGCGAAGCGGTCACCGGATATGCCAGAGAAGAAATCCTGGACGATCCCTCGGCCATGGCCCGGCTCTACCCCGATCCGGAGTACCGGGAAGCGCTGCACCGGGAATGGCAGGCGTCGGATTACGGCTACCGCGACAAGGAAGTCGTGCTGACGGCACGGGACGGCTCTTTTCGGAATGTGGCGTGGTCGAATCTTCCCCCGGAACTGTCTTACGGCCCCGGCGTCTCCTGGGCCGTGGGGATCGATATCACCGAGCTGCGGCGCTCCGAGGCGGCGCTTCGGGAAAGCCGGGAAAACCTGGCCACCACCCTGCGCTCCATCGGCGACGGCGTCATCGCCACCGATGCTGAAGGCGTCATCGTCTACATGAACCCCGTCGCAGAGGCCCTGACCGGATGGACCGAGACGGAAGTCCGGGGCCGTCCCCTGTCGGAGGTTTTCGTCATTTGCAACAGCCGCACCGGCGAACCGGCGGAAAACCCGGTGGATCGGGTCCTGCGGGAAGGCAAGGTGGTGGGCATGGCCAACCACACCGCCCTGACCGCTCGGGACGGCGCCCAGCGCCAGATCGCCGACAGCGCCGCTCCAATGCGGCGGAAGGACGGAACCCTCGCCGGCGTGGTCCTGGTTTTTCGGGATGTGACCGAGGAATACCGAAGACGGGAAGAATTGCGGTTCCAGGCCATGATTCTGAATCAGATCCGGGACCTGGTGGCGGCCACCGACCTGGAGGGCCGGATCACCTACGTCAACGACGCCGAATGCCGGCTCCTGGGACGTCCCAGGGCCGCCCTTATCGGTCGATCGATCAAGGCCTTCGGGGAAGATCCGGGCCAGGGGGTCGCCCAGGAGGAGATCATGGAAACGGTCCGGAGGGAAGGAAGCTGGCGGGGCGACGTGGTCAATTTCGACGCCGACGGCAACCCGTTGATCCTCGACGCCCGGGTCCAGACCATGTTCGACGAGGACGGACGGCCCATGGGGTTTTGCGGGATCTCCACCGATATTTCGGAACGGAAACGGATCGAAGAGGCCCTGAAACAAAAAACCCTTGAACTCGACGCCTTTTTCTCCAGCAGCCTCGATCTTCTGGCCATCGCCGACACCGACGGCCGTTTCCGGCGATTGAACCCTGAATGGGAACGGGCCATGGGATACCGTCTGGAGGAGATGGAAGGGACCTCCTTTTTCGATTTCATCCACCCGGACGATGCGGCCCCCACCATGAACGCCATGGCCACCTTGACCGAGCAGAATCCGATTCTCAATTTCACCAACCGGTACCGCCACAAAAACGGCGGCTACCGGTGGATCGAATGGCGCTCCTTCCCCATCGGCAACACCATCTACGCCTGCGCCCGGGACATTACCGATCGGATTCGGGCCGAAGAGGAGATTCGGCTCAACCAGGCGCGCCTGCAAAGCCTCTTCGACATCTCCCAGTACGAAACCGACAGCACCCAGGATCTGCTGGACTACGCCCTGGACCAGGCCATCCGGCTCACCCGGAGCAAGGCCGGCTATATCTACCATTACGACGAAGAAAAGCGACGTTTCACCCTCAACTCCTGGTCAAGGGACGTCATGAAGGAATGCCGCGTTGACAATCCGTCCCAGATCTACCTTGTAGACCAGACCGGCATCTGGGGTGAAGCAGTCCGTCAGCGGCGGCCCATCGTGGTCAACGACTTCCAGGCGCCCAACCCCTTGAAAAAAGGATATCCCGACGGTCATGTGGCCTTGTACAAGTATATGACCATCCCGGTTTTGATCGACAACCGGATCACCGCCGTGGTGGGCGTGGGGAACAAAGAAAGCGATTACGACGATGCCGATGTGCTCCAGTTGACCCTTCTCATGGATGCGGTCTGGAAAGTCACCGAACGGAAACAGGCCGATGAAGAACGCCGCCGTCTGGCCGAGGCCGTCCATCAGACCTCCGAAGCGGTGGTCATCACTGATCCCGACGGCGCCATCGAATATGTCAACCCTTCCTTTGAACGGGTCACCGGCTATGCCCGCCGCGAAGCCGTCGGGGAGAATCCCCGAATCCTCAAAAGCGGCCGTCAGGACGCTGCTTTTTATCAGGATCTCTGGTCCACCATCTCCGCCGGCAAAAAATGGTCGGGACGGATGATCAACAAGCGGAAAGACGGCGCGCTGTTTACCGAGGAGTGCTCCATTACGCCGGTCAAAGACGAGAAGGGGAAAATCGAACGGTTCGTGGCCGTGAAAAAAGACATCACCAGAGAATTGAAGCTGGAGGAACAATTCCGGCAGTCCCAGCGTCTGGAGTCGGTGGGACGGTTGGCCGCCGGCGTGGCCCACGACCTGAACAACCTCCTGGCCCCGATCCTCGGCTATGCCGACCTGCTGCTGGAGGACCTGGCCGCATCGGAAGAACCGCGGCGGAAGGTCGAACAGATTCTCAGGGCCGCAGAAGGGGCCCGGGATCTGGTCCGGCAGCTTCTGGCCTTCGGTCGCAAGCAGCTTCTGGAGGTCAGGGTTCTGGACCTCCGGCAGATCGTCCGGGACATCAAAAAGCTGCTGCGCCGGACCCTTCGGGAAAACATCGCCCTGGAAACGTTTCTCAGTCCGGCCTCATGCGCCGTGGAGGCCGATGCGGGCCAACTGGGTCAGGTGCTCATGAACCTGACCGTCAACGCCCAGGACGCCATGCCCGACGGCGGCGCATTGACCATCGAAGTGACCCGCACCCATCTGGACGAGACCTACTGCGAAACCCATACCGGCGCCAGACCCGGGCATTATGTGATGCTGGCCATTTCAGACACCGGGTCCGGCATGGACCCGGAAACCCAGCAGCACATCTTCGAACCCTTTTTCACCACCAAGGCGGACATGGGCACCGGCCTGGGACTGGCCACGGTCTACGGCATCGTCAAACAACACGGCGGCAATATCTGGCTCTACTCCGAACCCGGCAAGGGGACGACCTTCAAAGTCTACCTCCCCGCCGTGGGAGAACCGGCAATGTCCGTCGAGGCGCTGCAAACGCATCCGGAAAAGACCGGGGGCGTGGAGACCGTCCTGGTGGCGGAAGACAACGAGATGGTGCGCGACCTGGCCTGCCGGGTGCTGGAACGTCAGGGATACGCGGTGATCGCCGCATCCACGGGCCGGGAGGCCCTTGGACGCCTGAAAGATCGCCGGGGCCCGGTCCATCTGCTGCTCACCGACGTGGTCATGCCCGACATGGACGGCATGGCGCTGTCGGAAAAAGTCGCCGCCGTCTATCCGGAGGTGAAGGTGCTTTTCATGTCCGGCTACACCGAAAACGTCATCGCCCACCACGGCGTGCTCGGCGAGGGGATCCACTTTATCCAGAAACCTTTCTCAGTGAACGACCTCGCCCGAAAAATCCGGCAGACCCTGGACGGGTAGCATGGATTACATCTTCTTTATCTACGGATTGTCCTTCATCCTGCTGGCCATTGTCTGTCATGACATGACAACAGAGCGGTCCGGAGACCGTCCGTGGCGATGGCTGTGCCTGTTCGGATGGCTTCACGGGTTCTCCGAATGGCTCGATCTGCTGGCCCTGAGCCTGGGGGACGCCCCCGTTTTCCAGGCGGTCCGGCTGGGGATGATGACGGTTTCCTTCATGGCCCTGATGGAATTCGGCCGGCGGGGGTTGCGCCGCGACGCAGGCCCGGCGGCCCGGAATGTCCTGGGCTCCTGGCTGGTCCCGGCCCTGGCGCTTCTGGGCCTCCTGGGCGTCTTTTCCGGCAGCATGAACGGGCTTAACGTCGCTTTCCGTTACAGCCTGGGCCTGCCCGGGGCCCTGATGGCCGGCCTGGCGCTTTTCCGGATCCCCGGCGGCGGCAACGGGGCCGGTTCCCGGATCGGAACGCGGCTGGCGGCGGTCGCCCTGTTGCTGTACGCCCCGGCCACAGGGCTCATTGTGCCCGCCGCCCCCTTCCCGCCGGCCGACTGGCTGAACCACGACGCTTTTTCAGCCGCCGCCGGATTTCCCATTCAGCTTGTCCGGGCCCTGTGCGCAGTGGGGGCCATGACGGGCATCTGGCTGCACCGGCAGACGGCCCGCTCCCGGGCATCCCGGACGTCATGGGTCCGCTGGGGGGTGGTGGCCATGGCCTTCATCCTGATCGCCGGTCTGGGATGGGGCGCCGTGGAATGGCGGAGCCGGGGCATTGACGCCCAGGCGCGCCGGGAACTGCTGCAACAGGCCGCGGCGGTGGCCCGCACCCTGTCGCCCGACCGGATCAAGTCGCTGACCTTTACCCCGGCGGACCGGGGAACGCCCGTTTTCGAGCGGATTCAGGGCGGACTGGTCGCCTATGCCCGCTACCGGGGACTGCAGCGGATCTGCACCTTCTCTCTCCAGGGGGAAGAGATGGTTCGGGGGCCCGCCGCATTGACGGTCAACGCGCCGTTCCAGATCGCTTTGGGCCGGGCCCTCAAAAACCCGCCTCCGGAACTGGCGCCCGTCTTCCATGCCGGAACGCCGGCGATCATCGGCCCCCGCACGACCCCTTTCGGCACGTTCCTCACCGCCTTTGCGCCGGTTGTTGAACCGCGCACCGGCCGGGTGCTGGTGGTAGTGGCCGTGGATCGGTCCTATCCGGAGATCGAAACCCGCATCGCCCGGCTCCGTCTTCTGACCATCGGATGCACCCTGGCCCTGCTGCTGTCCCTCCTGGGGGCCATCGCTCTCTACCGCCGGCGGGAGCGGATGCCGGACCCGGCCCGCAGCCGGCTCCGGCATCTGGAAACCGCCATGGCGGCGATCCTCGGCCTGGCCCTGACCGCGGCCGCGACCTTTCTGATCGCCGAAGCGGAAAACCGGGAAGCGACAAACCGTTTCAACCGGCTGGCATCCACCCGTTTTGAACAGATCCGCCATGAAATGTTCGCCATTAAAAAGAATGTCGCCCTCCTGGGCCGGTTTTTCGAGGCCAGCCATCCTGTGGATCAGGCGGAATTCAGCCGGCTTGCAGCCCCCGCCGCCGGGATGGACGCGGTCCAGGCTTATGGATGGGTTCCCATGGCGCCGGACCCGGAAACCCCGTCGGCCTGCTATCCGGTCTGTTTTGTCGAGCCTCTGGAGGACAACCGAACGGCCCTGGGCTTCGATCTGGGATCGGAACCCGTGAGCCGGGCCGCCCTGGCGTCCGCCGCCCTCACCGGGCTTCCCACGGCCTCCGACCCCATCGACCTGGTTCAGGAACCGGATCGGCAACAGTCCATTCTGGTCTTCCACCCGGTCTTCGCCGGTATGGCCATCGGCCCCGAAAGGACCGACCCCGGGAGAACACTTCGCGGATTCACCCTGGCGGCGATCCGGCTTCCCACCCTTCTGGAACGGGCCGCCGGAGAGAGCGATACCGGGGACCGCCAGACCGGGGCCCACCTGATCGCCCTGTCCGACGACGGCCCTCCCCGACTTCTGGCCGCTTTTTCCGACGCCCATTGTCCGCATCCTCCCGCCGACGCGAACGGCGGCTGCCCGCAACGATTCGATCGGGTGAACATCCGCCCCGTGTTCGTTTTCGGCCGGGCTTACGCCGTGGCCACGCATCCCACTTCGGATTTTTATACCGGCGGCGCCCTCCGGATGTCCACTGTAACGACCGGGGCCGGGCTGCTGGTGACCGCCCTGGTCGCCCTTTTCGTGGGCAGCCTGCGCAACCGCCAGCTCTTCCTCGACCGCCAGGTGAAAGCGCAGACCCGTGAACTGCGGGAGGGAATGCGGCTGCTCCGGACCCTCATCGACGGGCTTCCCGATGTGGTCGCCCTCCAGAAGCCGGACCACGCCATTTTGTTTTACAACCGGGCCGGTTATGAATTTCTGGGGCTCTCGCCGTCGGAAGCCGATGGACGGCGGTGCTTCGAGCTGATCGGCCGGGACCATCAATGCGAGGGGTGCGCCACCAGCCGGGCGTTTGCAACCGGCCGGATCGAAACCTCGCTGCGGTTCGTGGAAGGCCCCGACCGCTGGATCGAAGCCAGGGCCATTCCCGTGCCCAACGACCGGGGCGAATTGACCATGGCCATCGAAATTCTCCGGGACGTGACCGAGAATAAGAAGGCCGAGGAAGCCCTTCAGGAATCCATCGCCCTCGCCGAGCGGATGGCGGCGGAAGCGGCCCGGGCCAATACCGCCAAGAGTGAATTCCTGGCCAACATGAGCCATGAGATCCGCACCCCCATGAACGGGGTTCTGGGCATGGCCGGACTGATGCTGGACACCGAGCTGACGCCGGAACAGCGACAGTATGCCCAGGTGATCCAGAGCAGCGGCGAAACGCTGTTGACCCTTATCGACGATATCCTCGATTTCTCCAAAATCGAAGCGGGCAAGCTGGACCTGGAAATGTTGGACTTCGATCTCCGGGCCGTCATGGAAGATTTCGCCGACGCTCTGGCCTTCCGGGCCCACCAGAAGAACGTCGAATTCCACTGCCTGGTGCGGCCCGATGTCCCGGACCGGCTCCGCGGCGACCCGGGCCGGTTGCGCCAGATCCTCAACAATCTGGCCGGCAATGCCGTCAAATTCACCCGGGAGGGGGAAATTTCGGTGATTGCGGAACGGCTCCGGGAAACGGACGACGGGGTCCTCCTCCGTTTTTCCGTTTACGATACCGGCATCGGCATCCCCGAAGCGGTTCAGACCCGGCTTTTCACGGCCTTCAGCCAGGCGGACGGGTCCACCACGCGGAAATACGGGGGCACGGGCCTGGGGCTGGCCATTTCCAAACGGCTCGCCGAACTCATGGGCGGCGAGATCGGCCTCGACAGCGTGGAGGGAGAAGGCGCCAACTTCTGGTTCACTGTTCGGTTCGAAACGCCGCCGGGGGGTGAACCGGGCAGCCGCACAACCGGCGCCGGGGAGAAAGCCGCTTTGGCGGGCATCCGGGTGCTGGTGGTGGACGACAATGCCGTCAACCGGATGGTGCTGACCGGTCTTCTCAACGGGTGGGGGGTGCGCCACGATGCCGCGCCCCATGCCGATGAGGCCATGGCCCTGCTGCGGGAGGCGTTCCGGGCAGGCGATCCCTTCCGGGCGGCGATTCTGGACATGCACATGCCCGACATGGACGGCGAGGGGCTGGCCCGGACCATATCGGCCGACCCGGACATCGGAGAAACGCGGCTGATCCTCCTCACTTCCCTGGGCCGCCGGGACGATGCCCGACGGATGGAAGGAGCGGGATTTTCCGGCTTTCTCAACAAACCGGTCAAAGGATCCGCACTTTTCCAATGCCTGGCCGGCGCGGTGCTGGAAACCGGAAAAATCCGACGCCAGCCGGCCCCTTCTTTTCTTCCACCCCAAGAAGAACGCAGACGCCGGGGGCGCATCCTGGTGGTTGAAGACAACATCACCAATCAGAAGGTGGCCATGGGCATGCTCCGGAAACTGGGTTATCGGGCCGATGCCGCCGCCGACGGGCGGGAAGCGGTAAAGGCGCTTGAAACCCGACCCTACGATCTGGTATTGATGGATTGCCAGATGCCGGAGATGGACGGATTTAAAGCCACGGCCGTGATCCGGGACCCGATCTCCACCGTCCGCAACCCTGACGTGCCGGTCATCGCCCTGACGGCCTATGCCATGAAGGGCGACCGGGAGCGGTGCCTGGCCGCCGGTATGAACGACTACCTGGCCAAGCCCATCAGTTCCCGGGCCCTCCTGGAAATGCTGGAGAAGTGGCTGCCGTCAAAAGACAAATCGATCGAATGCAAACCCTCCATCGAAAGCTTGCCGCCATGAAAATCCTGATCGCTGAAAACGACCCGACCTCCCGCACCCTTCTCGCTTCCATTCTGGAAAAATGGGGATACGCCGTCATCCAGGCCGCCGACGGAACAGACGCCTGGGAAATCCTGCAAGGAGCAGACGCGCCCCGACTGGCCCTGCTCGATTGGATGATGCCGGGAGTGAGCGGGCCGGACCTCTGCCGCCGGCTGCGGAATGAAGACCGTTCGGAGACCCCCTACCTCATTCTGCTCACTGCACGGGAAGAGGCCCCGGATATCGCCCATGGCCTCGAAGCCGGCGCCGACGATTACATCGTCAAACCTTATCACAGCGAAGCATTGCGGGCCCGTCTCAATCTGGGCCGCCGGGTGCTCGACCTGCAAGCGGCTTTGCGGCGGACAGAAGACCTTCAAAGCGCCCTGTTATCGACCAGAAGCATCTGCCATGACCTGAACCAACCCCTTCAGGCGGCCAGCGGATATGCCGAACTGTTGATGATGAACATGCCGGAAGACGCCCCTCAATACGCCGCCCTCAAACGGATCATCGACAGCATCGACCGGATCGGCGGCCTCATGGCAAAGCTCGTGCAGGTCGCGAGGTCGGCAACCCTATCCTCTACAAACCGATAAACGCCGTCCGGGTTCCCACCGTCACATCGCAACGCGTGGTAAGGGCCGGCATCATTTTCGCCGTCGCAGGTATTGCTTGACATACCCTGAGCGTTTCCCATATCTTATAGAAAAGCAGCTGCATCGGATGCGACCCCGGCGACGCCGGCAAAGTCCTGCAATGCCGTCGTTGTTTTGAAAAGCAGCGCCCACACAGCCGGAGAGCGCGCATGAGCGACCCCGATCTGAAACTCGATCTGAAACCCGATCCAAAATCGACGCAACTCGAAAAAGCCAGGGCCCTGACCCATCGGTGCCTGATGCTCTCCATCCAGCACCAGCGGCTTCAACCGCTGCTGGACGCGTTTGTTCAGGAAATCAAGACGTATGTCGGCTGCGACGCCGTCGGGATCAGAATTCGCGACGACGCCGGTTGGATTCCCTACCAGGCATTCGATGGGTTCAGCGAACGGTTCTATCTTTCCGAAAGCCCCCTTTCACTCAACACCGACCAGTGCATGTGCATCGACGTCATCGGGGGGAAAACCGATCCTTCCCTGCCCTTTTTCACCGCCGGCGGCTCCTTTTTCATCAATGGCACCAGCCGGTTTCTCGAAACGGTCTCCGAGGAAGAAAAGGGGCAGACCCGGAACATGTGCAATATGGAAGGATTTGAATCCGTGGCCCTGATTCCCATCGTCATGGGCCAGGGCATCATGGGTCAGGGCATCACGGGCCAGGGCATCATGGGGCTGATCCATGCAGCGGATTCACGGGAGAACATGGCGCCTCTGGAGGTGGTGGAGGCCCTGGAAAACGTCGCCATTCACCTTGGCATGGCCCTCCAGAAAATCCATCTCGAAGAGGAACTCCGGACATCGGTCCGGGAACTGCGGTTTTTATCGTCACGGCTTCTGACGATCCAGGAAGAAGAGCGGAGCCGCATCTCCCTGGGTATCCACGATGAACTGGGGCAGGACCTCAGCGTGCTCAAACTCCGCTTATCGGCCATCCGGAATCGGCTCCGGAAGGATCAGAAACATCTGCAATCGGAGTGCGACGCCCTGCTGGGGTTCACCGATGAGGTGATCGGAAATATCCGGCGCCTTTCCTATGATCTTCATCCGTCGTTCGTGGAAGGCCTGGGGCTGAACGCCGCCATCCGGCAGTTGATCAGGGAACATGCCGAACTCACCGGCATCGAGATCGAGGATGAGATAGCGGACCTCAATGATTTATTCGACAACAAGGCCGGCGCCATGATCTATCGGATCGTGCAGGAAGCGCTGCAAAACATCCGCAGACACGCCCGGGCCGATACGGTCGGGATCATCGTTCAGAAACGGGACGATCAGGTGCTGTTCAAAATCCGGGACGACGGGCGGGGGTTTCCCACCGTTGTTGCCGGCAAAGGAGAAGGGCTTCCCGGGGGCATGGGGATGCTGGCCATGAAGAGCCGGGCTAGGGTGATCGGCGCCGATTTTTCCATTTCCAGCCGGCCGGGCAAAGGGACGGAAGTTTTCCTCAGCATCCCCGCCGGCGGCAACAAAGGAAACGACGGATGACCCCCTATCGCGTGATCGTGGCCGACGACCATACTCTCATGCGGGAGGGCATCCGGAACATCATCGATGGCGAAAAAGAGCTTTCAGTCGTCGGGGAAGCATCAGATGGGCTCCAGCTTCTCAGGCTGCTCAACAAGACCGTGCCCGACCTCATCGTGCTGGACATCGCCATGCCCGGCCTCCGCGGAATCGAAGCCGCCCAGCAGATCAAGGCCCGCTGGCCCGACATTGCCATTTTGTTTTTGAGCATGCATAAAAATCTGGAATATCTGGAAGACGCCATCGCTACCGGCGCCGAGGGGTATCTGCTTAAAGAAAACACCGGTCAGGAACTGCTGACCGCCATCGAAACAGTCCGAAAGGGCAAAACCTATCTCTCCCCTCTTTTCGCCAAAGAATTCCCCATCGACATCATCGGCATCTGCCGCCAGGACGGGCAATCCGCCGTCGACCCGCTGACCCGGCGGGAACGGGAGGTGTTGAAACTGATCGCCGAAGGATACACCAACCAGCAGATCAGCGAACTGCTCTTCATCAGCATCCGCACCGTCCAGAGCCATCGCCTGAACATCCGGCGAAAGCTCAGCTGCCATCGCACCGCTGATCTGGTGAAATACGCCATCCGGAAAGGTTACATACAGGAAGGTTGACTCGACCGTTCATCGCAAGCGCTGACGCCCGCAGCTGAAGACGAAACTCCGTACAAATGCGGATATCCTCTCTGGCAATTCAACAGTTCTACGAATTGAATGTTGTCTTGTTTTTTTATAGAACTATGGCGCCCAACAGAAGAGAGGGGGTTCGCATGCTATCGATCATGGACATACAAGCCAACCCATTCCTCCAGGATCCCTCGATCCGGATGGGAGCGGACGCGCATCGGAAAACCGTCCTGCTCGTCGAAGGACAGCCGGCCCTTCGCCGCCTCATCGACCATCAATTGACGGCCCTGGGATATCGGGTTCTGACAGGCGTGGATCCGGCGAACCCGGCATTCCAGGCCAGGCTCCGCATGGCAGACATCGTGCTCGTCAGCTTCCACTGGAATCGGGGATCGGGATGGGATCTTTTCAATCGGTTGAAAGCGAAAAATACCGCGTTGCCTGTACTGCTTTACACCATGGAAGATTCGCCGTCGCTCGGGGTGAAGGCCATTGCCGAAGCGCTGGCGGAGGTCTTCAATCCATGCCCGCAGCAATGGGTGGCGTCATGACCTGAAAAAGCGCTCTCGGGGGGCCCGCAGGAGAGGACTCGGGCTGCACGCCGTTTTCCAGGAGCGGACGCAATTCCGGGAAGGTGGGCAGGGGTACGGGATGGGCGTCGATTTCCGGCGCCGGCACGGCGATCAATTCCTCGATGCATCGATCCTTCTGTTCCCAGAGGGCGTTAACCCAGTTCTGGAAAGCCTGACGAAAATTGTCGTCGTTGAAGTAATCTCCCAACATTTCCGGGGTGATGGGCAACGACCGGATCTGAACCCGGATATCCTTCACATTTCCGCAAACATAATCCCAGAAACTCCCGGCGCCCTCGGGGTAGGCGATGGTCACGTCGATAAAGCGGTTGAGGTGTTCGCCCATAGAGGAGAGCGCGAAGGCGATGCCCCCGGCCCGGGGTTTCAGCAGGTGCTTGAAGGGGGATGCCTGTTTCTCGTGCTTGACCGGGGTGAACCGGGTGCCTTCCAGAAAATTCATCACGGAAACCGGGATGACCTTGAATTTTTCACAGGCCTTTCGCGTGATCTCCAGATCCCGGCCCTTCAGATGGGGATTTTTTTCGATAAAGCTCCGGGAATAGCGTTTCATGAAGGGAAACTCCAGGGCCCACCAGGCCTGTCCCAGGATGGGTAGCCAGACCATCTCCTGTTTCACAAAAAACTTCAAAAACGGGATCTTGCGGTAAAACACTTTCTGAAGCACCGGTATGTCCACCCAGGATTGATGATTGGATACCACCAGATACCAGTCTTTTCCCTGCAGGGACTCCAGCCCCTGGACGCTCCACCGGATATTGCAGAAAACCCGCATCGTCAGATTATTGACGCCCACCCAGGAGTTGGCGCATCCGTTAAGAAATATATCGCAATATCTCCGAAAAGACCGGGACGGGACGATCCGCTTCAAAATGGCCACGACATAGATGGGCAACGCCCAGAACACGGTATTGAGGGCGTTGGCGGACACGACAATGACGCCGCGGGCGTTGGACAGGATAAATTGTTGTATTTTTTTCATTCAAGGCGCCTCGAAAAGGTTGCGTTGCGTTGACGGTCCGTGCCAACCTTAATAAACTAACAACGCTTCCAAATGTTTTTCAAGGCGAATGGGAAAATTTTACAAAAGTTTTACAGAAAATCAAACATTGAAAAAGCCCGGCAAAGGGGCGGTGACGCTCTCAAAGCGATATGGGCTGAACATCCAGGCGGAAAAGTTCCAGAAGGCTTTCGGAGCTGAAGCGGAAAAGTTCGCAATACAGTCCGTCGGTTTTCATTTATGCGCCTCCATCACCTTGATGCCTAAATTTTCGGCAAGTTTAAGCAAAACGCCGTCCGCGGCGATAAACAGATCAAGATTCGACTTTTCCGTAAACGCCAGCGCCGCGGCCAATTGCAGCGAATCGAGGGTTTTCAGGGCGTCTTTCAATCCGGTGGTTTTCAGCAACTCAGATGCCAACGCCATTACGTCCGCCCCCATGGCGACCACTTCAAAATTTGACAAATCGCTTTCGAAAGCTGTGACGGCTTCTTTGAAGGAGGCAACATCGATTTCCGTCGTCCTGACTTTTTTGGCCAAGGCTGAGACCATTTCAATGACGGCAATGTCGGAGATCACTATCAGCGGGTTTTCCCATTCAACCAACGCAGTCAGTTCCTCGGTTCCGGCCTCTTCGTGGTAGAGTTTCACGAGAGCGCTTGTATCAAAGAAAAAACGTTTGCTCATACCCTGTCTTCCCGATCCGCGAGAATCTCAGTGCCGATGTTACCTTTAATCCCTTCTAAGAGGCTTCTGACTTTTCCAAAGGAATATTGCTTCTCCCGCATTTCAGTCGTTTGTCGTGGCTCAACTGTAACTTTTACGATTTGATCCGGTTTCAGCAAAAGTTGTTTTCTGATTTCCGGCGGCAGGGAAATCATACCGTTTTCTGAAATACTCGTATGAAATTCAATTCGTTGCATTGTTTTTCCTCTTCATCCACCATGTTGATCGAATCGTGATTCAGGTGATCGATGAGATGCCTGTGACTACCCGGTCCATCATGCCCATCATCCTAAACAAATGAAGCACAGTTTAAGAGAGTTGCAACTCGGCCTCTTTAGTGGGCATAATCAGAAAATGATAACCGTAGTCGCATAAAATATCCATCGCTTTTTCACTGGCGTATCGAACCATTTCAATTTCCAGGTCCTCATCTTCGGGGGCCGTGACAATGACCCAGTGGCTTTCCGGGTCTTCCGGGCTTTCCGTCACTTCAACAAATCTTATTTCAGGATTAAAGCGCGTTTTCAAAACAAAGCCGGGCGGCTTCAAGGTTTTTGCCGGTCTTTCGCAAAAACTCGTTAACCATTATATCACCTGTATTTCCGGTATGCCAGCATGAACGGCCAAGCCGCCACTTATCGGCAATTCAACGACAATGGGCCGAGACGACGACGTCGCGGCCCATCATCATTGTCTGAACTTTGATTCTGGTGATTCATGTGATGATCATGATGATCCGGGCCATCATGCCCATCACATGAATCACGCTGAATCACATTTCAAAACAATGGGGGGGCTGAATTCGCCTTTGAAATTTCCACAAACCGCCCGGCGATCTCAGTCTTTGCTCGCCGCAACAATTTTATTTCTGATTCTGTCAGCATTCGGGGTTCTGAACAGATAACGCGCTTCAGACTCTGTAAGGCAGTCAAATCCAAATCCGAACCTTTCGCGCCACCATCTTTCAAGTTTTTTTCCATGTTTTGACCTCAGCGCCTCAAGAGTTTCAGTTTTTAAAGCAAGAGTTTGTCTGCACAATTCCGCTGTCGGTTCGCCAACCCAAATATTCCGAGAGCATATTTGCCAGCATTTCCGGAATTGCGTTAACGCCCATTCCCTCTATTTCGTGAGCGGACGCCAGAATCGGATTCAGATAGTGAAAAAGTTGCTTTAAACGCCTGACAGCCTCTTTTGATATGAAATCGCCGACCAACTGAAAAGCCGCGTCAGGATCGCCCGATTTTGCGAGGGTGTAGGACGGATGCTTTTTCACCGACGATTCTTGAGCGTGAATCAACACCTGCGGAAAATCATCCCATTTAAAACGAGGCTGTTTGTCCACCATTGTTTTCCGATCAGTTTTTTGACGAGTTGAACCGGCTCAAACAGGCTTTCGGGGCTGAAGCGGAAGAGTTCGTAGAAGAGTTGGTCGGTTTTCATTATGGTTGCGGGGGTGTTGCCGGGTATTTGATTGCCTATCTGGCATGTTCAAGCGAATTTTAGACCGAAAACTCAAAAACCGGCGTCTGAATGAATCGATCCGGTTGCTTTTTTCCCCAAACAATGCGTTGCAGCCGCTCGACCGTTTGAGGTGAAAAAAATTCTTCCCCTGTCTCGACATTCACCCGGGCCGGCACGTTTTCGACAATATAAAATTTGTCGTCCTTTAGCAGGGTGTACGTCACTTCCCGCTTTTCGAAATGTTCGTCATCCCTTGTTTGGCTCATTGCTGTTTCTCCGGCCCATCATGCCCTTCACTCTGAGCACATGATCCACAGTTCAAGATGATGCCAACTCGGCCTCTTTAGTGGGCATAATCAGAAAATGATAACCGTAGTCGCATAAAATATCCATCGCTTTTTCGCTGGCGTATCGAACCATTTCCATTTCCCGTCCTTCATCTTCCGGCGCGGTGACAATAACCCAATGACTTTCAGGGTCTTCCGGGCTTTCAGTCACTTCAACAAATCTAATTTCAGGATATTTTATGGTTATGTCCTTAACGAGTGATTCCAACAACTCTTCTTGCTTGAAATTTAACATGTCAACAGTTCCTTTCTGATTTGGGCGACGATTTCCTCCGCCCGGCGAAGTTGTTCACCCGCTTTGTTTTTACTGATCGTTCCACGCCTGTAGTCCGCCATGTTTCTCAAACCTTGCATTTCGAGTAAATAAGCTCTGAATCTGCCGGGAAACATTTTCCGGCGTTTGATCAATTTCTCGCTGAACGTCGCCTGGACCCATTTATGGTCGAATTTGCCATGTTGTTCTCCCGCCTGCAGCAGCGCGGCGACCGCCGCTTGAAACGCCGCGAAATAGGCGCGGCTTGCGCTCGCGCCGTAAAGCGCGTTTTCAAAACAGAGCCGGGCGGCCTCAAGGTTTTTCGAGGCCTTTTGCAAAAACTCGTCAACCATTATATCACCTGTATTCTCACTATGCCAGCATGAACGGCTAGGCCGCCAAATATCCGTGATTCAACAACAATGGGCCGAGACGAGGTCGTCGCGGCCCATCATTCATCATCCAAAGTTCAGAACCGGGATGCCAGGATTAAAGAATAGCCAGGATCATCCTGTAAGACCGTTAATCCCGGCCATCCCGGTTCAGACGCCTTTCATCTGCCCATCAAAGAAATCACGTTCAATCACAGTTCAAGACGCCCAAGGTCCGCTTCCAAATTCGTCAGCATGGTTTTTAGTTCTTCAACATCAAGGATGGCCAGGGACTCGTTGGGCGTTTGGGGGCGTTTGAGCAGTCGCTGGATCAGTTGGATTTGGCCGATGAATTGGCCTTTTTCCATACCTTTTTCCATGCCCTTTTCAATGCCCTTTTGCAGGCCCTGATCAATCAACTGCTTGACGGCAACCGTTTCTTCAAGGGGCGTCAATTCGATCATTTTTCGAATCTCCTCCAATGTGATGGTCTTGAACCGCTGCAAAATGGCGTATTCCAGCAGTTCGGTCAATGTTTTTTTCCGGTCTTCCGGTCTTCCGGCAAGTCCATCGCGTCGATGCCCGCCGTCCAGCGGCCGACCGCTTCCGGCAGGTCGGCTTTGTCCTCAAGGGTCAGCGGCTTGAGGACGACCAGCGGGGTGACGTTGTCCCGTATGCTTTTTAGGCATTCGACCAGGTCGCGCCGAATCAGTTGATTGGGCGGCGCGGGGTCCAGGGGCGGATTTCCGGGGTCCAGTCGCGCATCGATGAACAGGACTACGGCGGCGAACGGGCGGTGGTCTTTTCTTTGTTCGTGGAACGCGCAGATTTCCCGGAACAGGCGCCAGTAGATATTATGGTCCCGATAGCCCTGAATTTCAAGGAAAATGTCGGGGCCTTTGTCGCCGACGTTTTTGAAATAGCCGTCGAAACGCTTTTCAGTGCTTTTAACGGTTATGCTTTCGAACCGATAAGAACCGGAAACGTCTAACTGGACGAGTTCCAACAGGCTTTCGGGGCTGAAGCGGAAGAGTTCGTAGAAGAGTGGGTCGGTTTTCATTTTGGTTGAGTGTTTGTTGGGTTGTTGGGTTGTCCGCGGTTCAGAACCATGATGGCCAGGATCATCCTGTAAATCCGTTAATCCCGGCCACCCCGGTTCAGACGGCAAGCATCATGCCCATCATAGAATTCACCTTTAATCACAGTTTAGAGACAAACACTTACCGACCTGCGGAGAGGGCGAGCCGGAATCCGACACCGTGGTCTTTGAACATAGCCAAGCCGAAATTGGCGTCCCGACGGGCCGAGCGGCATAACCTCGCACTGTAACCAAAGAATCCACCACGAAAGACATGTTCAATGCTCCTTGGCGAATATATCCAAGCGCTTCCATCAACCGGCGCGCCATCATAACCCCAATGCAAATCATCCTCAACCCACTCCAACACATTTCCTAACATATCATATAAGCCCCAGGCATTCGGCTGCTTCTGAGCCACAGGATGGGGTGTGCCGTC
>JAABTD010000081.1 GCA_011390065.1 Desulfobacteraceae bacterium
CATCCGCCCAAGAATATTGACGTTGCCGTCCCCGTAATGGAGATCGAAATCGAGCACATAGGCTGTCCGAATCCTGCCGGTCCTGCGCAGGGCGGCCAGAGCCACGGCCATGTTGTTGAAATAGCAGAATCCCCAGGACGAATTGGCGGAGGCGTGGTGGCCCGGAGGGCGAATCAGACCGAAGGCGGGCTCCTCGAGACCGATCTCGGCGGCCCCGACCGCCCCGCCGGCGGCCAGAGCCGACACATCGAACAATCCGCGGCGGCGGACCGACGCGATGTGGGATTCCGAGTGCACCGCGGCGATGGCTTCTTCGGCCGCGGGTTCGGCATCTATGAACGTCGCATGGGGTTCGATGACCCCGACGACGGCCTCCATCCGGCCGGCCGCCGCCGCCGGATCGGAGGTATAGACCTCATAAAACGCTTCGTGGAATACAACCTTCATTGTCTCCTCTCTCCCGGTGCGGGGATTCTCCCGATTTCCGACCGATGTTCAAATTTTGAATTTTTTCACGCCTTCCAGCAAGGCGGTCGACATCTTGGCCAACTCCTGGGAGGCCTCGCGGGTCTGTTTGGCCGCGGCCGCCGTCTGTCGGGCTTCGGCCCGGATGTCCCGGATGCTGGCCAGAATCTCCTCCGACTGGCCGGCTGCCTGTCCCGACGCGCCGGCGATGTCCCCGGCGCTGTCGGCCATCCGGTCCACCTGCCGGGAAACCTCCGCGGCGGTTCGGGCCGTCTCTTCCGTGGACCGGGCGATGTCCGCCACCAGATCCGAGGCTTCGGCCGCCAGATCCGAAACCTCCCGGGTCATTTTGGCGTTGCCGGCCACCCGGCCGGCGATTTCGTCGGCCGAATCGGTCTGCTCCCGAACCGCTAATGCGATCTGCCCGTTGATGTCGACGATCTGGCCGATGATGGACCCGATGGCCCCGATGCCCGCCACCACGCCCGAGATGGATTCCTGGATGCCTTCCACCTGGGCGGCGATCACCCCGGTGGCGTCCGCGGACTGGCGGGCCAGCCCCTTAACCTCCCCCGCCACTATCGCAAATCCCTTGCCGGCCTCCCCCGCGCCGGCCGCCTCGATGGCCGCGTTCAGGGCCAGGAGATTGGTCTGGTCGGCGATCTCCTTGATGAGGCCCACCACCCGGCCGATCTGTCGGGAAGCGTCGGAAAGCGTCGCCATGCGGGCGCCGATCTCCTCGCCCCGCCGGCTGGCCTCCTGGGAGATGCGGCTGGCCCTGGTCGTGTGCTCCGCCACCTCCTTCAAGGAAGCGGACATGCCCGCGACCTCGGCGGCGGCGCTTTCCACATTGGCCGACATCCGTTCGCCGGCCGTCGCCATGTGGCGGACTTTTTCGTCGGTTCGCCCGGCCAGGTCCGATACGGACCGGAAACTGGCGGACATCTCTTCGGTCATGCCGGCGATGTCCATGACCGATCCGCTGGCGCCGTCCGCCGACGAGGCCACCCGGACCAGCGCCCGGGAGATGCGTTCCCCTGCGGCGACCGCGGTTTCGGCTTTTTCGTCCATCCGGCGGGCCGAGTCGTCCATATCGCCGGAGATGGCCGAGAGTTCCTCGGAGGCGCCCGACAGGGACAGCGTAGCGTCGGAAATCCGCCGCAGCGTCTCGCCCAGCTTGTTCACGGCCCCGCTCAGGTGATCGGCCATGACGCCGATTTCGTCCTGTCGCTTCAACTGAAGACCGGACCGGAGATCCCCCCGGCCGATCCGCTCGGCAAACCCCACGATGCGGTCGATGGGCCGTTGCACCATGGTCCGCATCAGGTAAAAGAGGACGACGCCGGCGGCCAGAAAAAGGCCGACCGCCACCACGAGATGATACCCCATGGCCCGGGCGAGTTCCCGGCGCATGCCGTCCAGGGGACTGATGATCTCGAAGGCGCCGTGGATCTCCCCCGCTTTCCACCCTTCCTTCCGGAATCCCAGGGGATCCATCTCGCCTTCGGGGAATCCGTGACAGGCCAGGCAGTCAGCGGTGAGCCGAATGGCCCTGAAAAAGCGGATGGCGTCGATGTCCCGCCGGCGTCCCCCTTCCGTCTGGTTTTCCGTTTCGGCGCCCGTGTGGATGATCCCGATTTCCCCCTGTTCCCGGGCCGCCGTCTTGTCCGGCGGATAGACGATCTCGCCGCCGGCCGATTCGATGGCGGAAAGGGTCCCGCGGCCTTCCAGGTAATCGACCACCGCGCTCTCCAGACCGGGCCTGGGGGCGTTTTTCGGATTGCGGGGCTGGGTCCGGGGCGTCCGGAAGGCGTAACCCAGTTCGTCGGCTTTGGTCTGGGCCATGGTCCAGGCCGCGACCACAGGGATGGTCCGGTAGATTTTGGCCTCCCGAAACGAATCATCGGTCTTGGCCGCAGCCCTGGCCCCATGGGCCAGGGTCTCCCAGTCGAAAAGATCCCGGGCATGGAGACTGCTCATGTAACGCCGCGCCTCCTCGCAGAAAACAGTCAGCGCTCTGGACCGCTGGACCGCTTTGGAAATATGCGTTTGTTTTAGGCTTGCGATTTGATGGGGAACCACGAAGGCGAAAATCATGACGATGATGACCGCCGCCGCCAGGATCACGCGTGTGCTCAATCGACGAATTTTCATGTTTTTCAAACCGGTTATTGTGGCAATTCATTCGCCCCGTTGGCGACCTTTCTTCATTTACGCGAGAAAAAAAGGCGACGCAAGGCAATTTTTCCAAACAAGAGAATAAAGAGGGAAGGAAACGCTTGAGGTCGGCAGGGTTTTGCTTTACTATTAAAATAAGCTTTTATACAGGCCGATATCTTCCAACATCGGTTTGAGCAACCGCTACCGGAAAGGACGACGCTGAATGCGGTCATTATCTCTTTGCCGCCTGATTCTTTCGATATGCCTGACGCTGCTCCCGGTCCTCTGGATCGCAGGATGCGGCGATGACGACGGATCCGCCTCGGACGGGGATGTCGAGACCGTCGAGGTCGCCCGCTCATCGCTGGCGCGCGATCTTTCTCCCGACGCCGGTCTTTCCGAAGTGAAAACCCTTGCGGCCGGAAACACCGACTTTGCGATGGACCTTTTTCAGGAACTGGGCAACCCCGACCGCAACCTGTTTTTCTCACCCTACAGCATCTCCCTGGCGCTCACCATGGCCTATGCCGGGGCCGAGGGCGGCACCGGTTCTGAAATGGCCGACGTCCTCCATTACCGGCTGCCTGAGGACGCCCTTCACGCCGCCTTCAACCGGTTGGATCTGATCCTTGAAGATCGCCAGATCGGCTCGACGGCCGATTCGACGCCGCTGCCGGTTCTTTACACCGCAAACGCCCTGTGGGTCCGGAAAGGCCGCCGGTTTCTTCCTGAATATCTCGACACGCTGGCGCTTCACTACGGCGCGGGGGTCCACCTGACGGATTTCGAATCGTCCCCGGAAGCGGCCCGGGGAGCGATCAACCGATGGGTCAGCGATAACACCGAAGGGCTCATTCAAGAACTGCTCGGGAGCGGGACCCTCTCGTCCCTGACCCGGCTGGTTCTGACCAACGCCATCTATTTCCAGGGCTACTGGCATCTCCCTTTTGACCCTGAATCCACCCGGGACGCGCCGTTTTTTCTTTCCAGCGGCGGGCAGACCAAAGTCCGGTTGATGACCCGAAAAGAGACCTACGGGTACACCGAAGGAACCGACTATCAGGCGGTTGAACTCCCCTTTGCAGGCGAAGCCTTATCCATGGTCGTCCTGCTGCCGGCGCCCGGCCGCCAGCTCAGCTTTGAACAGGAGCTGACCGGCGGTCAACTGACCGACATCTGCGAAGCCCTGACGCCGCAACTGGTTCGGGTCTACCTCCCCAGATTCGCAATGGAACCCCAAGCGATTCGGCTGGACGACGCGCTGGCCCGAATGGGAATGGGAACCGCCTTCACGGAAGCGGCTGATTTTTCAGGCATGGATGGTGCGGAAGACCTCTTCATCAGCAATGTGACCCACAAGACCTTTGTCTCGGTGGATGAATACGGCGTCGAAGCGGGCGCCGCCACCGGGGTCGTCGTCGGCCCCACCTCTGGAAACCCGTTGTCCACGGTTCGGGCGGACCGGTCCTTCCTTTTTCTGATCCGGGACAAGGAGACCCGGGCCGTTCTTTTCATGGGCCGGATGGCCGACCCCAATGACTAATCCAGTGCAGAAATAGGCAACGAATGTACGAAATCACGAAAGTTCACGCGATCGCAAAGACCCGGAAAGTCCGGATCTCCGCCGCCGTCGCCGGACTGTGTCTTGTGGGCCTTGTCCTCTTCCTCATCCTGGGACGGGATGCGGCGCCGCCCCCGGAGCCGGGCGTCAGCGATCCCGGTGAGGGCTTTACTTTTTTCGACATCGGCCGCGATACGCTGCTGACCGAAGGGCTTCAGCAGAGACTGGAAGGAGAGCTGGGATCGGCGGTGAAGGAACGGTGGGCCAATCTGAATCTGACCCTCAACTACCCCGGTTTTCTGGAAGCCTATTTCCCCCAGTTGGCTGAATTGAATGAAACCTTAAAAGACGAAGCGCCCCTGCGCCCCGAGGAAACCCCCATCAAACTCACCTTCCGTCATACCCATCGGAAGGAGACGCCCTTCCGGCGGGTTGACCTGGTCTTTTCCAGTTATTCCCTGAAGCCGATGTTTTTCCGGATACTGGCCAAAAAAGGGGAAGGCGCCGCCGTCGTCGAAACCATCAAGGACAAATACGGCCCCTACCGGCGGATCGAATGGGACGATGAGATCGAGTGGGATGGTCAGGAGGGGGAAACCCTTGTCTGGCGTCACAACGGCGATCTGCTCCTGGCGACCATCACCCCGGATCGGTACGGCGACCCTTCCTTCCACATCGCCATCTATTACATGGAAAATCTGCAGAAAACAGCTGAAATCAAAGAACAAAACCGGGCAAAGGATCAAAAGAGCGGGGCGGGAAACGCCTTCTGACGTTACCGCCGGTCCTCCCGAAGGGCCGCCACCCGCGCCCGGAGATCATCGGCGGAAACCGCTTCCGGCGACACCGGTTCTCCTGCAACCAGTTCGATCCGCGACCAGATCCGTCTGAAGGGCCGTTTCATGGCCGCCCCTCCCTCCCGACTGAAAAAAGACCCCCACAGTCCGCGCAACGCCAGGGGAATCACCGGGACAGGATGCCGCCGGACGATTTTCTCAATGCCCGGCCGGAACCGGTCGATCTCGCCGTCGCCGGTCAGCCGCCCTTCGGGAAAAATGCAGATCAGCTCCCCAGCCGAAAGGGCGGCATCGATTTCCTGAAACGCCCGGTGATAAACCTCGGGATCGAACCGTTCCGAGGTGATGGGGATCGCCTTGCCGGTCCGGAAGATAAAATGGAGCACCGGCAACCGGTAGATGGGTTCGAAGATCACGAACCGGATGGGACGCCGCACGGACCCGGCGATCAGCAAGCCGTCCACATAACTGACGTGATTGCAGACCAGCACCGCCGGCCCGTCTTCGGGGATGCGATCCAGATTTTTGTGCTTCACCCGATAGACCGTATGGGTCAGCATCCAGATGAGAAACCGCATGACGAATTCGGGAACCACCGTGAAGATGTAAAGCGCCACCGCAATATTGGCCAGCGCCAAAACCAGGAAAAACTGCGGGACCGTCAACCCGATCACCCCTAACAGCAGGATGGCCCCCCCGGTGGACAGCACCATGAACAGCGCGTTGATGATGTTGTTGGCCGCGATGACCCGGGCTCTCAGTTTCGATTCGGTGCGCATCTGGATAAAGGCGAAAAGGGGTACGATGTACAACCCTCCGAACACGCCGATGAGGATCAGATCGGCCAGCACCCTCAGCGCCCCGTCGGTGGCGATAAATTCCCGCACCCCCATGAGTTCGACCACCGCAGGCGGATCATAGGCCAGAAACAGGTCGATGCCGAACAGGCTCAACCCGATGGAGCCCAGGGGCACCAACCCCAGCTCCACCCGGCGTCCGGAGAGCTTTTCACACAACAGCGATCCGACGCCGATGCCCACGGAGAACATGGTCAGCAGAAGGGTCACCACCCCTTCATCGCTGCGCAAAACATCCCGGGTAAAATTAGGGATTTGGGTCAGATAGGCCATGCCCAGAAGCCAGAACCAGGAGATCCCCAGAATCGACAGAAAAACAGAATGGACCTCTCGGGCGAACCGGATGGTTTTCCAGGTCTGGGTCAGGGGATTCCAGTTGACGGCCAGTTCCGGAGAGCCCGACGGAGCCGGAGGGATTCGAAGGCTGGCGAGCCACCCCATCACCGCCACGAAGACGATGGCGGCGCCGATCCAGATCCGACCGTTTGACAGCCCCACCAGAATCCCGCCGGCCATGGTGCCCAGCAGGATGGAGACGAAGGTCCCCATCTCCACCATGGCGTTGCCGCCCACCAGTTCGTCCCGCGACAGATGCTGGGGGATGATGCTGTATTTCACCGGTCCGAAAAAGGTCGACTGGGTCCCCATGAGAAAAAGCAGCAGCATCAGGAAGATCAGGCTGTTGAAAAAAAAGGCGACCGCCGCGCAGGTCATGATGACGATCTCCATCAATTTGACGCGCCGGATGTACCGCGACTTGTCGTATTTATCGGCCAACTGTCCTGCAGTGGCCGAAAAGAGAAAAAACGGCAGGATGAAGAGCCCCGCCGCCAGATTCACCAGGGTATGGGGCGCCACCGCCGCTTCCCGGCCTGCGCCGTAGGCGATGACCAGAATCAACGCATTCCGGAAGACATTGTCATTGAAGGCCCCGAAAAACTGGGTCCAGAAAAACGGCGCAAAGCGGCGGACCGCCAGCAGGCCGAACTGACTCCGTTCTCCGTTGGCGTCCCCGTTTCCGACATCGGCCTTTTGGATTGCATTCTTGCCGCCGTTCGGGACCATGGCAGTACTCCTTTTGATCTTCCGGTTGTTGTTTTAACGGCCAACCCTGCCGGTCAAAACTTTTTTCGCCCCTACCCATCGAACTGGGCGATGTATTTTTTGACCGTCCGGCGATCCAGATGGGTCCGCCTGGCGACCGCCTCATACGTTCCGTGGCGCTGGTGCAGCAGTTTGCAGTAGGCGGCCATCAACGTTCCGGCATCCCATGTTCCCGTCGCCACCCCTTCTGAAATCCGAGAAAGCAAATCCTGTGCCGCGGGAATGACGTCGCCTTCATAATCCCCTTTTAACAGCACCCGGCGGACGCACTGTTCCAGTTCCCGGACATTTCCCGGCCATGGATAATCCCGGCCGAGCCGGGAATCGATGACCTTTCTGACCATCCGGGTCAAATCGTCGGAAGGATTGCCGAGAATCCGCGCGACGGTGTGGGCCAGCAGATCGTCCAGTTCGCCCCCGTCTTCGGTGATCCGCTGAAAAAGCGACGGCGCCACGATGACGTCCGAGCAGAGCCGGTAGAAAAAATCATCCCGGAACCGACCGGTTCGGCGCAGCCGGTCCAGAGGCTGGTTGGTGGCGGCGATGACCCGGCCATGGAACCGTCGGGCGGCATGGCTGCCCACGGGGCTGAAGGACCGGTCCTGGATCACTTGAAGGAGTTTGATCTGGAGGGGGGCGGCCACCTCGCCGATCTCGTCCAGGAAGATGGCGCCGCAGGGGCTGCACCGATCGAATACGCCCTTATGATCCTCCACCGCCCCGGTGAAGGCCCCTTTTTTATGGCCGAACAGCTCCGATTCAATAAGCGATTCGGAAAACTGGGAAAGGTTGATCGGGATAAAGGACCGGACAAAACTTTCGGCAAAACACCCTTTTTTCTCATCAAAGGGGATAAACCCCGAGCGACCGATGGCGCCGGCGGCCGCGCCTTTGCCAACGCCGGTCTCCCCCAGGATCAGGGTCGAAAAATCCTCCATCCGGTTCCAGAGATGCGCATCATAAAGCCCGATATCGCATGTAAAGACATTGTTCCACAGATCCCGACGCAGCCGCTTCATGCAGGGACTGCGGCCCACCAGCCCGTGATAAATAAAAAAATAAGCGCGCCGGAGCTGGTAACAGAGTTCAAAATACCGTCGGCACTGGGCCGGCGGGAACCCCCTCTCGCCAAGGAACCGGAGGGCTTCGCCCGCAAAGGTGACCGGTATCGGCGTGTCCCCGGCCGCCATCTGACGGGGGATAAACGCATCGAAAGGCGCCAGAAACTGATGGAAAAAATCGAACAGAAATGCATTTTCCATGAGGTTTCGATCCTCCCCTGAAAAGGGATGAATCGTCGCCTTCCCGTCCGCCGCCAATCGCCGGATGCGATCGTGCACCTCCTGGATAAGGGCGTTGACCCGCTTTTCGTGGGAGGCGGTCGGAGAAAGGCCGGTGATTTGAAGGTCGATGGCCACTCGTTCATCTGAAAAGGGGTTGGCAAATGTGGCCGCACGGACGAGGGTGAAAAATTCCCGTTCTTCGGGACCCAGGGTGAATCTATCAGGCATCGGCGTTTCCTCAGCATCCTAATCTGACATTTTATGGACACAAAACATACATTAAATGTTCGAATCTGTCATCCTGAAAAAACGTTGGCGGTTCGCCCCTCTTTATTTGCTTTCGAAAACCCGGCTGTTAGCTGATGAACCGAAAACGGACAAGGATGCACGTCCTGCAGCCGGACATGCCGGCGGAGTTGTCGGAGGAATCCTGATTTTTACACTGCTCTCCGAACAAAGTTCTTAACATATTGACAGCCTGAACCATATTCTCTATATAACAATGAGGATAAAGATGTTACAGTCATCTCCCTTAAAAACCACATCATAGAGAAACAGATGGCGAATCAACCGTCAGCCAGGCCCAACGATATTCCAAGCGAAGAGCTGCTTTCCGCCAAAAAGACCGTCACTGCAATAATTCAGTCTGTGAAAATCTGCGCCCTCTATCCCCCGACCCACGAAAACTGTCGAAAGGCCATGGACGCAGTAAAGCAGCGCACGGACGAATTTCTGGAGGGGCGCAACGCCTTGCGAATCCATATCCATCAGGACGCGGTCTTTTATCAGGGCGTTCCCATCTACAAAGAGGCGTCAAACCCTGGACTGTTCGCAGGCCCTCTGTTTCGCGACGGCCTGGAATGGGTGGAGTTCCAGAAAGGCATCCAGAATCGAGAACTGCACGGTTTTATCGGAATGATCATGCAATACCGGACCGTTAAAACCGATGCAGAAGAAGACATCGTCACCGCCCTATGGGAAGAAAATTATCCCCACCTGAAATACGAAGCCAAGGAAGCGGTCTGGGAGGCGGAACTGGCAGAAGAGACCCTGGAGGATCTATCGATTCAGATGACGCTGCCGACCGGGGGAACCACCATTCCCGGCATGGAAGAAGCGCCCGAGGGGGGAGAGGAAACCGGCGACGGACAGGCAACCGGCGGGAAGCCCATAACTCAGGAACCTCAAGCCCCCAGCCTGGGCGATCCTTCTTTGGATCCCGCTCTCTGGCAGTTGTCCGAAGAAGAGAAGGAGCGCCTCCGGGAGATGGTTTATGAAGAGGAGAACTTCGAAGGGATCGACAGCGTTCTGGATGTCCTCATGATCCTTCTCAAACAGGATAGCCAGGCGGAAAAAGGGGACCGAAAAATCAGGGCATCCGAGGATATCGCCTCTCTTCTGGCCTTTCTCAAAGAGGAGTTCCAAACCACCCTCGACCAGGGACAGATTCGACTGGGGTTCAAACTGCTGAAAGAAGTTTACGGGATCCGCTCATCCATAGCGCAACAAAATCCCGAAGCGACAACGCTCCTGGACGGCTTTTTCCTGGAGATTTCGACCCCGGAAGTGCTGTCTTCCCTCAACCCGGTCTGGCCTCGACTGGAAAAAATCGATCCCTCCCGGATTAAAGCGTTCCAGGAACACCTCCTGCTGCTCCACCCCTCCGCAACCCTGGCCTTCGCGCCGATTCTCCTGGAAGCCCCTTCCCCCAAGGTTCAGCAAATGATCGCGGAAGTCATTTCCGTTTTTGCAAAAAACAACCCGAAACCCCTTGAAGCCCTCCTCCAGAGCGACGAGGAAAAGCTGATTTTGAAACTCATCGATCTTTTGAGCCGGCTGCAAGGCGAACAGTTTCAACAGATGCTGTTGAAACTGACGGAACACCCTTCTGAAGCCGTTCGGACAAAAGTCTTGAGAACATTGCTGGAGAAAGATATCTACATGCTCTGGCGCCTTTTTCACCACATCGAGGATGAGAGTTCCGGCGTATCCGGCATCGTTCACGCGTATCTGGGTCGATCCAAAAATAAAATGTCGGAAAGTCTGATGCTGGATTATCTGGAGGAAGGGCAGTTCAAGACAGGGGAGCGAGACCATATCCTCGCCTGTTACAGAACCCTGGGACGGTGCGGCTCGGACCATTCCGTCGGCTTTCTCGAAGACGTCCTCCTCGGCAACGCTTACAAGGATCGGTTCGGCGGCAAACTGTCCCTGCACAGGGAGGGGGCGGCCATCGCCCTCGGGGAGATCGGCACCCCCAGCGCTTACAAAACGCTGAGGAAAGCGAGCCGGAGCTTTTCCTCTCAAGTGCGTCAAGCCGCCCGGACAGCAATGGAGGACGCCAGATGACGCGATCGGAAACATCAGACTTCAGCAGCAAGAACCGGGTGCGGGAAGAATGCGTCAAAACTTTCTACAGCCTGATCCGGGCGGCCAGGATTCATCAGGCCAACAATCAGCTGATCGTTCAGACGGCCAAGGAGTTCGTTCGGACCATTGCCCTGTTGACGAAGGATTCAGAAGACGTCTCCATACAGTTCATGGGCAGACGCATCTATGTTCAAGAAAAAAAAGTGATCTTCCGGCCTGAGACGGTCGCTCTTTTCGACAATATCATCGACTATTTCGACAAGCGCGCCATTCAGGGACTGCGCATTTATCCTTCGATTAAAGATATCAAAGGCGCAGAACTCCTGGGATTTATCCGGCTGCTCAACGAAGCGGAGCGGTATAATCAGCCCCAGGAGCAGCTGCTGTCCCATACGACATCAGGACAATATCCCTGGGTGGAACTCCTCCGGAAACCCTCCGGGACCGAAGCGCCCGGTGAGGAGAGTCGGAAAAACCAGGGGTTGAAATCGTACGCCCATGTCCTGGGGTCTGTCCAGGAGATCGCCCAGAAACTGACGACCAAACAGAGCGCCGGCCTGAACCGGGCCAGGCGGGTCCTTCAGAACATGGTCGATCTCATCATGGAAGACGAACCGCTCTTTCGAGCGCTGAGCACCATCCGGTTCTACGACGATTACACCTTCGGTCATTCCGTGAACGTGGCCATTTTGTCCATGTGCATTGGAAAACGGATCATGCTGTCGAAAAAATCCCTGGAAACCCTCGGTCTCTGCGGCCTTCTTCACGACCTGGGAAAAATCCAGGTTCCCAAAGAGATTCTCAACAAGAACGGGAAACTGACGGAAGAAGAGTTCGAGATCATGAAACAGCACTCCATGGACAGCGTTCGGCTCATCGTCAAGATTCAAGCGTCCCGGGATCGGAAAAACGATATCCTGCTGGCCCCCTTCGAACACCATCTCAAATACGACCTGTCCGGCTATCCCAAGACGGACCGGAGCAGCAATTTAAGCCTTTTCGGCCGCATCCTCACCATTGCGGATGTTTATGACGCCATCACCTCGCCCCGGGTCTATCGAAAATCGGTCTTGCCGCCCAATCGCGCACTGGGATTCATGTGGGAAAGCGTCGGAAAAGATTTCGACCCTGTTTTGTTGAAGGTCTTCATCAACATGCTGGGCGTTTATCCGGTGGGAACCCTGCTGGTCCTCGACAACCGGAAGGCCGGACTAGTGGTGGAACCGCCCGATGGCGCAGAAGGCCCGCTGGAATGGGCCCGCCCCTGGGTTGTGCTGCTGAAACGCAACGGTAACAACGGCTACCGGAAATTTGTAAGAGGCGACACCGTCAATCTGGCGGAAAAAGATCCTGACTCCGGCCGCTACCGCTATTCGATCATTAAAAGTCTGAACGCCGCCAATTACGGCATTCAGCCCATCGATTTTATCAAATGAGGCATCATTTCGTTCTGCTCATGGTGGCCGCCGCCCTCCTGGCGGCTGCGGACGATCTGTCGGCCGAAGGGACCCATCAGGATCCCCAATCGCCGCCGCCCCAGGCCGGAAAGGCATCCTACTACAGCGACTTGCTGAAAAACCGCCCGACCGCCAATGGGGAGCGGTATCATCCCGAGAAACTCACCGCGGCCCACCGTCGCCTCCCCTTCGGCAGCCTGGTCCGGGTGATCCGGCCGAAAACAGGCCAGAGCGTCGTCGTTCGAATCAACGACCGCGGCCCCTATGCCAAGGGCCGAATTATCGACTTGTCCAGAAAGGCCGCCGAAGCCATCGGGATCATTCGGGCGGGCGTCGCCAACGTCAGATTGGAGGTCGTCTCTCTTGGCGAATAAAAAACCAGGCCAAATGATGGATCCGGCGTCCCGACTTAACGTCCTGAAGCACATTTACAGCGTTTATGAAACGTTTGCGGCAACCGTTCCCTCCGCCTGCCGAAGGGGCTGCGCCCACTGCTGCACCCGCAACGTCACGCTGACCACCCTTGAGGGCTGCCACATCGTCTCCCATTTATCGGCCATTCGGGAGGCCGATCTCTTCGACCGCCTCTCCTTTGCCCTGGAGCGCCGCCGTTTTCAACCCCGAATCACCACCAACGAACTGGCCGATATCTGCCTGCAGGGGCAGGACCCGCCACAGGAAGAAACCGAATCCGGAGAAACCCGCTGCCCCCTGCTGGAAAAGGAGGAATGCGCCATCTATCCGGTTCGCCCGTTTCACTGCCGGTGCATGACTTCCCGGACCGATTGCGGGGAAACCGGCTGCGCAGACATGGATCCTTTTGTCATGACCGTGAACACGGTTTTTCTCCAGTATATCGAGCACATCGACGCCTCGGGCTTTTCGGGCAATCTGATCGACGCCGTCCTGTTTTTACAGCCCGAAGAAAATCGGCGGCGCTGCACATCCGGCGCCCCTGTCGCCCGCCCCCCAGGGTTGATCCCCAACCGCCGGGTTTCGGCTTTGATGATCCCGCCCAAACACCGGCAACGCATCGCGCCCCTTCTACAGAAACTCAACGCATCGCCGTAACAGCGGATCACGTAACAGTGGATCAGAGGTTCAGAAGTCGTCGGGCGTTCTCTCCGCAAATCTGCGCAATATCCGCTTCCGGCAAACCGGAGGCTTTCATTTCTCTGAAATATCGGGCCGGTCGGATCAGGGGAAAATCACTGCCGAACAGCACCTTGTCCACCCCTGCCAGTTGAACGGCTGTGGGATAGATGGCCGAATCATACAGGAAGGGAGAGGCGGCGGTGTCGAAATAGACATTGGCCAGAGTTGCCCGCACCTCCTTTTTCAACAGATTGAAAAAGAAGATGCCGCCGCCCCAGTGGGCCAGGATGATCCGGTTTTCCGGAAACGCCCTGGCCAGGCCGTAGATCTCTTCCAGGGAGATCGGCGCCTTGCCGGGATACCTATGGCCCACGCATTCATTGGTGTGGATCATCACCGGCAGCGCCCGCTCCCGGCAAAGGGCCATGATGTGATTCAGCTTTTCGATGATCTCCGGGGAAATCCCGGACCCATAGAAGGCCAACTCGCCCACCCCGCACAACCCGTTGTCCAGACACCGGGCGACCTCCTCCCCCGCCCCCCCGCTGTGAGGATCGACGCAGCAAAAGCCCGACAGCCGCCGCGGGTGTTTGTCAACGGCCGACAGGATATAATCGTTATGCCGTTTGCAGGTCTCCAGGTTTCGCCAGGGAAACCCGAAGACCACGGATCGATCCACGCCGTCTTCATCCATAACGGAGACAATCTCGTCGGCCCCGGCCATCCGGGACTTGGGGGATTCATAGAGGAGCCGGAAGGCCGGTTCCGCAAAACAATAGGTTTCCCGTTTTTCCCTGATCCATCGGGGGAAGAGATGGGTATGACAATCGATAATCACAAGGGACTCCGTTTCTTCAGATCCTTTCCAGACGCGTTTACTGAACGGTTCTATTGACCCGTCGCCCGGATGCCGTACAATACAGTTTTTCAACCCAAATCCGCAGGCGGCGGGAAGGACGAAAATGACCGAACAAAAAACGGACACAGCGCAATCGGAGCGTCACGTGGTGCTTGTGGCCCCCGAGGTCCACTGGAATACGGGCAACATCGGCCGCACCTGCCTGGGCTCAGGAGCGGTCCTTCACCTCATCAAACCGCTGGGGTTTTCCCTGGACCACAAACATGTCAAACGGGCCGGCCTCGACTACTGGCATCGGGTGGCTCTGAGGATCTGGAACGATTTTGACGCGTTTCTGGCCGGGATGGCCCCCGGCCCGGATGAGATCGCCCTTTTTGCCAAACGGGGTCCCCGGCCCTTCTGGAGTCTTTGCCCCTCCCGTCGGATGTTTCTGGTCTTCGGTTCGGAGACCCGGGGGCTTCCGGAAACGATTCTGGGCCAATATCCCGACGCGGTCTGCCACATTCCCATCACAGGGGATATCCGGAGCCTCAACCTCTCCACCGCCGTGGGCATTGCCCTGTATGACAGCCTCCGTTGCGCAGGCCCCTTCCACGCCTGGGGATCCGGCTGATCCGCCGCTCGTTTACTGCTTCTGGTACCAGTTGCCCTTTGCATCCTCCAGCCATTCTCCGGAATCGGCGCGTTCCCGGATCTGCACGGCCCGATGGCGTTCGACCACATCCAGGGCGACGTTCTGCTGATTGGCGATGGCCTGGTACACCTTGCGTCGGTCTGCATTCTCCGCCGCCGCCACTGGTTCGTTTTCCCGTTTTGACCCCAGGAATTCCAGATAGCCCTGGTTGTTTTCACCCAAGACGCCTTTCACCTTGAGGGCTTTGATGGTCGGCAGGCGGTCTTTCATCCGCTCCTTGATGGTTCCCAGATCCGCCCCCAACACCTGGGTCGCCGATATCGCCCCGAAAATGAAAAATATCCACAACACTTTCAGAATATGACCTTTCATGATCCTTCTCCTTCCCATGCTATTGCGCATTGGCGTCGCCCGATGCATCGGCGTCGCCCCGGCCCGGCGAGATTTCGATTTCTTCCGCCGCCTGGTCAATCTCGCCGAAGAAATCGTCCAGGGCCCGATCCACCTTGACATTGACGTCGATGGTGATGTGAATCGGTTTGACCTCCACGGGTTCCACCTGGACCCTATGCTGGGTATTGCACGCCAGGATGCCCCCCAGGAGGATCGCTCCTGCCAGTATGCCCCCTTTGACTTTCATGATCATTACCTCTTGGTTTTGTGGTTGCGCCTTTAGAAACAGACCGGTCAGAACGATGCCCCGATCAGCCCGAACAAATCTCTGTAATGGAGGATCCTGTTGAGCGGCAACCGAAAATTGACATCCAGCCGGATCCCCTGAAACCGCGACCCGACCTGGTCTTCGGATATGCGGACAAATCCGCCCACCTCTTTTTTGTAGACAAAGGGCAAGGTGTTCATCGGCTTGCCGTCCAGATGCAAAGCCATGATCAGGTCATCCCCTTCGGTGTTGAGCTGGAGCTTGGCCCAGTCGTAATGATACTCCCTCAAGGCTTCCCTTGCCAGGTCGACCTGATTGAACTGCATGGTTCCCTCGGGAATGCCGGCGGTCAGCAGTTCCGCGCCGGCGACGTGGATGGCGCCCCCGTCCCCCGGCGTGGAATACAGAAATCCGTCATCGAAGCTCAGGTCGCCCTTTGCCATACGGATGGGAATCCGCCCGTTGACCGTCCCGTCGCCGTCGGCCTTCACGGCGCCGAACTGCTCCAGAACCTTCGCCAGGGACAACCGGTCGCAATACAGCACCAGCTCATAGACGTCAGATCCCGGCGTGATGCGCATGGCATGACTGCTCACCTTTCCGCCTGCCCATTGCCATCTTCCCTTTTCAATGAGCAACGCCCCACCGGGCTCCAATTGAAAAGCAATCACCGCATCCGTGATCGCCACCTGACCGAATGCGGCCTTTTGAATCGTCAGTTTCTGAGCTGTTGCGCTCCGGACATCGGGAAGATAAGGCAGCCTCACCCCGGCGTCGATGCCCGTCACGGCGATCTCCTGTTCCCCTTTTTTCAAAAACCCCTCCTTCAGATGGGCGGTCAGAACGCCCCCTGAGGTCCCCGCACCGCCGAAGCTGAAACGGCCCTCGGCGGAAAGATCGCCGTTGACCTTGAATCCCTTGGCCAGGGGCGAAAACCGACCCAGATCCAGATCCGGGGAGGATTTGGGCCAGGACGCCGATACATCGATCCGGCTTTCGGACCGCTCCTCAGAAAAAAGAGGGAAATCGCCATTGATCCATACTCCCATGCCGGAGAGAATAAGGTTCCAGTGTTCAGCGGACAGCGTAAATCCTCGCGGGACCTGCCGGAGACTCCCCTCCAGAGCGCCCAGGTTCAGACCATCCCAGACAATGGAACCGATGGCGACTTCCCCCTTTTGGCCCTTTTCCGCCTTCAACGGCCATCGAAAGGGCAGCGAGGCGCCGGCTCTTTGCAACTGGAGCTTGTCGTCCAGCGCCCGCAGCGATCCATGGGCCAAAGAAAGGGACCCTTCCGCGCCTGTCTGCCCGTTTTGCTCCCGGCTCGCCGTCCCTTTCGCCGTCAACCCGGGAAAGGTCGCCTGCACGTCTCCGGAGGAAAGCGTCAGTTCACCCGTTGAAATCAGAAAGTCGGCGGAAGCCGTGTTCTCCCCCAGCGTCCCCGCCACCTCGATTCGGTCCATCTTCAGGGCAATAGCCGTTCCCGCCGCCGAGAACTCGGCGCGGTTCGAGGGCGTTTCTTCTTTTTCCGATGTCGCTGCGATCCGCCACCCTTGGGTTCCGGCGTTTTCCCGGACCTGGAAGGTCAGAGGAATGCTCAAAGGAGAGACCACGGTCACCGGCGCGCCCGCGCCTTCCGGCGTCTTGCGAAGCGAGACGACGCAGCGGCCTTCACCCCCCATCCCTTCAGGGCCCCATCGAAGATCGGCCCGGGCGTCGGAGATCTCAAAGGGAAGCGGCTGATCTCCTCTGATGGTCGGCATCGCGATGCGGATCCGGGGCCTTTCTTGCCAATCGAGGGACAAAGAGAGGGGGGTGTCGGCGGCCTCGAAGGGAATCAATGAGATGCCGGCATACCCGGCATCCCGGCTGTGGAAGGTCGCGTCGGCGCTAGCCGAAGCGACGGAAGGCGGATTCAGCTGAAAATCGCCGTTTCCGGCAATATCCAGGCGGCCGGACAACGTCAGACCCGGAAGGCGGCGGGTCCAGTCGGCGAACCGGTCTGTCTCGATGGCCTTCCCGTCGATCTCGGCCCGGGCGGTCTGGTTCTCGAGATCCACCCGGCCGGAAAGGATCACGGATTCACCCCGTGGATAAAAGGTCAACGTCCCATGGACGATGTGAGGAGATGTCCCGTCCTTTTCCACGATGCCCTCGAAGGGGAGGCGATATTGATGGTTCTCATAAAAAACCACCATGACGCCGTTGTCGATGCGAACGGCGCCGACAGGGAAAACCGGTGCTTTTCCCGCATCCGATGTTGTCTCATCCTCTCCGCTTTCAAACTTTGAGAGAACAGACCGGACATCAAGTCCCCGAAGGTAAAACGTCCCGTTTTCGTAGCCGCAATAAATTTCCGCCCCGCCCACCGATATGCGGTCGATGCGGCCGGCCAGAAGGCCGGATGGCGCATAATCGATCAACACGGGCCCCAGGATCAGCGCCGGGGCGTCCGCTTTGCCGATCCGGAGCGAACGGATATCCGCCCCCCCTAAGCCGATGCGCCGGATATCAAGGCTCAGATCCTTCAGGCCCATCCGCCGGCCGATGTCGGGGACGATCGAGGATTCGATATACCCGGGGCCGAACGCCACCCATCCCGCCAGGGCGCAGACGCCGATCAGCGCCAGAACCAGCAACGCAATCGTTCCGTATCGAAGGGGTCGATTCACGGCGGCCATCCGATCATCCGTTGCCCTTTACTGCCATTGCTGTTGCCGGAATTTCTCCTCCAGCGCCGTGCGCTTCTCCTCGGAGATAATGCCGAAATCCACCATGACCTCGCCGACCCCGGCATTTCGAAGCGTATCGTCGCTGAGGATCTTTTCGGGCGTGCGGAATTCCGTGGGACTTACATTGACGAAGGTCCAGTCGAAGGTGTAGTCCGACTTGGGCAGCGTCGTCACCTGAGTGCCTTGAAACACGATATGGTAGGACAGGAGTCCATAGACAATGCCCGCCGCAATGGCCAATAGAATGAATTTTTTGATCACTTTACCCATGCGCCTGTCTCCTCGTTCTGTTCATCGGGTTACGGTATTTTAATATCGATTCCTTGCCCCGATCATACCGGCATCGAGCTTTTTTCGCAACATCATATGATCATAAGGAGGATGAAAACCGCTCCTTTCCGATGGCTTGCAATCCATTTGACGGAACATGCGGATTCCGATATGTTGTTTGCAGATAAGGAGCGCATGTCATGAGAACCAAAGTCGCGATGATCGTTGTTCTTCTGATAATGGCGGGGTCCGTCCATGGCCAACCGACCGATCCGGCGGCCATCGTCAACGACGCCTTCGAATACTTTCGCGGCAAGGCGTCGGTCGCCACGGTGCAGATGACCATCCACCGCCCCGACTGGGAGCGGTCCATGACCATCAAGGCCTGGACCCAAGGGACCACTGACAGCCTTTTCACCATCCTGGACCCCCCCCGGGACCGTGGCAACGGCGCCCTCAAAAAAGGCAGCCAGATGTGGATGTTCAACCCCAAGGTCAACCGGGTGATCAAGCTGCCGCCCTCCATGATGTCCCAGTCCTGGATGGGATCGGATTTTTCCAACAACGACCTGGCCAAAAGCGACAGCCTCATCACCGACTACAACCACAGCCTCGAAGGGGTCGAAACCCGGGACGGCAAGACGGTTTACAACATCAAATCAATGCCCAAAAAAGGCGCCCCGGTCGTCTGGGGCATGCAGAAACTCAAGATCCGGGAGGATCACATCTTTCTGGAAGAAATCTTTTTCGATGAGGATCTGGAACCGGTCAAGACCATGAAGACCATGGACATCCGGATGATGGACGGCAAACGCTTCCCCAAGGTGTGGCGGATGC
>JAABTD010000277.1 GCA_011390065.1 Desulfobacteraceae bacterium
TGTCGAGTCCGGTGGCAATCGACAGGACGGCAAGAAAAGTGATCGCCGCGATGAGCCCCACGACAAATCCCGTTGATGTCGGGAATCCAAACAAATAATTAAGCCCGGATGCGACCTGCTTGACGCCCAGGCCCAGTGATGTGGCCAGACCGAAGAGGGTGGCCAAAACAGACAGAATATCGATGACATTGCCCCAGACGCCGTATATTTTCTCCCCGAGAAGCGGATAAAAAACCGAGCGTATCGTCAGCGGAAGGCCGCGATTGTAAGCGAAAAAAGCCAGAGAAAGGCCAACCAGGGCATAAATGCCCCAGGGATGTAACCCCCAGTGGTAATAGGTCTGCCCCAAAGCGACCTGGGCGGCCTGGGCTGTTCCCGGGAGTACATTGAACATCGGGGATGGCGTCGTATAGTGGAATATGGGTTCGGCGACACTCCAGAACATCAGGCCGATCCCCATGCCGGCGCTGATGAGCATGGCATACCAACTGAAGGTGGAAAACTCCGGAAGGGCGTCCGGCCCGCCGATCCGGATCTTGCCGAAATCGCTGGCGGCAATCAAAATCATGACGATGACAAAGAAATTGGCGGCCAGAATATACAGCCAGCCGAATAAATTGCCGATCCCGTCCAGCAGGGCCTGGAAGAATACGGCCGACTGCTCTCTGAATATCACGGTCAACACGATAAACAGCAGCAACAGGCCGCCCGAAACCAGGAAAACCTGGGGATGCAGATCGAATCCGAATCCGGTCCAGTTGGTTGCACCTGGTTTATACCCGTGAGAGTCGTCATAAAAGCTTGCGCTGGGAACGATCTGCAAGCCGAGAAACGTCTTGCGCTGATGGATTGCTTTTCTTTTTTCTTGCTCCCAGTGGGAACTGGCCATCTCGATCGCTTTTTGCTCATACGACAGATCTTCTGTTTCTTCCGTCTGATCCTTTTTTTCTTCCTTTGCCGCTTCTTTTTCCGTTTCCTGGGTCATGCCACCCCCCTTTCTTTCTACTTTGGTTTCAGGATTTCGACGGCTTTATTTTTCCCTGGCGGCATTGACCGCCTCCATTCCTTCCGTATCCGAATCCGAATGCCGGATTATGCCTCCGGATGACGCCTGGCCTGGATTTGTTTGAATATCTCCATCACGATGAGCAGGGGAACAGCCAGAATCAGAGTTTCAATCCATTCCATGAAGGTGATCGGCTCGAGGCGCAACACCGTCTGCATAAAGGGTATGTGCATGACGGCGATATGGATGCCCTGGGCCAGCATGACGCCGAGGATCAGTATCCAGTTGCGGGAAAGCGGCACCCTGAATGCCGAGACCGTTTCCGAGCGGCAGTTGAACACATGGATGTTCTGCATAAAGACCATGAGCAACAACACCATATTCCGGGCATGGATTTCGTTCATCTGCTGGATATCCGTGAGGAAAAACCAGAAAGCCAGGGCCACCGTCCCCATGGTGAATCCCGAAACCAGGGTTTGTTTGATCATCAGGCTGTTGAAAATTTTTTCGTCCGGCCGGCGGGGTTTGCGCCGGATGGCGCCGGGTTCCCCTCCTTCAAAGGCCAGGGCCACATCCTGGATGCCGTTGGTGACCAGATTGAGCCACAGCAACTGGACGGCCAGCAAGGGCAGGGGCAGGCCGGCCAGGACCGCGGCCACAAACATCAAAACCTCGGCCGCGCCGGTGGAGATCAGCAGGTAGATCACCTTGCGCACATTATCGTAGGCAAACCGGCCTTCTTCCACGCCGGCGACAATGGATGAGAAATTGTCATCGGTGACAATCATGTTGCTGATTTCCTTGGCCACGTCCGTGCCCGATCCCATGGCCACGCCGATATGGGCCCGCCGCAGGGCCGGGGCGTCATTGACTCCGTCTCCGGTGACCGCCAAAAACTCCCCCCGCTGAATCAGGGCTTCGACGATTTGCAGCTTCTGGATGGGCGTTACCCGGGCAAAGACATGGGTGGAAGCCACCAGTTTCAGAAAGGCCGGCGAATCCGCCGCTCCGACCGCGGTCAACTGGTCGCCGGTCACCGTTTCCTCGTCAGGTTCGGCAATGCCCAGTTCCCGGGCGATGGTGGCGGCGGTGGCCGGGTGATCACCGGTGATCATCAGGACGGTGATACCGGCATCGCGGCATTTTTCAACGGCGTCCCGGGCCTCCGGCCGCAGTGGATCGATAAAGGCCACCAGTCCGTAAAAGACCAGCCGGGGCAAATCGTTTTCCGTGTAAACCTCCTTTTCCGCAAAATGGTCGAATTCGCCGCCGGCCAGGGCCAGAACGCGGTAGCCTTCGGCCGCCAGCAGCAGAGCCCGGGCTTCAACGGCTTCCGCGTCGAGCCGGGTCGGATCGCCGTTGTCCAGGGCCTTATCGCAAAAGCCCAGGATGACTTCGACGGCGCCTTTGGCGGCAACATGCACCTTTCCGTTTTTGTTATAAAAAGCCGTTGAATATTTTCTTTCCGATTCATAAGGAATGGCGCCGGCCAGGGAGAAATCCCGCCGGACAGTGTCCGGCTCCAGTCCCACCTTAATCGCCAGGGCCAGAAAGGCCACATCCATGGCGTCGCCGTGATATTTCCAGGTCCCGTTATCCTTTGTCAGGGCGGCCTCGTTGGCCAGGATCCCGAGGCCGGCGATCCGGGCCATCTGATGATGCTGATCCTCGGAAAACGATGTTGAATTGACCGGCCGAACATCACCGTCGCCGTTGTACCCTTCACCGGAAACCATGAACCGTTCCCCGTTGGGAAATTCGATAAATTTAGCGGTCTGCTGGTTTACGGTGAGGGTGCCGGTTTTATCGCTGGCTATAACGGTGCAGCTTCCCAGGCTTTCAACGGCGGTGAGCTTGCGCACGATGACGTTGCGCTTGGACAACCGGGTCGTGGCAATGGAGAGCGCCACGGTCAGGGCCACGGGAAGTCCTTCCGGAATGGCCGAGACCGACAGGGCCACCACAAAGAAAAAAATCTCCGCCGGGACAAGGCCCTGTTTCCACATGATGCCCGCCAGAACCGCGCTGAGCCCCAGGACAAAGAAGCTGATCTGCCGGGTGAAGCGCTCCATGCGCAGTACCAGGGGCGGTTTGGCGCTTTCGGAAAGAGTGAGATTTTCGGCGATTTTTCCCACTTCCGTGGCCATGCCTGTTGCCGCCACCACGCCCATGGCCCGGCCGCTGGTGATGGCGGCGCCGGCAAACGCCATGTTGGTACGATCGGCCACGGCGAGGGATTCCATGAGCACACCGGTTTTTTTGGCGGCGGCCAGGGATTCGCCCGTCAGAAAGCTTTCATCGGCTGTAAGCCCGTTTACCTCCAGGAGCCGCAGATCCGCCGGAACTTTGTTGCCGGATTCGAGAAGCACAATGTCCCCGGGCACGAGATTTTCAGCCGGAATTTCAGTGTGTACGCCTGATCGTTTAACCCGGGCGTTGATTTTGAGCAGTTTCCGCAGGCCAGCCGCGCTTTTTTCCGCGTTGTATTCCTGGTAGGCGCCAAGGCCGCTGTTAAGCATAATCACCAGGAGAATAAAGACCGCGTCAGTGCTCTCACCTATGGCAACAGATGCCACAGCCGCTGCGATCAATATAAAAATCAGCGGATTGAGTATCTGGTGCAGCAATATCCCTAAAAGGGTGGGCGGTTTCTTTACCGGCAGGGCATTGATGCCGTATTGTGCGAGGCGCCGCCCGGCTTCGTCATGGGTCAATCCCTCGCGGGAGATACATAATTCATTACATACCTCATCTTCGGTCAGGGCATGCCATTTTTCTTCGCTGATTTTCATGCAATCACATCCTTATTTATTTAAAACCTGAACTGAGGTAAATGTTTCATCACGCCGGATATTCCCGAAGCATTTCATGGATGCCTTTGTGCATTTCGTACCAGAATTCGTAGGCGGCGGCATGTTTGTCCCGGGTGAAAAAATCAATCCAGTGGTCCAGCTCGGGATGACGGACCCCGTCGATCTCTTTCTTGTTTTTCAGGAAGGTGAACACCATGTCCATGTTGCGTTCCGATTCCCAGAACACCGAGGCATTGCGGCTGGTGATGCGGCTGGCGGTCATGATTATGGACTTGAGAAACGCATCCTTTTCCCCGAAGATATTTTCCACGATATCGGGAATGAGCATTTCCGCCCAGGCGCGGTGGAAGCGGCAGATTCCGAGATTGTCCAGCATCAGTTCCTTGATCATGCGGCGGGCGTTTTCTCCTCCCAGCTCCCGGGGCGGCAGGAAATCACGGCCGTAATACATGTAATATTTGCCGGAGATGGCCATGGGCGCAAAAACGCCGGGGGTCCAGTACTGGTTGGGAACCATCCAGCCCTGGCGGGCAAAGGCGTTGTACACGAACCGGTCAAGCGCCTCCCGGCCCTTGTCCCGCGCCAGCCGGCGGGCAAATTTCCGGGCGCCGAATTGCAGCGGTATTTTTCCCTCGGGCAGGATCATTTGATCCAACAACGCGATGCCCAGCCCGGCATTGTGCATGGAATCGTTCACCACATCAAACGTCGCCATTTCCCATCTAGGCGTTCTATCCACGCCCAACTCCGCGGGCGTGATCAGCCCGTCATCCAGGCAGTCCATGAGCCAGGCGATCGTTCCGCCCGCGGAGATGGCGTCGAAGCCCAGGCGGTCGGCGTGGTGGTTGAGCTGTTCGGCGGCCCGCTGGTCGAAAATGCCGCACAAGGGCCCCATGGTCTGATAGGGTTCATAATCTTTCTTGAAGGCGCCGTTCAATTTCTTGCAAACAGCCGCGCACGGTTCGCCGCATGTGCGCTGCTGTTTGGGCTCTATGGTTTCCTCGTTGAACTGTTTGAGGTAGTGATCCAGGATAAACCGTTGGTGAAGGTCTTTGCGCGCTTTCCGGCGCCAGTGGATGGTGCGGTAATTGAAGGCCAGGATATCGCCGTCCATGGCGGCGTAATTGACCCCGAAAGTGCCGCCTGTCTTTAATTCCGGGTCGTAACGGTACTTGGTGGTGACCGCCATGTCCCTGGCCGACATCTTCTGGTTGAATTTGTCCTGAAACCATTCGTCCGCCACGGAGCGATCGCAAAAGTCCTCGTCGATGTGCGTTCCGCCGTAGATGACGCCCAAAAGGCCGTGCTCCTGGAACAACTTGCTGCCGAAGCCGCCCCTGCCGGCCCAGGTATCCACATGGGTCAATTTCCCTTTTTTCACCGGCGCCGACCCGACAGCGCCGAAATCCGAAGCCCGCGCGGCCGGTCCGACGGCGAGGACCCGGGGATCTTTTTCATACCTCGGCGCAAACATCCGGATGGCCGCTTCCATCACGGCGTACACCCCTTTGCGGCCCTGGTCCCAGATATGTTCCGGCGCGACCGGAACCAGTTCCACCTCGATTTCCTCGCCGTGGTTGCGGTTCAGGTACAAGAGGGAAGGATGCGGGGCTTTGCCGACGAGACTGAGCATGTTGATGCCGAGGTTGTCGAAAACCAGGGCCGCCCCGCCCATGGAGGAGACAAAAAAGCCATGCCAGCAGGGGGAGATGCCGGCGAATATCAGCCGGTTGGAGCCGGGGAAAACAGATCCGGCCAGCAGTCCGGCGCCGATGGTCAGGGCGTTGTGCTTGAAGGCCAGATGAATCCCCATATCCACGGGACCGAAAAAATCGCCGACGCGATAGCGTTGCATGCGGTAAAAGCCGGT
>JAABTD010000278.1 GCA_011390065.1 Desulfobacteraceae bacterium
CGGTTGATCTCCGCCCGGTGGGACGCATGAAGAACCCGTCCCTCCAGGACCGCCGTCACGGCGATGGCGGCGGCGTCGGCATCGGCCAGTTGAACATCTTCGCCCTGGAGGCCCCGGGCCGGTCCGACGGCGTAGATCCCTTTCCGGTTGGTTGTCACGCTGAGCCGATGAACGTTGTCGGCCTGGAGAAAGCCCGCCGGGTCGCCGTGGAGCTTGAAGACGGACCGGAGGTCTGAAAGTTCGGGGGAGGGGACGAACCGCTCGTCCACCACCACCAGATCGGGGGTCAGGGTAAACGTCCGGCGGGTGACCTCGTCGAAAAAAGACATCTCGATTTCCGACGCCGTCTGCCGGATCTCCGGTCGGCTGTCCGTGAATTTGGCAAAGATGACCCCGGCGTCCCGTGCGGCTCTGTAGCGCTTTTCCAGGCCGTTTCGGGCCACCTTGAGGTTGCCGGTGAAAATGTAGGTTTTGAGGCCGTGTTCCCCGGAAAGGGTTATGGCCGCGTCCATGACCCTTTCAGCCGCGGCGGGGCTGCTTTCCCATCCCAGGCTGTGGAGAAAGACCACCGATTTCCCCCCCTGGGGGAGGATTTCCGAAAGATCGCCGTTCATGATCCCGGAAAGGGGCCGGACATTTGGGGAGAGGGTCAGTCCGCAGGCCTCGTGGGTCGGCGCCATGAGACCGTTTTCAGCGATGACCACGGCCGCGGCCCGCTGCTCCGATGTTTTGTCGCCTTGCCGGATGGAGACGGTGAAATCCCCGATGCCGCCGCGGCATGCCGTCGCCGTCGCATGTGCCAGCACCTCGATGCCGGTTGTCATGTCCGACGGTGTTCCCCGGGCGGCCAGGATCACCGGGATCCCCCGGGTCTCCAGATCCTCTCCGATGCGCCGGGCGCAGGCCGTGTCGCCGAGGATCAGGACGTTCTTCGTCGCGCTGTCGATTCTGGATGGTGCCTCTGTCGCCATTAGTTTTTCTCCAGGTATCGGACCACATCCCGCACCGTCTTCTCCGCGCTCTGGATGGCGTCCGGGATGCTCATGGGGCCGGTGGCCGTTCCCGCCGGAAAAACGCCGTCGGCGCTGTCGGCCGTTTTCGCCAGGAATCCGTCGTCGGTCAGGGGCGCGTCCAGCAGGGTGGCCATGAGCGGGTTGTCGGCGCCGGGCAGCAGGCCGATGGAAAGGACCACCATGTCGAAAACCGCCTCCCGGGGCTCGTGGGTCTCCGGATCGAAAAAAACGGCCTTGAGCCCGTCTTCAGACACAGGATAGAGATCGGCGGGGAGGGCGCGGATCATGCGTATCTCGTCCTTTGCGGCCCGGTAGAAGACATCGAAGTCTTTTCCAAAGGTCTGGACGTCGATGTAGAAAAAAGTGATGTCCGTCCCGGGCCGGCGGGAGCGCATCCATCGGGCCATGCGGAGGGCCGACCCGCAGCAGACCTGGGAACACCAGAGATGGCCGAGCTTGGCGTCCCGGCTGCCGACGCACTGGAAAAAGGCCATTCGATCCGGCGCTGCGCCGTCCGAGGGCCGGATCACCTGGTCCGTTCCCCGGATCATGGCTTCCAGTTCGAGGTTGGTGACCACGTTGGGAAATGTTTTATAGCCGTAGGGTTTTTCCCGGGGGTCGTAAGGTTTGAAACCGGTGGCCAGAACCACGGCGTCGGCCTGAACCGCGACAACCGGCGCATCGTCCAGCCCGTCGGCCGGGGTCAGCGTCAGGGTGTAGCGGCCGTCCCGATGCACATCGTCCAGGGTGCTGAGCAGGTGGACCTCGATGCCGGGGGTGGCCCTGACTTCGCGGATCGTCTCTTCCACGATGCAGGCCCCGCATTTCACGCAGCGGTCCGCGGCTTTGCAGCCGTATCCGGCTGCGTGGCCCCCGAGGGTTTCTGATTTTTCCACCAGCACCACTCCCGCTCCGAGACGGGCCAGATCTTTTGCCGCCGAAAGTCCGGCGATGCCGCCGCCGATCACGGCGACCCGTTTGCCGGCCAGATTGTCTGCCAGATGCGTCATGGCGTCTCCTTAAGGATTTGCACCAGCGTAGTCGGCGATGATCCGGTCGATGCGGTCCTTGACCTGGTCGCGAAGGGATTCCAGCGCTTCCCGGGAAATGGTTTTCACATCGGTTGCCAGGGATGCCGCCTTCTCCTCGTCGATGTCGGTGATCTTGTTGATCAGGAAGGTGTCCACCTCACCGTCTTCCAGCATCAGGCCGCAGGCCCCGAAGGCGCCGATGAACTCGCCGTTGACAATGATGGGGACCACCAGCTTGACCAGGCCGGCGTCGCATTCCTCGATGACCGGTTCGCCGGTCTGCCGGCTCATCTCGGCCAGGTTCATGTGGGCCACGGCGCAGATAAAGGCCTGACCCTTGTCGGTGGCCTTGATCTCGGGGCAGAGTCGATTGGCCCATTTCTTGTTGTCGGTGATCCGGATGCCTTTGGGGTTGAAAACAGAAGACTCCAGCCCGGTTTGTTCGTAGATGTCGTCTTCGATTTCCGCCCATTTTTCAAGGGGCAGCAGATCCGTCAGTTTGGTTTCGGTGTCGCTCATGTGCTCAAAATCCTGTCTTTTGATCGCTGCATGGAACCCATGGGGTTGGGGCCGTATTGTTTTGAATTTCTCATAATCCTGGTATTGTTTTATAGCAGAAAATAAACCGGATTGGCAAGCCCTCAAAGGCAATTAAAATTTGACATGACGACCTTGAACTTCTTATGATGAATTAATTAATGCATGAACCGTATAGGGCGGTGTGCGCTTTGAACGGCGTCTGGAACGCCAATGAACCGCAACGGAAAGGAGAATGGAATGAAGAAATATCTGGTTTTGCTGTCGGCAGCGGTATTTCTGGCGACCGCTTGTGCGGGCCCTCAGACCAAAACAGGAAAAGGCGCGGCCTATGGGGGCGCCGGGGGCGCCGCGGCCGGCGCCGGCATCGGGCAGGCCATCGGCGGCGACACGGAATCGACCCTTCTGGGCGCCGGCATCGGCGCGGCGGTCGGGGCGGCCGCGGGCGCCGGCATTGGCCGCATGATGGACAACCAGGAAGAGGCGCTGCGCCGGGAACTGGCCGCTTCTGAGGCGGCAAGCGCCGATGAACGGGCCGCAACGATTCGGCGCGAGGGGAACCTGCTGGCCGTGACCCTGCGCGGCGACGTGACCTTCGCCACCGGATCGGCCACCGTGCAACCGGGGCTTCACGATGAAATCAACCGCATCGCCAAGGTGCTGCGGGACTATCCCCAGACCCGGATAGTGGTGGAAGGCCACACCGACAGCGTGGGGAACGAGACGTCCAACATGGAATTGTCCCGACGCCGGGCCGAATCGGTGCAGAACCTGCTGGTGCAAAGAGGGGTCTCCGCCAACCGCATCAACACCGTGGCTTACGGAGAAACCCAGCCCATCGCGCCCAACGATACGGAAGCGGGTCGTCAACGGAATCGTCGGGTGGAAATCAAGATTGTGCCGACCGAGACCGGGAGCTGACGCCGGTCCCCTGCCCCGACGATAGATCCGGAACGCCTGTTTACGGGCGTTCCGGCCCCCTCCGTTCGGCGTTTCCACGTTGATTCCCCCACCGTGGGGATCGCCGTCGCTTCCTGCCGGAAAAGCGCCGCTTTCCATTTGCTTTATCGCCATGAAATGGTATAATTGTTTCGAATCATAAACCCATCTTTCTCTTTTTCCGACGCATTAATATCCTGCTGAAGCGCGAGCAGACCCTTCACATCCTATTTTTATTCATGGAGGAAATATGGCTGCCATCCACTTCGGAACCCTGCACGATCATATCGCTTCCGTTAAATCCGGGACCCGCCGATTCGAAAACGCATTCAAGGGCGTGGCCCGGATGATTCTGGAAAGCGATATCGAAAAAGTCGTGGTCAACGGGAAAACCACATATGATTTTTCCATATTCAGAACCGGCAAAAAGCATGTCATCGGCATGTACGACGAGATCAACAGCTTTGTCTCCTATGTCAAAGACGCCGCAGAAGGCGGGTCGTCCAAGGAGATGGCCTATGTGCTGGTGGGGGAGCCCGGCAACGGCAAGACCTTTTTCGTCGATTTTCTGTGCGCCAGATACCGGAGCTTTCTGTCCATACCTGAAAACCGGAAATACACCTTCCGCTTCAACGGCATGGACCGGATCGGCGGGTATGGGCGGATCACCGCCATTGAATCCCAGACCTACGAGGACCCGATGATCCTGGCCATGAACCTCATGGAGGATCCCGACGACAATAAGCGGCATCTGGCCGAGACCTTCGGTTTTTCCGACGACGAGATCGAACGGATGTGGGAGGATTATCGCCCCCTGGGCGCGTGTTCCGGGTTTATCTGGAACGACATCCGGAATCACGCGGAAGACCATCTGGACGAGATGCTCGGCATGGTGGAGATTTTGCCGGTTCCCCTGACCGAGAGCCTGGGGACCATCACCGGCAAATATTCGGCCAAGGACAAGATCACCTCCTCGGCCGTGGACCTGCTGGGGGAAGAATCGATCCAGCGGCTGCTCCACATCACCGATGTCAACAACCCCTACCGGTTCGATCTGCGGCGGGGCGCCCTGGCCCGGGTGGCCGGCGGGGGCATCCACTTCAGCGATGAAATTTACAAAAACAAGAAGGATCTGGTTCAAGTCTACCTCGGCGTCATCCAGAACCGGAACATCGAGATGGACGGCTACAAATGGCCCATCGACACCCTGATCATCGCCACCTCCAACAACTCGGAGTTCAACCGCTTTCTGGCGGAAAAAGAAGAAGCCCCCATCGTCGACCGGTGCCGGATCTGCTATGTGTCCCACAACACCAACTACAAGCTGCAAAGCCAGTTGACCGCCTACGCCATCGGCAGCGAAGCCCGCACCACCCTGACCCGGGAAGATCTGCACCAGGATCCCAACCTCAACTATGCGGCATCAGCGGCCGTGGTGCTCTCCCGGCTGCCCCGATCGGAAAAGCTGACGCCGGTAGAGACCCTGAAGCTGGCGGCCGGGGAGGTGGCCGGTGAAAAAAGCATCAAGACCTTGGCCGAGGTGATCGACACCCTCAACCAGGAGCCGGACATTACGAAGCGGTTCGGGCAGAAAGGGATGGGGCAGCGGAATCTGGGCCGGGCCCTTCAACTCCTCATCGAAAGTTCCGAAACCAACGAGGGACGGTGCATGTTCGCCTATGACATTTACGGCGCCATGGAGCGGATCATCCTCGATTACGTGCCCGACGCCAACAACCGGGCGAAGTATCTGGAGGACCTCAAGATCGCCAAGGGGCTCTATCGGGAACGGATCATGACCGAAATGTTCAATGCCTACATGGACGAACCCCTGGCCATCCGCAAGGATGTGATGAACTACGTCAACATGATCATCGGCATCGATGCGGAAAACCTGGGTCCGGACAAGATGTGGAAATATAAAGACCCCCAGTCCGGCGAACTCAAGGCCCTCAAGGTGGATGAACGCTACATCAAAAGCGTGGAGGAACGGCTGGGCCTGAAGACCGAAGAGCAGCGCGAGACCTTCCGGACCTCCATCCGGAAGATCTACGGACAGAAGATTTCCGTCGATGCCAACTACGATTTCATGGACAACCTGGAACTGGTCAAGGCCGTCACCGACGTGCGGCTCAAATCCGATATAGATCGGAAGAGCG
>JAABTD010000279.1 GCA_011390065.1 Desulfobacteraceae bacterium
GCCCGGAGAGAGCCTGTTCGGGGTCTACACCGGCATCCCGCTGCCGGAGCGATCCGTGACGGAGCCGCCGCTCTATCCGGACGAAATCCTGATTTTCAAGGAACCGCTGGAGGGATTCTGCCGCGATCTCGAGGAACTCGAGGAAGAAATCGAGATCACAGTGGTCCACGAGGTGGCCCACTATCTGGGGTTGAGCGAGGAGCGGCTGGTCGAATTGGGTTATGAGTGACGGGCTTTGCCCCTTTTGCCCTTGCGGCGAGATCAGGAATTTTCTATGCTGTTCTCAGCGCTTTGCCGAAAGAAGAAAAGACGCCATGGATCGGCGTAAAAGACCGAACATGGAATCGCGGCAACCGGCAAAGGGGCGGTAAGAACGACTGGAGATTTTCGATATGGAAGATTTGAACGCCTTATATGAAAAAGATTACGCCGAATGGGCGCGCAAAAACGCGGAACTCCTTCGCGATGAACGGTTTTCCGAACTGGATATCGACCATTTGCTGGAGGAATTGAGCGACATGGGTCGGAGCGAAAAGAACGAACTTGAAAGCCGTCTTCTGATTCTGATCGCCCACTTGCTCAAATATCAGTATCAATACCGCCAATTGTCGGAGCGCTGGCGTGAATTCCAGGGCGTGAGCTGGCGAACCTCCATTATCGAGCAACGCAAGCGACTCCACCGGCGGCTGAAAAAATCCCCCGGTCTGAAAGCCTATCTTCCAACCGCGATAATGGACGTTTACCCGGACGCGGTGGAACTCGCCGCGCAGGAAACCGCCCTTTCGACGGGGGCGTTTCCTGAATCATGTCCCTATTCCATACCTCAACTGCTCGATTCGGATTTCTTGCCCAGAGCGGAATAAGCGGCTATTCTAAATAATTAACCATTTGAGGGCGACAATGGAAATGAAAATCACAATAGATGGCAGCATAAGATTGCCGGCGGAAATACGGGAGAGACTGGGGTTTTTACCCCACACCGAAATCGAATATATGATTAACGGAGAAACCTTGTTGTTGCGGAAAAGTCACGCCCCAACCAAAGGAAAAAAACTCATCTCTCGTATGAAAGGCACAGCCACAGCCAAGGCAACAACCGACCAAATCATGGAATTGACCAGGGGCGAATAGATGCAGGTCATGATTGACAGCAATGTCGTACTGGATATCGTTACCGAAGATCCGATATGGTTTCAATGGTCGTCGGAAACATTGGCCTTCTATGCGGATACACATGATTTGATCGTGAATCCTATTGTTTATGCAGAAGTGTCCGTCGGATATGAAAAGATGGAAGAGGTTGAATAGATCGGAAGAGCGTACGGTTTCCTCCGCATGCCCATTCCCATTGAAGCCGCGTTCAGCGCTGGAAAGGCTTTTGTCCAGTATAAGAAAAGAGGCGGAAGAAAGCGATCCCCCTTGCCTGATTTTTTCATAGGCGCGCATGCTGATTTTTTAAAAATTCCACTAATGACCCGGGATGCGGCCAGATACAGGACGTATTTTCCGGATGTAGAGCTAATTTCTCCCAAAGAATAAAATGCTTTGAACAAGAACACGCCTCTTCCCCAATTCAATCGCTGCCATATCCTGGTGATCGGTGACCTGATGCTGGACGAGTACGTCTGGGGCGACGTGGACCGGATCTCTCCCGAGGCGCCGGTGCAGGTGGTCTCCGTCGAACGGGAGGCGTTCACGCTGGGCGGCGCCGGGAACGTGGTCAACAATCTGACGGCCCTGGGCGCGTCGGTGAGCGTGGCCGGCGTGATCGGAGATGGCGGGGACGGCCGGACCATGATGGACCGGTTCGCCGCTCTGGGCGCCGATGTGTCGGGCGTGATCCGGGAGACCGGCCGCCGGACGACCCGGAAAACCCGGGTCATCGCCGCCAACCAGCATGTGGTGCGCATCGACCGGGAGACCCTTAAACCCGTCGCGGCAAAGACCCATGACCGCATGGAAGCCCGCATCCGGGATCTCCTTCCGTTGGCGGATATCGTGCTGATATCCGATTACGACAAGGGACTTCTGACGCCGCCCTTTCTGGCGCGCATTCTGAGGTCCGTCCGGGAAAGCGGCAAGCGGGTGTTGTGCGACCCCAAGGGCAAAGATTTTTCAAAATACCGGGGCGCGAACCTCATCACCCCCAACCGGAAGGAGGCGTCCCTGGCCGCCGGCATCGACATCCGGGACGACGCTTCCCTCCAGCGGGCCGCCGACGCGATCATGGAGACGGCCGATCTTCCCCATCTCCTCATCACCCAGGGCAAAGAGGGCATGACCCTGTTCGGATGGGATCGGCCGCCGCTGCGGATTCCGGCCGAGGCGCGGCAGGTCTTCGACGTGTCCGGAGCCGGGGACACGGTCCTCTCCCTTCTGGGATTGTCCCTGGCGGCGGGCGCCCCACTGGAGGAAGCGGCCCGTCTGGCCAACACCGCCGCCGGCATCGTGGTGGGGAAGGTGGGGGCCGCCGCCGTTTCCCGGGCGGAACTGGAAAATGCCCTGGGGAGATCGGCGGCGCCGGCGTCCAAATTCCGGTCACTGGCCGAACTGGCGGCCCTTTCCACGGAATTGCGCGGGGCCGGCCGCCGGATCGTCCTGACCAACGGGTGTTTCGATCTGCTCCATACCGGCCATATCATGCTGTTCCAGGAGGCCAAATGGCATGGCGACGCGCTGATCGTGGCCGTGGACGACGACGCCTCCGTCAGGGCCGTCAAGGGGCCGGGCCGGCCCGTCATCGGCCAGGACCAGCGGGTCCGGCTTCTGAGCGCCCTGGACGCCGTGGACTATGTGACGGTCTTCTCCCAGGGACAACTCGACGTCCTGGTCCGCGCAGTCGGTCCGGACGTGCTGCTCAAGGGGAGCAATTACCAGGGGCGGGAAATCATCGGTCGGGAGGCGGTCGAAGCGGCCGGCGGCCGGGTGGTCTTCATCCCCACCATCGACGGGCTTTCCGCCGACGCCATCATCGACCACATCCGACGCGGCGAGACCGCGCCCTGATCCGGAGCGCGCCATGTTGTCCATGCAGGAAACAGCCGACGGCATCGTCTTCAAGATTTTCGTCCAGCCCCGGGCCTCGAAAAACGACATCGCCGGGCTCCACGACGACGCCCTGAAAATCCGGCTGACCGCGCCGCCGGTGGACAACAAGGCCAACAAGATGTGCGTTCAGTTTCTGGCCAAACAACTCGGGGTCTCCAAATCGACCCTGGAAATCGTTGCCGGGCAGACGGGACGATCCAAAAACGTGCTGTTTCGATACGAAACCGATCCGCCAGGCAAGGGGGAAGGGAAGGCCATCAAGGCGAAGATCCAAGGGCTGATCCCATGACGGATTCCGCCGTCGCGGATCGAGGCCATATAATAAGGAGGCGACCATGCACGACACCCTGTTTGAACCGTTCCAAATCAAGACCACTAAACTGAAAAACCGGCTGACCATGGCCCCGCTCTACCTGGGGTACGCCGGTGAAGGCGGCACGGTCAGCCCGCTGCTGCTGGAACACTACCGGCGGATGGCCGCCAGCGGCGTGGCCATGGTGGTGGTGGAAAACGCCACGGTGGATCATCCGACCGGTTCCGGGTCCAACCGGACCATCCGGGCGGATACCGATGACAATCTGGACGGCCTGAAGCGGCTGGCCGAAACCATCCAGGCGGAAGGCGCTTTGGCCTGTCTCCAGATCAACCACGGCGGCCGGTTTGCCGGCGCCGCCCCCGAACCCGCGGCCCCGTCGGCGGTGGAGACCTTCGGCCGGACGCCCCACGCCCTGACCGAATCGGAGATCGGCGCGATCCAGGACCGGTTCGCGGAGGCGGCGAAACGGGTCCGGGACGCCGGGTTCGACATGGTGGAACTCCACGGTGGCACCGGATATCTGATCTCCCAGTTCGTCTCGCCGAGAACCAATAAACGGACCGACGGCTACGGCGGCTCCCTGGAAAACCGGAGTCGGTTTCCCCTGGAGACCCTGGCCCGGGTCCGGGCCGCCGTGGGGGATTTTCCGGTCGGGTACCGGTTCCTGGCCGACGAATGGATGCCGGACGGTCTGACCCTCGACGAATCGACCCGGTTCGCCAAAATGCTGGCGCCGGCCGGCATCGATTATATTTCGGTCATGGGCGGCACCTACGAGTCGTTTTTCCTGCCCGAGATCGTGGAAGGGTCCAAAAATCAGGGCTATATGACGGATCTGTCGGCCGCCGTGAAAAAGGCCGTGGACGTGCCGGTGATCGCGGCCGGCCGCCTCGACACCGGAAAAGCGGCCGAAAACGTCATCCTGGAAGGCAAGGCGGATCTCATCGGTTTGGCCCGCCCCCTGTGGGCCGATCCCGACTGGCCCCGAAAGATCGGCGAGGGGAGGGAAGGGGAGATCATCCACTGCGACCCGGAGTGCGACGCCTGCATGAAGCTGGTGATGAAGGGCAAGCCCGCCTTCTGCGTCCGGTGGCCCCACGAAAAGATGCGTGAAATGAAGGATATGTTCGAATGAGGGGATTCCGAAAAATAAAACCACCTGTTTTCTTACCGGAAATCGTAGGGGCGAAAAATTTTTCGCCCCTGAGGGAGTGAGACCATCATGACGAAGAATGCGACAGCGGCGGAACTGGACAGAGCGAGACCCTACCTTTTTTATCAGACGGCGACCCAACTGCCCCTGGTCAAGAAGGCCGAGGGCATCTACATTTGGGACGAGGACGGGAAAGAGTACATCGATGGCTGCTCCGGGGCCATGATCAGCCATCTTGGCCATGGGCATCCGCGCCTGATCCGGGCCATGGCGGACCAGGCGGCATCGGGCGTGGTGTTCGCCTACCGGACCCAGTTCGAGAGCCGGCCGGCCCTGGAACTCGCCGGCGCGCTGGTGGACGCATCGTCGCCGCACCTGGACCGGGTCTTCTACGTCTCCGGCGGATCCGAGGCGGTGGAGTCGGCCATGAAGATCTGCCGGCAGTATTTCTGGGCTAAAGGCGAAGGATCGCGCCATGTCTTCATCAGCCGTTCGCCTTCTTACCACGGCTCCACCATGGGCGCTTTGGCGCTGACCACCTACGCCCCTTTGGAAAACCCCTTCCGCCCCCTGATCCGCTCCTATCCCAAAATCCCGGCGCCCTACTGCTACCGGTGCCATTATGGAGAAACCTACCCCGAATGCGGTGTCCGGTGCGCCCGCGCCCTGGAAACGACCATCCTGGACCAGGGACCCGGGAACGTGGCCGCCTTCGTGGCCGAGCCCATCGGCGGCGCCTCCACCGGCGCGGTGGTGCCGCCGGAAGACTATTTCGGCATCATCCAGGGCATCTGCCGGAAATACGGCATTTTCCTCATCTTCGACGAGGTGATGACCGCCTTCGGCCGGACCGGCAAACTCTTCGCCTACGAGCACTGGAACACGGAGGTGGACGTGGCGGCGCTGTCCAAGGGGATGGGAGCGGGGTATTACCCCCTGGGGGCCATCGTCACCCGGCAGGAGATCGCCGACGCGGTGGTGGAGAGCGGCGGATTCCAGCACGGCCACACCTACGCCGGCAACCCCATGGCCTGCGCCGTGGGGCTGGAGGTGATGAACGTAATCCGGGACGAGGATCTGTGCGGCAACGCCGAACGGATGGGGG
>JAABTD010000280.1 GCA_011390065.1 Desulfobacteraceae bacterium
CGCGTTGGCCTTGGCCAGAAGCGTCAGCAGCGTGATGGCCACGGTTCCGTAGCTCAGGTATTTGGCCCGGATCGGCAGGATGAACATCAGCAGAATGGTGGCATCGGGGCTGAGGAGGCCGAAGACCACCACCAGGGCTAAAACGCTCGGCAGCATTCCGTAGAAGGGGCCCCCAAAGCCGAAGAGGAGCGCGGTCAGAAGGCCGCAGATCGCGCCGCCGATTGCCGCCACATAGAAAAGAATCAGAAATCCCCTCCTTCCCAGAGCGGCCTCGACCGGTGCGGAGAAGAAGTAGAAGGCCAGCGCGTTGAGCAGAAAGGCCAGCGGAGAAAAGGGGTTGTGGATGAAGGGATGGGTGATGAGCTGCCAGAGGCCGAAGGCCGGGTCATTTACCGGATAGAGGAAGAGGGCCGGAACGACCCCGGGAACGAGCCAGTGTTCCAGCAGCAGTTCCATCACATAGATGATCCCGTATATCAGAAGCAGCCGCTTTCCGGTCCGGGTGAAGCCGGAGCCGAATCCGTAGTATGTCTGCTGAGGAAATTGACTCATATGATATTCTCCGAAAGGCAAAGTTTTTTTTAAACGCTATGATCAGCTTACCATATCCGCGTTTCCCGGGCAAACCGTATCGGGTCGCTTTTCCAGGAGAAATAAAGGGGCAGGGGAGAGCGCGGTTCTGCATCGGAAAAAAAGAGCGTTAAAAAAATAAGGTGAAGACGGTATTTCTTTTTGCCGGAGGGAGGGGGTAAACTGTTGAGGTTGATGCCTCGGCCGCGAAAATCGAGTGAGTCCTAAAAAGGGAGAATATCCATGCATGTGCTGATGTTGGCTTCGGAAAATGACGGAATCGAGGGGGGAAAGATCGGGGGCATCGGAGACGTGCTCCGGGATGTGCCGCCGGCACTCGCGAATGAGGGCTGCCGAGTGACGGTGATCACCCCCTCCTACGGCTTTCTTCATGAAATAAACGTCGTAAAGAAGAGCGACGCGGTATCCTTTTCCTTCAACGGCCAGGGGCAACTGGCCGTGGCCTACGAAGTGAAGGGGAAAAGAGCCGTCAAAAACGTATCCCACTGGGTCATCGACTCCCTCTGCATCCATGCGGGAGGGCCAAGAATCTATGCCGACGACCCGCCGGACAATCCCTTTTCCACCGATGCCTTCCGGTTCGCCTGCTTCTGTACAGCGGTTGCAGAGGGGATTCGCACAGGGGCCTGGGGAGAGGTCGACGTGGTCCATCTCCATGACTGGCACGCGGCCTTTTTCGCGATCCTCCGGGAGTACCACGCCATCTATCGGGAGCTGAAGCCGATCCGCACCGTCTTTACCATCCACAACCTCGCGTATCAGGGGGTGAGGCCCTTCAACGGCTACTCCTCTTTGAATTCATGGTTTCCCGGGATGTGGTACGACTATGGCAAACTGGTGGACCCGCGGTGGCCTTCGGTCTTCAATCCGATGGCGTCCGGCATCCGGCTCTCCGATGCGGTTCATGCGGTCTCTCCCACCTACGCGGAGGAGATCACCCGGCCCACCTGGAGAACAGATGAGCGGGCCATCTACGGCGGAGAGGGGCTGGAGAGGGAGATCGCGGAGGCCCGGGAGCAGAATCGTCTCTTCGGCATCCTGAACGGGTGCGACTATTCCCGGAAGAAGGGAAAAAAGCCCTCATGTAAAGCGCTGGCGGACCGGCTGCGTCAGCATCTGGTGCGGTGGGCCGGAACCCGGGATTATCTCCTTCCCGCGCATTTCATAGCCTATGCAAAGCTCGATGCCCTTGCCAGAAACGAGCATGAGCCGGAGATGCTCTTGACGAGTGTGGGCCGGATCACGGAGCAGAAGATGCTGCTGATGCAGGCCGGAACCGATAGACACCCTTCGGGGCTGGAGGGGGTTCTGGAGGTTCTCGGAGAGAATGGCCTTTTCATCCTGCTGGGAACCGGGGAGGGCGGATACGAGAATTTCCTCTCCCGGGTGAGCGGACGGTATGACAATTTCATCTTTCTCTGCGGCTATTCGGACGAGTGCGCCAATCTGCTCTACCAAATGGGGGATCTCTTTATCATGCCCAGCTCCTTCGAGCCGTGCGGCATCAGCCAGATGCTGGCCATGCGGGAGGGGCAGCCGCCTCTGGTCCACTATGTGGGGGGGCTGCGGGATACGGTGGAGGATGGAGTCAACGGCTTTGCATTTACCGGGGAGACCATTGAAGAGCAGGTGAACGGCTTTGTGGAGGCGGCGCGACGCGCGATAAAGCTGAAGCGGAAGGATGCGAGCCGGTATAAGAAGATCCGGGAGAAGGCGAAGAAGAGCCGGTTTTTGTGGGGCGATACGGTGCGGGGTTATAAAGAGAATCTGTATATTTGATGTTCAAGTTTTGGTTGCGGCTACGGTATTGAAGTTCATGGATTCTCCTTTTGGTCCAAGTTTTTGGGTTTTTGGGTTTTTGGGTTCAACATAAAAATCTCGACAAACAAAAGAGTGATAATGTGCTTTTCCATGTATTTTGTAAAGGTTATGTGGAACTAATTGTTTTGAATTATATTTTGAAAACAATTCATTCACGGGTATTGGTATTATAAGGGACTGATATGATTAAGTGGATACATACTGGCCGAACGGAGCGGCGTGGCGGCCAAGGAGCTGTCGGCCCAGGCCATTCAGCTCCAGGAGACCATGGGGTTTTTCAATGTGAGCCGCAACATGGGGGCGTCGACGGGGCGCCGAAGGGAGGCTCCGTCGATGGGCAAAGGGAAAGCCGCGGCGCCCGACCCCTGGAAACGCGAAGCCGACCACGCCCGGGACCCGGCGCCTAAAAAGGGAAAACAGAACGGAACTTGGCTGGCAATGGGGGACGAGGAATCGGACGAGGGGTTCGAGCGGTATTGAGGCGTACCTGGAACCGTGGGGCGATCCAAGGCGACAAATATGTAGAAAACAGCGAATTCGGGAAATATGCAAGGAGGATATGGATGCGGTTGAAAACACCCATCACCTTTAAATAGATTACTCTAAGGAGAGGCGCATGCTTAAAATCCGGGATATCAAAATGAAACCGAAACTCATCGGCATGTTTCTGTTTATCGGCCTTATCCCCCTGGTCCTGGTGGGCTGGTGGGCGGCGGAGGTCGCGTCGGAGGCCATGATGACCTCGGCCTACGATCAGCTCCGGGCCATGCGGGGCGTCAAAAAGAACCAGATCGAACGCTTTTTCGTCGAACGGCGGGGCGACATATCCGTGCTGGTGGAGACGGTGGGCAAGCTGCGGGACGAGGCCTTCAACAAGCTGGACAGCGTCCAGGAGTTGAAAAAGCGGCAACTGCAAAGCTTCATCGACAAAATGTCCGACGACCTTACGGTGCTTTCCAAGAGCGAAGACGTCAAAGGGGCTTTCCGGGAGCTGCGGCAATACCATGACGACATGATGTTCGGAGCGGAAGCCCCCTTCGATGTGGAGACGGACCTGTACAAAGCGATCTGGCGCCGGTATCAGGACGCCCTGGGGAAATACGTGGTCGACTTCGGCTATTACGACATCTTCATTATCTGCGAGCCCCACGGCCATGTGATGTTCACCCATGCCAAAGAAAGCGATCTGGGAACGAATCTGAGCCACGGCCCCTACAAACGGGAAGGGCTGGCCCGGCTCTGGAGACAGGTGAGATCGGAAGAGAGAAACGATCGTTCTGGAGGATTTTTCGCCCTACACCCCCAGCGGCGGCCGGGAGGCCATGTTCATCGGCGCGCCGGTCCGGGACGCCGGCGGGGAGGTGAGCGCGGTGGTGGCGCTCCAGGTTCCCACGGGCCGGATAAATGAGATCGTCCAGCAGCGTGAGGGGCTGGGTGAAACCGGCGAGACCTACCTTGTCGACGAGGCCGACGGGCGGATCGAATTCCGCAGCGATCTCAGGACCATGGGGGACGCAGCCTATGTGATCGGATACGACATCACGGATATCGCCCCCGGTTATGTCAAAACCCTTCTGGGGGGCGCCCGCGTCCGGGACGTCCATGTGGACACGGCCGGAAATCCGGTGATGGTGGCGGGCGATCCGGTGACCATCGACGAAACCATCACCTGGGCCATGGTGACCAAACAGAACCTGGAGGAGGCCCTCACCGGCGCGCGCGACGGGGCGGGAAGCGACCGCGGTTCAGACTATTTCCATGCCTATGTCGGGGCCTACGGCTACTACGACCTCTTTCTCATCAATGAAAACGGGTATGTCTATTATACGGTGGGGCGGGAGGACGATTATCACACCAACCTCGTGGATGGCAAGTATGCCGATTCCGGTCTGGGGGAACTGGTCCGCGACGTGTTGTCGAAGAAGACGTTCGGGGTTGGGGATTTCAAACCCTACGCCCCCAGCGGCGGCAAGCCCGCCGCTTTCATTGCCCAGCCGGTCATGGACGGCGACGAGTGCGAGACGGTCATCGCCCTTCAGCTCTCCCTCGATGCCATCAACGCGGTGATGCAGGAGCGGACCGGCATGGGCGAGACCGGCGAGACCTACCTGGTGGGGCCGGGCAACCGGATGCGATCCGATTCCTACCTCGACCCCAAGGGCCATTCCGTGAACGCGTCCTTTGCCGGAACCATCCGGAACAACGGCGTGGACACGGTGTCGGCCAATGCGGCCCTGGCCGGAAAGACCGGGGCTGAGATCGTCGTCGATTACACCGGCGTCCGGGTGCTCTCCGCCTATACCCCCGTGACGGTGAGCGACGACCTGCAATGGGCCCTGCTGGCCGAGATCAATGAATCCGAGATCGAAAAGCCGGTCAGGGCGCTGATTCTTTCCATCGTCGGCATCGGCGCGGTCCTGATTATTCTGGTGGTGCTGGCGGCCCTCTATGTGGGCGCCATGCTCAGCCGTCCCCTCGTCCAAGGGGTCCGGTTCGCCGAGACCGTGGCTGACGGCGACCTGAGCGCCGATCTGGACATCCGTCAGAAGGACGAGATCGGCATGCTGAGCGGCGCCCTCCGGGACATGGTGTCCCGCTTGAAGGAGGTCGTGGCCGAAGTGCAAACGGCCGCGGACAACGCGGCGTCGGGCAGCGAAGAGATGAGCAGTTCGGCCCAGGAGATGTCCCAGGGTGCGTCGGAGCAGGCCGCCAGCCTGGAGGAGGTCTCCTCCACCATGGAGCAGATGGGCGCCAACATCCAGTTTAACGCGGACAACGCGGCCCAGACCGAAAAGATCGCCATCCAGGCCGCCCAGGACGGCGAAGAGGGCGGCCGGCAGGTCAAGGAGACGGTGGACGCCATGCGGAACATCGCCAAGAAGATCGGCATCATCCAGGAGATAGCCCGGCAGACCGACCTGCTGGCCCTCAACGCGGCCATCGAGGCGGCCCGGGCCGGCGAGGCCGGAAAAGGGTTCGCGGTGGTGGCTTCGGAGGTCCGTAAACTGGCCGAACGGAGCGGCGTGGCGGCCAAGGAGATCAACGCCCTGTCCATCAGCAGCGTCGATGTGGCCGAAACCGCGGGCCGGATGCTGGAGAAAATCGTGCCGGACATCCGGAAGACCGCGGATCTGGTCCAGGAGATCAGCGCCGCGTCCAAAGAGCAGACCGCGGGGACCGAACAGATTAACAAGG
>JAABTD010000281.1 GCA_011390065.1 Desulfobacteraceae bacterium
GGGCCTTGTTGACCGCTTCCGCCAGGTCGGACAGGGTCTCGATGCCCATCTTCTTGGCCTGATCTTTCTTCATCAGGAGACAGTAGGTGTTGTTGAAGCTCATGTAGGGGAGCCAGACCAGGCCGTTTCTCTTCAGGTCTTCCTTTTTCACCGTCTCGTAGCATTCCTGGGGGTCGGTGATGGGTTCCTCGAAGTCAAGGAAGGTGAGCAACGCCGTTCCCGTGTATTCCATGTAGCAGTCGATCTGGTCGTTTTCCAACGCCTTCCGGGCCACCAGGGTGCCGCCCAGACCGGTCTTGTCCGTGATGTCGAAGCCTTTGCTCTCCAGCAGCACGATCATGATGTTGCCCAGAATCCGCTGTTCGGTGAACTCCTTGGAGCCGACCGTCAGTTCCTTGTCGGCGGCCAGGCCGCTCAGGGGCGCCAGCAATACCGCCGCCGCCACTAGAATCGCCGTGATGCTCAAACGTTTTGCAAATGTTCTCATTGTTGTCAAACCTCCTTTTGGTGTGGGTTAACATACATCAGTCGTAGGTGAGTCCGGGACTCACGATCAGCTTTTCCACTTGTCCGAAGGCCCAGTTGATGAAGATGGCCAGGCCCGCCGTGGGCACCGCGCCCGCCAGCATGTAAGCCGGGTCCACCAGGGCGATGCCGGTGAAGATCAAATCCCCCAGGCCGCCGCCGCCCACCAGAAAGCTCAGGGCCGCCGTGCCCACGTTGATGACCGTGGACGTCCGGATGCCCGTTAAAATGATGTACAGCGCGTTGGGGATTTCGATCCGGAACAGGAGCTGGGCCGGCGTCATGCCCATGCCCCGGCCGGCGTCCAGGAGCACCGGGTCCACCCCGGCCAGGCCGGCCACGCTGTTTCGGATGATGGGCAAAAGGCCGTAGACCACCAGGGCCACGATGGCCGGGGTCTTGCCGATGCCCACATAGGTCATGGCGATGGCCACCACCGCCAGGGAGGGGACGGTTTGCAGGACCCCTAAAAGGTTTAAGATGACGTCCCGGTAACGCCGCATGTAGCCCCGGGTCAGAAAAATGCCCGTGGGCACCCCGATGCAGATGGCGATGCCGCTGGAGACCCCCACCAGGTAACAGTGCTCCTTGAACAGGTACCAGATGTCTCCGGGATTGTTTTTGGCGAAGGCGAAGAATCCCAGGCTTTCGGCATAAGCCCCGGCCGCGAAGGCGGCCAGAAAGCCCAGGGACAACCAGACGCGTTCCGCCGTGCTGGCTTCGGCCTTTTCGCTCATATGATTTTTCCTCCCGTCGTGATTTTGCCCCAGTGGCCGCCGCGTTCATCGTAGGTCTCGCCCACCACGCTGACCATGGTCCGGGTGTTGAGAATGCCCTGGACTTTTTCGTCGTCGTCCACCGCCACCACGATGCCCAGATCGAAGCTGAGCATTTTGGAGAGGGCGTCTTTGAGGTTCTGGTTCGGCCCCACCGTGATGGTCATGGGATGGACCACGTCCCCCACCACGCCCTTGTGGCCGCGGAGCATATCGACATTGACGTAGCCCTTGATCCGGTCCTCCTCGTCGAGGAC
>JAABTD010000282.1 GCA_011390065.1 Desulfobacteraceae bacterium
CTGCTCCAGGACCTTTTCGCTGGACTGGTCCGCGTGGCAGTGAACCGGATCGGTGAGCATGGCGTCTTTCACCTTGAGCAGGTCGAGCCGCTTCAGGGACCGGTCGGCCCCGACAAAATCCTTCACGAACTGGTTTTTGGGGTAGGTGAGCAACTCCTCCGGGGTTCCGTACTGGATCAGCCGCCCGGCGTCGAGCAGGGCGATCTTGTCGCCCATCTTGATGGCCTCGTGGATGTCGTGGGTGACGAAGACGATGGTTTTTTTGAGCTTGGCCTGGATTTTTAAAAACTCGTCCTGGAGCGTTTCCCGGTTGATGGGGTCGATGGCGCCGAAGGGCTCGTCCATGAGCATCAGCGGCGGATCGGTGGCCATGGACCGGAGGACCCCGATCCGCTGGGCCTGGCCGCCGGACAGCTCCCGGGGGTACCGACCCCGGAAAGTCTCCGCCGGCATCTTCACCAGTTCCAGGAGTTCGTCCACCCGCTCGTCGATCCGTTTTTTGTCCCATCCCAAAAGCTTCGGCACGGTGGCGATGTTTTCATAGACCGTCATGTGGGGGAAAAGGCCGATCTGCTGGATGGCGTAGCCGACGTGGCGGCGCAGGTCGATGACGTCCTTTTGGAGGATGTTTTCCCCGTCGATTTTGATGGTGCCCGAGGTGATGGGCTCCAGCCGGTTCATCATCCGCATGAGGGTGGTTTTGCCGCATCCCGACGACCCGATGAGGATGCAGATTTCCCCGTTGGGGACGGTCAGCGACACCGAATCCACCGCCGGAATCTCGCTGCCCGGAAAAATCTTGGTGACCCGTTCCAGTTCAATCATGTTTTTTCTCTCCTCAGCTTTGCAGGCCCTTGCTCACCAGGCGGTTTTCGATCATGCCGAAGGTGTAGTCCACGGCGATGGCCATGAGGGCCACGATGACGGCCCCCGCCTTGATCATGGCGTCATGGGACTGGGAAATGCCCATGAAGATGTAATGGCCCAGTCCCCCGGCCCCGATGTAGGCGGCAATGGCGGCGATGCCGATGGACATGACCACGGCCACCCGGACCCCGGCGAAAATGATGCTCAGGGCCAGGGGCAACTGCACTTTGAACAGCACCTGGAACCCGGTCATGCCCATGCCGCGGCCGGCGTCGATGATGTTGGGATCCACGTTTTTGATGGCCGCGTAGGTGTTCCGGATGATGGGCAACTGGGAATACAGCACCAGGGCCACCACCGCCGGCACCGTTCCGATCCCGTATCCGAACACCGACAGGAAGGGGATCATGATCCCGAAAAGCGCGATGGAGGGGATGGTCATGATGATGCCGGCGAGGTACAGGACGATGTTGGCGGCCCGCTTGTTGAAGGTGATCCAGATGCCGATGGGCACGCCGGTGCCGATGGCGATCACCACGGCGATGGTCACGATGTAAACGTGCTGCCAGGCCAGGGTCAGGGTGTGTTGCCAGTTGTCGATGAAAAACTGATAGACTTCCATAACAACAATCCTCGGTCGATGGTGGACGCCCGCCCCGTGTTTGGGGAAGGCGCGGTTGGGCGCCGGCGCGAACGCGGTTTCTGTCGGGATGAGCGGAGGGCAGGGATTGCCCGGCGGGCGCAAGGCGCCGCGCAATCCCTCAAAAAAGGCGTTTGATGCGCATGGAGATGAAAAGCTTAGGGATCATGCCTTCAGGGGTAAAGGAATATGAACCAAAAGTCAACCTTTCGTTGCAGCCGGACAACGAAGGCCGTTGCATTCTACAGCATGCCCTTGGCCATTTTGGAAGCGGACCCGGCGTCGGCGGCGTACCCGTCGGCCCCGATCTCGTCGGCGAATTTCTGGGTCACCGGCGCCCCGCCCACCATGATCTTCACGCTGTCCCGCAGACCGGCCTCGGCGATGGCGTCCACCGTCGCCTTCATCATGGGCATGGTGGTGGTGAGCAGGGCGGACAGGCCGACGATCTTCGGCTTTTTCTCCTTAATGGCGTTGATGAACTTGGCCGGATCGGCGTCCACGCCCAGGTCGGTCACCTCGAGGCCGGCGCTTTCCATCATCATGGAGACCAGGTTCTTGCCGATGTCGTGGAGGTCGCCCTTGACCGTGCCGATGATCACTTTTCCCTTGGCCGTGGATTCGTCTTCCACCAGGTGGGGCTGAAGGATCTCCACCCCCATGGCCATGGTTTGGGCCGCCATGAGCACCTCGGGGATGAACATGTCGCCGTTTTCCATCTTTTCGCCGATGATGTCCATGCCGGCGATGAGTCCCTGGTCCAAAATCGCCTGGGCGTCTTCGCCGGCATCCACGCGCTGCTTTATCAAAGTCAGAACGGCGTCCCTGTCCAGTGCAATCAATGCATCGATAATCGGTTGAAAATCCGCCATGGTTATGTCTCCTGCTTACGTAAAAAATGGTTTTTTGATTGAGAGCGGCTGCTGTAAACCCCTTTAGGTCACAGCAAAATTTCAAATTTTCCCCGAATGGCCGCATCCACATCCGCCGGGATATGGGGCGTTTCGTCGGCCGCGAGGATCTTCCCGGCGAGCTTTTTGGCCCGGTCCCGGGCGTCCAGGGCGCCGTCGGCTTCCCATTTCTGGCGGAGCCGCCGGTCGGTGACGCCGTTGCCGGTGAAGTATTCCGAGCGCATGTGCTTCAGGGTGTGGCCCGCGGTCATGAAATTGCCGCCCGGGCCGATCTCGTCGATGACCTCCAGGGCCAGGTGTTCCGCGTCCACCTCGATGCCTTTCAGCACCTTGCAGGCCATGCCGATGATCTCGTCGTCGATGATGAACTGCTCCGGCGCCACCGTCAGCATCGATTCCAGCATGCCGGCGGAATGGTGCATGTAGTTGGAGCCGCCCATGGCGCCCAGCAGCACGGTCATGGCCTTTTCCCATCCCGCCTGGGCGTCGGGGACCTTGGAATCGGACAGCCCGGCCGAATTGTAGTTGGGAACCTTGATGTGGTGGGCCATCTGATGGATGGCCGCGTTCATCATGCCGCACTCCACGCCGCCGCCCGAATATCCCATGGTGGCCAGGTTGGCCATGCCGGGAATCCCGCCGTAGAGCAGGGGCGCGCCGGGATGGGTGGACTGGCAGACGGCGATGCAGGCCAGTTGCTCGGCGTGGATCTGGGCCAGGGTGGCCGCCATGGTGATGGGGGCGGTGGAGCCGGCCATGGGCGCGCAGGAGAGGGCCACGGGGATGCCGTTCCGGTTGCACTCCTGCATGATCCGGACCGACTGGGTGCAAAGCTTCAGGGGCGAGATGGCCGAGGACGTGATGACCGAAATGAAGGGCTTTTCCGCCAGCTTCTCCCGGCCGCCGGCCACCATGGACGCCAGTTCGATGACCTTGTGGAGCCCCGATTCGTTGTTGACGCCGGACATGACGTGCTTGGTCGTTCCCTTCAGGCAGGCGTAGTACATGTTGACGTCGTAGGCTTCCTCCGGGATGTCGGTGGGGATGCAGGGCCGGAGGAAAAAGTGGATGTTGTTGAGCTTGTCCACCAGCCGGCCCAGGGTGTAAAGGTCCTTCAGGGTGGTGGACCGGGCCTCGCCCGTTTCCATGTCGAGGATCTTGATGGCCGCGCCGCCGGTGCCCAGGTGGACCTTGTCGTCGGTGAGGTCCAGGTCGTTTTTCCCGTCCCGGCTGTGGAGGACCACCCGCTCCGGGGCCTTGGCGGCCAGGTCGTTCACCAGGTTCCGGGGAAACCGGATCCGGGCTTTTTCCCGGTCCACCGAGCAGCCGGCCTTCTCCAGCATGTCCACGGTCGCCTCCAGACCCGATTCATAGGTGAACCCGGTCTTTTCGAGGATGGTCAAAGCGGCGTCGTGAAGGGTCTCGATGTCCTTGGGGGACAGCGGCTTGTAAATGCCTCCGGTGAGGCCTTTGAGGTTCATGGGGTGTCTCCTTTTTGGATGTCAAACAGTCGGGTTTAAATGTCAAACAGTCGGGTAAACGCCGTTTCCCCGGCCGGCGCCATG
>JAABTD010000283.1 GCA_011390065.1 Desulfobacteraceae bacterium
CGCACAGAGCACTTTTCCTCCAGCCTGGCCGGGCAACTTTCGGAGATTCCGCCCACCGACCTGTTCCAGACCTTCAATATCAATCAGAAAACCGGGGTCCTGACCCTGAAGCTCTCCCGGGGCACGGCCCAGCTCTCCTTCCGCGAAGGTCGGCTGGTGGATGTGGAATACGGCGACAAACGGGGGGAGGAGGCGTTTTTCGACCTGCTGAAGCTCAAGGAGGGCCGGTTCAAATACCTGCCCGGGCTCTCTCCGGAAAAGATGGCCGCATCGGAAATCGGAGATTTCATGTACCTCATTATCGAAGGCCTCCGCCGCATCGAACAAGACGACCGGGACTTTCTGCGGACCGTCATCCCCACTCTCCTGTAGCCTTCACCCGGATCGTCCATTTTTGTAATTATCAAGATTAAAATCAACAAATATGTAGCAACAAACGCCCTTCTTTTCCGGGCCATGGGCCGTCTATCACCGCCTGCCATCGATGGCATACCCATTGCATTCTTTTTCAGAAAACGCCATAACCCTGCCATAACCCTGATGGATGATGGATAGCCGATGCATGCCCTAAACATGAACACCCCATATCAACATGTCGCCCAACGTTTGCTGGAAAAGAAAAACCGCATGGCAGCCGACTTCTCCCCCGATGGGACGGCCCGCTATCTCCGGGGCCACACCCGGATTCTGGACGACTATTTCTGCGAGCAGTTCGAGCAGAGTTCTGTGGGACCGACCCTCCAGATCAATCGGAACCCCTATGCGGTCATCGCCCTGGGCGGCTACGGCCGGCAGGAGCAGTGTCTCCACTCGGATGTGGACGTGCTTTTCCTCTTTAAAAAGCGGATCCCCGACGCCGCCGACGCCCTGATCCGGGAAATGATCTACCCCCTGTGGGACATCGGTCTGGACATCGGCCATGCCACCCGATCCCTTTCGGACTGCATCGGCCTGGCCGCCCAGGACTTCGAGGTGCTGACCTCGTTGCTGGATGCCCGGTTCATCTGCGGCATGTCGCCCTTGTATTCGGACCTTGTATTCGGAACTCATGGAGCGGGTCCGCGAAAAAATCCTGTTCCGGCGCTCGGACAAAATCATTTCCTGGCTGGTGGAGACCACCCGGGAGCGCCACGGGTTGTTCGGGGACGCCTCTTATCTGCTGGAACCCAATTTAAAGGAAGGCCAGGGCGGTCTGCGGGACTATCACGCCATGCTCTGGATCGCCCGGATCAAGTTCGGGCTCCACAAACCCCGGGATCTGGAGTATCTGGGGCTCCTCTCCCACCAGGAGTTCGCCGCCCTTTCCGAGGCCCTGATCTTTATCTGGAACGCCCGGAACTGCCTCCATCGGATCACCGGCCGGAAATACGATCATCTCCATTTCGAATACCAGCCCCGGATGGCCGATATGCTCGCCTACGGAGCAACCGTTTCCCCTGACGCCCAGAAACCGGTGGAACGGTTCCTGAGCGACCTCCATGGGCGGATGGAGGCGGTCAAGCAGAAGCATCTGATCTTCCATTACGAGCTGGGCGCCGCCCGGAAATGGTTCAGCCTCCGGAAAAAAAAGGTTCGGGAACCCGGAACCCCGGGGATCACCATCCGGCGGGATCAACTGGTCTTCGCCTCCCCCGAAGCGATGCTGCGTGAACCGACGCTGCTGATGCGGATCTTCGAGGAGAGCGCCCGCCTGAAGCGTCCCATCGCTCCCGAGGCCAGGCGGTTGGTCCGGGAGTTCGCGGATCTGGTGGACGAAGATTTCCGGTCGTCCAGGGAGGTGGTCCGATCCTTTGAGCGGATCCTCACCACGCCCCTGGTGGACGAAGATTTCCGGTCGTCCAGGGAGGTGGTCCGATCCTTTGAGCGGATCCTCACCACGCCCGCCCCTGTCTTCAATGTGCTCAACGAGATGCTCAACACCGGATTTCTCGCGCGCTTCCTCCCCCCCTTCCAGGCGATCATAAACCGCATCCAGTACGATGCCTACCACGTCTATCCCGTCGACAAGCATTCCCTTCGCACGGTCAAGCTGCTGAAAAGCTTTGCCGATGGCGGGGACGGGGACATCGGAGCCCTTTGCGCCGACCTTTACCGCGAACTGCCCCGGAAACGACGCCTCCTGTGGGCGGCCCTGCTCCACGACATCGGCAAAGGGACGCCCGACAGGGACCATTCCGACGCCGGCGCCCAGATGGCCCGGAACCTGCTCCGCACCCTGGGCCTGGGGAAAGCGGATGTGGAAACCGTCGCCTTTCTGATCCGGGAGCATCTGCTGCTGTTCAACAACGCCACCCGCCGGGACATCAACGATGAGGAGACGATCTTGTTCTGCGCCCGCCGCATCGGCGACCCCGAACGGCTGAAGATGCTTTTTCTGCTCACGGTGGCCGACTTCATGGCCACCGGCCCCAAGGCATGGAACGATTGGGTGGGCATCCTTGTCCGGGAACTGTTTTTCAAGGTGCTCCGGGCGCTGGAAGGGCGGAAGCCGACCACCTCGGAGGCGGCGGCCCGGGAAACGGAGGCCTTGCTGCTTTCCGAACCCCTGCCCCTGGACAAAGCCGATCTCCAGGCCCTGTTCCGCGCCATGCCCTTCCGGTATCTTCAGGCAATGCCGGTGGATGCTGTCCGGACCCACATTCACCTGGTCGCGACGAAAGGGGATGGAGATTTCGCCTGGGAGATCGCCCGAAACGCCGAAACAGACACCCGGACCCTCACCCACTGTGGACGCGATGTACCGGGCCTCTTCTCGAAAATCGCCGGGGCCCTCACCCTGAATCGGGTGAACATTCTGGATGCCCAGATCCACACCTGGCAAAACGGCCTCTGCATCAACATCTTCAATGTCGCCCCGCCCCTTGACCCGATCTTTGAATCGGAAAGGCCGGATCGAAGCGGATCTCAGGGAGGCCCTGGCCGGCGATCTGGACCTCTCCGCCGAACTGGCCGCCGTCATGGACAAGCAGCGGAACGCGCCCCTGCCTGAAGGCCGCCGCCCCAATCGCGTGGAGGTGGACAACGCCGCTTCCAGCGTGTACACCCTCATCGAGGTCTTCACCCATGATGAGCCCGGGGTTCTGTTCCGGATCACCGACGCCCTGCACCGATGCCGCCTGGACATCAAATCCGCCCTGATCGCCACCAAGGTGGACCAGGTGGTGGATGTCTTCTATGTTCAGGACTTTTCCGGCCGGAAGGTGGACGACCCGGCCCGGGTCGAGAGGATACAATCCGCTGTGGCGGCGGTGCTGCCGGGCCTTTGAGCCCATCGATTTGATCTTATCTCCGACAGGGAAACGCACCATGCACCGCAAGCACCGCAATCATTTCAACCTGCTCTGCAACATCGGCGATCTGGTCAACCTGCTGGCCGAACGATCCGATATCCGCAGCTTTCTGAAAAAAACCGTGGAGATGGTCTCCGGTCATCTTGAAGCCGACGTCTGTTCCATCTACCTCTATGAGGAGACCAGCCGGGAACTGGTGCTCAGAGCCACCAAAGGGCTCAACCCCGAGGCCGTGGACGCCATCCGGATGCGTCCAGGCGAGGGACTCGTCGGTGAAACCTTTGCCAGGCAATCGTCGGTCTGCGAAGGGTGCGCTTCCTGCAACCCCGCGTTCAAATATTTCGAGGAGGCCGACGAGGACCGGTTCGAATCCTTTCTATCCGTCCCCATCGTCCGGGGCGTCCAGAAAATCGGCGTTCTGGTGGTCCAGCACGAACGCCGGAAAGCCTTTAACGAAAACGACGTCATGGCCCTGCGGGCCACCGCTTCCCAACTGGCCGGCGCCCTTGAAAACGCCCGTCTGCTCATGGACCTGGGGGCGACGGGCCTGCGGCCCCCCTGGTCAGACGCGCCCCTGGAACCCCAGTTCGTCAAAGGAGAATCCGCCTCCGGCGGGGTCGCATTTGCCGAGGCCGTGGCGCGCCGGGGAAGCCACGGAAGCCTGCTCTCCGCC
>JAABTD010000463.1 GCA_011390065.1 Desulfobacteraceae bacterium
GGCCCCGGCCGGGGAGTACACCTTGTCCGACTTCCGCAGGGCGGTCAAGGCGGCATCGGATCAGCTCAAAGCGCTTCAGGCCCGACTGACCGAAAAGCTGCCCGAAAGCGCATCCCTTATCTTCTCGGCCCACTTCATGATCCTCAAAGATCCCCAGTTCATCGAGCGGATCGAAACGCAGATCCAGGACGGCGCGCCGCCCGTTGGGGCGATTCGCGAGGTGGCCCGCCATTACATCGACATCTTCTCGGCCAGTTCCCACGCCTACATCCGGGAGAAGGTCAACGATATTGAAGATCTGGCCGGCCGGATCCTCAAAAACCTCATCGGCCGGCCGAGCGGCGAAAGAGAGGGGATGACCGGGGGCGCCATCGTGATCGCCCGCAACCTTTATCCGTCGGAGATCCTCAAGTTCGCCTCCGAAGAGGTCAGGGGCATCATTCTGGTCCGGGGCGGCGTCACCTCCCATGTGGCCATCCTGGCGCGGTCCATGGGGATTCCCATGGTCATCGCGGACCGCCCCGATCTGATGGACATCCCAGACGGCACGCCGGTGCTCCTGGACGCCGATATCGGCAACATTTACATCCGGCCCAGCGGACAGGTGGTCAAGCGGTTCGAAACCCAGCGAAAGGCCCTGGCGTCAACCGCCCCGCTGACGGGGGCCATGTCCCCCGTCACGCATACCCGGGACGGCGTCCGGGTGCGGCTCCTGGCCAACATCAACCTGCTCAGCGAACTGGCCACAGCCCGGAATCTCAAGGCCGAAGGCATCGGTCTTTACCGGACGGAGTTCCCTTTCCTGATCCGGTCCTCTTTTCCGTCGGAAGCTGAGCAATATCTGATTTACCGACGCCTTTTCGACGAGATGACCGATCGGCCCGTAACCATCCGGACCCTGGACGTGGGCGGCGACAAAGCCCTGGCCTATGCCAACGCCGCCGCCGGCGAAAACCCGGAACTGGGCCTGCGCTCCATCCGCTTCTCCCTGCGCCACCGGGACATCTTCGAAGCCCAGATCCGGGCCATTCTCCGGGCCGCGGCCGATGTCCGGGAGGTGCGCATCCTGTTCCCCATGATCTCTTCCATTGACGAATTCCAGGAGGCCCGATCCGTGGTTCAGGCTTGCAAAATCTCCCTGGAGCGGGACCGCCTCCCTTTTCATTCATCTCCGGCCCTGGGCATGATGGTGGAACTGCCGGCCGTGCTGGGGATTCTGGAAGCCTTTGTCCGGGAGGTGGATTTTCTCTCCATCGGAACCAACGATTTCATCCAGTACATGCTCGCTGTGGATCGATCCAATGAAAAAGTGGCTGATTATTACCGGCCCTATCATCCCTCCGTCCTCCGGGGACTGTCAGCCATCGTTAAAGCGGCCGACGCCGGTGGGGCGCCCGTTTCCATCTGCGGCGAAATGGCCCATGACCGGCGTTATCTTTCCTTTCTCATCGGCATCGGCATCCGGGTCATCTCGGTGGATCCCAGGTTTCTTCCCGGGGTGCAGGCGCATATCGGCGACGTGACCGTATCCGAAGCCGAAGCCCAGGCAGAGACG
>JAABTD010000082.1 GCA_011390065.1 Desulfobacteraceae bacterium
ACTCCCGCCAACAGACGCTCCGCCGCCCAGAATGTTCCCTTCTTTCATGGAAGGGACGGGGGACGCGAGCAGGGCCTCGGTCAGTTGCTCAAGTTGACGCCGCGGCGCGCCGGGCGATGAAGCGCCTGCATATTCGGTCGATGACCGGGTCGTTGACGTCTCGACGTTCCGAGGGTCAACGCACTGCAAAACGGCGGCCAAACTGATTGTATCGGTGGGGCTTGCGGGCCGCGGCCGGGCCGCGTCGGTTTGTCCGGTCGGTCTGAACTTCTCGGCGAGTTCCCGGAGACTTCGAGGACCGGTCGACCCGAATTGTCGGGAACGGGATCCGGATCGGCCCAGGTAGGAATAGGCCGTGGCCGGGCGGGGTTCCCGCTGCCCGGACCGCCTCAGGCGGTCGCTGGAAACATCAGGGGCAACATCAGGGTCCGAAATCGAGGGCGCCGGTGTCGGCGACGCATCCGGAAGGGTCGGAACCTTGCCAAAAGGATCGACGTCAAGGAGTTCCGGCATCGCGGCCAACTGCGCGAGCAGCGCGCCGGGACCGGACAGGTTCGCCAGCATCCGCGCGGCGGTCGGTCGGGCCAGATGCTGGAAACTGCGGCGTGGGCCCGCCGTGGTCATTGAGTCCCCCTTTCCTTGAGCATCTCCAGGTGGAGCAGCACCTGGCCCAGGGTCAGATCATTGATCTCCCGGGGGGTCCAGCCGAATTCACGGGACAGGATGAAGGCGGCCCGGGTTAAGGGGTCCGAGGCCGCGGCGGTCAGCTGTTCGGCCGGCGCCGCGATGCCGCTGATGCGGTTGACCTGGTCCAGCAGGTATTGCATCAGCCCCACATGCATGGCGGCGGCGTCGGGCACGCTGATCTCCGGTTCCACCAGGCTCCGCTGCACCATCAGGGCCCCCAGCAACTGGTCGTTTTCTTTAGCTGCGCGAGAGACCAGTTGCAAGTCATGGACGGTCAGGGGGCGCAGGCGGACCCGGCGCGGGGCCGCATCGCCGGTCCCGTCGCCCGGCGACAACACCGCCTCGGGCACGTCCACGTCAAAGGTGAGGCGACTGCCGGCGAGCAGTTCATCGGCCGACAGCATCATGATTCATCCGCCACCGTCATATAGAGGGCCTGGAACCCCACGGATTCCATCACGAAATCGTCCTCGGGCAGGGTGTATTCCCAAGCGTCGACCTTGACGCCGTGGAGGGTGACGCTGTTGCGGACCCCCGGCGTGGCGGCGTTTTCCAGCAGAAGAGTGATGTTGAAGGCCGGCTGAGCCCAACTGGCTGCCGGACGACTGGCGGCGGCCTCCCCCAGCAGGAGCTTGAGCATGGCCCCGTTGACGTAGGCCCGGCCGATGGTCCCGGCGATGTTGACGTTGCCGGGACGCAGTTCGGTGGCGTAACGCTGGCCGATTTCGTGAAACGGCTTCACGTCCGAAGTGACCTGGACCTCCACGTTCTGCACGCGGCCCACGGAAATCATGTCGTAGGAGGTGAGCACCTCCTGGGCCTTCTCTCCTTCCAGCCCCTCGGGCGTGGAGAGGGTGATGGAACCGTCCGCTCCGGTGAAAACACTCATGTTTGCCATTTTGGTTTCCTCCTACTGCAGGGAAAGCGTTACGCGGATGTAGTCGATGCTGAACGTGGGCTGCAAGACCACGTTGACAATGGCCCGGCCGGCGATCTCGTCCTGACGGGTGGCCGTAACCGCCAGTTCGTAGTAGGTCAGGGCTTCATCCTGGAGCATGGTGGCCAGGAAGCCGTCGATGGCCCCCTGCATGGCCTTGCGGACCCGTTCGTTGTTGAGTCGGCCGATGAAAGGACTGGACACCTGGCGGATTCCGGCCTTGGCGTAGTCGGTGATCCGGCGGGTGGTGATCTGGCTGAAGGGGCCGTTTTCCGACGCCTGGGTGGTGATGCCGCGGATCACGCGGATCCCCCGTCGGTCCTCCAGGGCCAGCACCCCGCCGGAGACGAGATCGGTGGCTTCGCCGTAAGAAAACCGCCGGGTCAGTTGGGTGACGCCCGACAGCGCCTTGTTGGTGGGGCTGGTCTGGACGGCCAGGCTGCTGATGAGCCCGGCCACGGCCGCGGCGGTGTAAGTGCCGCTGAGATCGACCCACCCTTCGTCTGCCGCGTCGTAAGCCCGGATGCCGGGCGCGGCGAGGATGAACCGCTTGTTGGAGGAGACCTGGGCCGTGATGTCGGCGGCCGCGGTCGCGTCGGAACCGATGACGGCGATGACGTCCTTTCCGTCGCTTTCTGCGGCATCCACCAATCCCAGTACGCTGACGGCGTCCGACGTGGAGAGTTCCGGGGCCGCCAGGATGTTGACGTCGTCTTTGAGCAGCTCATTGAAGGCGGCGGTGTATTCCGGATTCGAAGCGCCGGCCGCGAGGCCGTAAGCATAGACCTTCCGGGCCCCGTTGCGATAAAGGATTTCCAGGCCCCGTACGAGATTGAGGGTTCCGGATCCCCCGGCGTAGGCGTCGTAATCCCCGAAAGCCGTTTTAGCCGAGGCGTAATCCGAGAGTATCCGCGTGGCGCCGGTCCCCTGGGCCGCTGTTCCGACGATGCCGATGTTCCCGGAGGAGACCCCGCCGGCGGTGATCAGGGCTTCCGCCTGCACCCGGATATATGTGCCGGGTATGATCTGTTCCCCGAATTGGTCTTCTGCCATTGTCTTGCCCTCCTCTTAAGCGGTATTGCCAAAAATTAGACGGACCGGTCACCCCAGTTCCAGGTTGACGGGGATGTCGCTGATGACCTCTTCGGAGGCTTCGGGTCGTTTGAGATATTCGTAGAGCACGTTGAAGGTCATTTGCGCGGTTTCGATATTGCCTTTGCCGGGGGCGAAGACGGTCTCTTCCTGATTGACGGAGAGAACGCCCAGTTCCGCCAAACGTCCGCGTTCGGCCCCCAGCAACGCCAGGGTTGCGGCGTTCACGGCGGTCCGCAGGTTGCCGAGGTTGCTGCTCTCGACGCTGACCGTTACCGCCGCCTCGATGCGCCGGCCGGTGATGTCGCCGATCCGTTCATCGTCGTATCCGATGTGGCCGCCCAAACCGGTGGGCGTGATCCGCCGGGGAGAAACGACCACGTCTGTGGTTACGCCGCCGGGTGGATCGGGGATAAGGATTTGGAGGGAGACGGCAAGATCGTCGATGGCTTCTTCATTGATGGCGGCCATGGTCCCGACATTCTGAGAGAGTTGAACGGCATCTGAATCGTCAAGGATGGTTCAGCGTTGCCAAGATTGTTCATACTAAAGCCGTACAAACCGGATTGTCAATATAAAATGGAACAAATGCCGTAAAGTTGTTCAAATCGCAGAAAATAATCCATTCAGCCCGTTCTTGGCTTCCGGTAAACCAGCGTTTCTCCCATGCGGACCGATCGGAACTTGTCCGTCAGCATGTAGGTGTTCTCCATGGCGCCGAGAACCAGATAGCCGTCGTCGGTTAAGAACCGGAAAAGGGTGTCGAAGACCCGGCGTTTGGTGGCATCGTCGAAATAGATCATCATATTCCTGCAGAAGATCACGTCGCATTTGATGCCGAAAATGGCATAGGGTTCGACAATGTTGAGCTGATGCCACCGGACCATGTTCCGGATGGGGTCGATGAGCCGCCAGCGGGCGCCGGAGGGCGTGAAATAAGCGGCCTGCCGCTCTTTCGAAAGCCCCCGATCCAGTTCGCTTTTCGCATACTCGCCGGCCATGGCCTTTTGCAGCACCTTTTTAGAGATGTCCGTGGCCAGGATGTTGAAATCGGTTGCGGCGATATCCGGCGCCGGGCCGCCGGCGATAAGTTCGTGGATGAGCATGGCGATGCTGTAGGGTTCCTGACCCGTGGAAGCCCCCGTGCTGAGGATGTAGGCCTTTGCGGGCGAACCGCCGCCGGGGAAGGCGGCCTTTCGGCGTCGAATGCGCGCCGCCAGATCGGGGAGAATGACGGTCCGGAAAGCTTCGAAAGGATGGGCGTCTCTGAAAAACGAGGTCTCGTTGGTGGTGATGGAGAGGATCACCTCGTTGCGCAACCGGACGGAATCGTCGTGGACGAGTTTGCGGCTCAATTCGGAGAAATCTTTGCAGCCTGTCGACTGGACCAGCGGCTCCAGGCGCTGCTGAATCAGGTAGACCTTTTCCCGGCTGAAGGCGATGCCCGATACCCGTTGGATGTAGTCTCGGATGATGTCGAAATCCTGGGGAGAAAGGTCCACGAACCGGGGTTCCTTCAGCGGGCGGCGATGCGGATGACGGTCTCGGGGATGCGGTCCAGGGACAGCGCCTGGTCCACATGACCGGCCGCCGCGGCGCTGCCCGGCATGCCCCAGACCACCGAAGTGGCCTCGTCCTGGGCGATGACATGACCCCCGGCCCGCTTGACGGCGGCGGCCCCCCTTGTGCCGTCGCTCCCCATGCCGGTGAGGATCAGGGCCACGAGGCGGGGGCCGAACACCGCGGCCGCGGACCGAAAGAGCACGTCAGCCGACGGGCGGGATCCGTTTTCAGGGGGCTGCCGGTTGATGATCGTCGACGAACCGTTCTCCCCGGACCGGATCAACAGGTGCCGGTCCCCGGGCGCGATGTAGACGTGGCGGGCTTTCACGGGCCGGTTGTGTTCCGCTTCCACCACGGTGTGGGCGCATTTGCCGTCCAGGCTCGCGGCCAGGGACCGGGTGAAGCCGGCGGGCATGTGCTGCACGATGAAGATGGGGATTTGCAGCCCCTTGCAGAGGGCGGGCATCAGGGTCGCCAGGGCCTTGGGGCCGCCGGTGGAGACCCCGATCACCACGGCGTCCACCGCGCCGGCCGGCGCCGGGGCCGGTTCGGTCGGAACCGCCGGAATCGGGCGCGGCGACCGGGCGTGCGAGAATCGTTTGCCGGCGAAATGCCGGATTTTGACCAGAAGCTGGCGCCGCAGGATTTGTCGGCTTTCTTCCTGTGAGGCCGTTTTGGGTTTGGTGATGAAATCGAACGCCCCCGCTTCCAGGGCCTGAATGGTGATGTCGGCGCCTTTCCGGGTATGGGCGCTGACCATGATCACCCCGATGGGCGGCAGATCGGGGGTTTCGCGGTTGAGGGCCTGGATGGCGCCCAGGGTCTCCAGGCCGTCCATGTCGGGCATCTCCACGTCGAGGGTGACCAGATCGGGCCGCCGGGACCGGATGAAGTCCAGGGCCTTGAGACCGTTTCTCACCGAGCCGGTCACTTCGATGTCGGGCTCGCCCGAAAGGCCTTCTTCTATTGCCTTTCGGAAAATGAGCGAGTCGTCCACGATGAGGATGCAGGTTTTCATGGGACGATTTCGTATAACTGCTTCAATGATTCTTCCTTGCCTGGATTCTTCTTCTGTAAAGGCGCTCGGTAAAGCCGCCCTCTTTTTCAAAGGATCGGGCCTGAGAAGAGATCTGGCGATCGAGAAAATAACAGGCCAGGTTGAGCAAAGAAAGAGCGGCGTTGGCCGCCAATTCGGAAGAGCGCAATGGTTGACACCGACGATGACACGGACTTTCACGGACGGACACAGAGACTGACACGGACGGTTTGTTCGAGGCGTTGGTCGCTTTGTCCGTTTTGACCGCTTTGTCCGTGGTCTGTGTTAGTCTGTGACCGTCCGTGTTTGTCTGTGTCGCATTTTCCTGGTTCGTCTGTGTCGCATTTTCCTGATGAATTTTCAACTGCCGCGCCCTTTCTTCAGCGACCCAGTCTATGACGCATTCCAATGAAGCGCAGCGTTTCTGTTTGAACCGCATCAGAACCGGGTGATCGGGCGGCAGCATTTCAAGCCCCCTCTGCCTCAAAAAGTCTTCATAATCCAGGCGCAATTCTTCCAGGCTGGCGCGGGCCACGTTGGTCAGTTTCAGCTCCATCTTTTTGGATGTTCCGGACGCTTTGCTGCCTTCCGCGATATTCTGAACACCGGAACGGGCCGCCTGGACCATCTGGTCATGGGTCCGGCTTTTTTTATAGATGTACTGGTCGCAAAATCGCACCGTAACGTCGTACGCCAACTGGGCTATCCGGAAGCTTTTCAGCTTCCGGTATCCGCCGTGCCTGGGGATGAGATCATTCATCCTTGATCTTGAATTTCCCCACCATGTCACGCAGCAGCCCCGCGACGCCGGCCAGTTTTTCCGCCGAGGCCTGGACCTGCTGGGCGTCAGAGTTGGAATCGGACGCGGCCTTGCTGACGCCCTGGATGTTCATGGAGACGTCGTTGACGCCCTTGGCGGCCTCTCCGGCGTTTTTGGCCACCTCTTCGGTGCCCTTGGCGATTTCGGCGATGGCCGAGGCGATGTTGTTGACGCCGGTGTTGGCCTGCTGGACGTTGCCGGAGATTTCGTTGGCGGTCTCGGTTTGCTGTTCCACCGATTTGGTGATGTCCAGCGATGCATTGTTGAGGGTCGCCACGGTGGCCGACACGTCGGAAATCACCCGGACGGCCTCTTCGGTGTTGGACTGGACCCCTTCGATACGCTTGCCGATGTCCTCGGCGGCGCCGGCGCTCTGGCGGGCCAGTTCCTTGATCTCGTTGGCCACCACCGCAAACCCCCTGCCGGCGTCGCCGGCCGAGGCCGCTTCGATGGTGGCGTTTAAGGCCAGGAGGTTGGTCTGCTCGGCGATCCGCTTGATCACCGTGGTCACCTGGCCGATTTCCGCGGCGGCGGCGCCCAGCAGGCTCATGGTCCGGGTGGCCGAATCGGTCATCTCAGCGGCCTTGCCGGCGATCTCGGCCCCACCCTTGGCGGTCTGGGCCACGTCCTTGATGGCCATGGACATCTCTTCGATGGACGAGGCCACGGCGTTCATGTTCATGGAGAGTTCCTCCGCCGTGGACGAGACGCTGTTGGCGTTGGCGGACATTTCTTCGGCCGCCGACGCCATGGCGTTGATGCTGGCCGACATCTGCTCGGTGGCCCCGGCCACATTGTCCGACTGGGCGCTCATTTCTTCGGCGCCGGACGCCAGTCGGATCGACAGCTCTTTCAGATCCGAAGAGGCGGCGTTGAGCGTATCAATATTTCCGACGATGTCCGCCACCATTTTCTGATGGTTTTCAATAAACACGTTGAACCACCGGGCCAGTTCGCCGATTTCATCCCCGCTGCTCGCCTCCAGACGGGCGGTAAGGTCTCCTTCACCCTCGGCGATGTCTTTTAATCGGTCCTTGGCCTGGTTGATGGGCCGGACGATCCATCCCGACATGAGCCAGAAAACGAAAAGCGCCAGCAGAAGGACGCCGACGCCGGCGATGACCTGATATATGAGGCTCTCCCGGTTGCGTCGCTTCAGTTCCGAGATCTGTTCGTAGACATGAGAAAAAACCGTGCTTTTGGGCACGGTGACCACCACCGACCAGGGCGTGCCCGTCTTTCCCAGCTGGAACGGCGTCATGGCTTCGGCAGACGTTTCCGTGATGTTCAGCTGTTCTTCCCCTTTTTGCATGATCGCCAGTTTTTTTTCCCATCCATCCGGAATCAGCAGCTTCATGTGTTTGCCGATCAATTCCGGTTTGTCGCTGGATGCGGCGATGATGCCGTTTTGGCTGATGACGGCGGTGCTGCCGACGCCGTCGTAGATGCCGTCATTGGCGGTTTTTGCAAGAGATTGGAGAAAATCGAGGCGCATGTCCACGCCGGCGATGCCGTAAAACGTCTCCTCCACCATGATGGGCGCGACGAGGGAGGTAATCCAGACGGTTTTTCCCTGCACCGGATAAGGATAGGGATCGGTGACGCATTCCTTCTTGCTTTCTCGGGGTTTCAGATAATAAGCCCCTTTCCGAGTGCCGTTTTCGTGGGTCTCTTCGTTCTCATAGTCCTCAAGTGGAACCTGTGCGACATGGCCTTCTTCGTTTCGGTTCCAGTAGGGTATGAAGCGGCCCGTCTCGTCGTGCCCGGCCGATCCCTTGTAGATGTCGTCGAGCATGTCGAGGGCATTGGGTTCCCAGGCGGTGTAGGTGCCTAAAAAGGTAGGGTTTTTGATCAGCAACGTCGCCAAGATCCCGTTGATGCGCTTTCGGTCCATTCGCAGGTTGACATTCGGATCTTTGATGCCGGCGAATACGTCCGCCATGTTGCGGGCCGCATCCAGGGCGACTTCCAGGGCCGCGTCGATTTCAAAGGAGACGGCCTTGGCGTTTTTCAGCGTGATCTCACCGGCGGCTTTTGTCGCGCTCTCTCCGGAAGAGCGTGCGATAAACGCGCCGCTTTTCCGTGCAGCCATCGCCCCGATGGTCAACAGGGCGCCGATGGCCAGGACCATGCATAGGCTGACGAACGCCATCAGTTTCGTGCGCAATGATTGAAATGCCATAAGGCGGTTCTCCCTTCCCGGCAGTGTTATTGAACGGCATCGGGAAACACGATGCCGATGCTTCAATCTGAAGCGGTGGGGACGTCAGTGGCTTCAGGCGCGTCTTCCACTCCAAGCGCTTCCAGAATTGCCGTATTGTCAAAGACAGCCTGGATGCCAAAATCCTTTGTCAGCATATCGTGTCGTTTCAGAAACGATTTCAAATTCTTTAGGTAGGCGTGAAGTCCGCCTCCGGTCCGGTTTCTTTCCCGCAGCGTCGCCCGGTCGTGAATCCGAACCGCGCCCACCATCGCTTTCAGGTCGCTTTCCGAATAAGGGGCGTCGTTTTGGAAGGTCCGTTCATTCAGGATTTTCTGGTATTCTTCCCAGTTGGCGGGTGATTGAATCCATTCGGCGGCTTTGATCCAGCCCCTCAATATTTTGATCTGGTCATCATGGGGAATAGATTCGAGCACATCGTTTAGCGCAATCATGCCTTCGGGAATGGATCCTTCATAGGCGGCGCTGGTCGCGACGACTTTTCCGTTGCCTTGTCGTTCCGCCCGCAAGGCGTCCGGATCAAAATTGACGATGATGCCGAGGCGATCGGCGATGAAATTATCCGCAAGCGTCGATGGTTCCATCTCAACGACGCGCGCCTGCGATAGGTCGATGCCGACCCTCGACAGGTATTGGTCCAGGAAAAAGGTCACGGACGGTTGGTCGTAGTAAACGCCTATGGGGAGGTCTTTGAGTTTCGATAAATCGGCGTCTTTCTTTACGATAATTTTATCGCCGCCGTGGGACCAGCCGGTCTCCGCAATAATCGCGACGGGCGTTCCGTTTTGCAAGAGTCCTACGACGGTTCCGATCATGTCGAAGGTCAGGTCCACAAGTCGATCTTTCAGCATGGTTAAATGCATCGGGGCGCTGGTGGTGACTAATTTGATATCCACTCCCTCGGATCTCCAGAAGCCTTTGGCGTCGGCGACATGGCAAGGCGAAAACCCAGCCCATGACACCACGGCTATTCTGTAGGTTCTTGCATGGGCCAGACTGGCGGACATTAGGCAAAGGACCATCGTCAATACGGCAATTCGTCTCATAATACACTCCTTTTTTTTCGCGCCACGCGATTAATAGTTTGCCGGAACGCTTCCGGCTATACCGGTTTTTCGATATGCTTTAGCAACTGCTTCGCTTCCAGGATAATCAGCAGCCCGTCTTCAAGCTTGCAGACGCCGCTGCCCATCTCCAGAGTGCGCCGGTCTCCGGTTCCGGGTGCGCCTGCGTCGGCTTTTCGCCGGTCTTCGATCTTCTCGCCGGGGATCTCCATCACATCCCCGATCCGGTCCACCAGGATGCCGAAATTCTCGCCCACAGCGGGTTTAAAGAGCACCAGGCGGCTTTCCTCGTCCACGGGCTTCTCCGGCAAATCCATAATGAGCCGCAGGTCGAGAATCAGGTGGATCTGCCCCCGGATGTTGACGTATCCCTTGACCTCCCTTGGCGCGTGGAAGATGGGGGTAAATTCGGTGTCTGTGTTGATCTCCTTCACGTCGAGGATCGCCACCCCCAGGCGGCGGTCGTCGATGCCGAAGGTGCAGATTTGTCGGATTTCCCCGTTGTGCATGGCGCGGCCCGTTGCAATTCAGGTTATGAGTTTTGAAATCGTGGTCAGCAGTTCTTCCCGGTCGATCTTGATCACGTAGGCGTCGAACCCCGCTTCCCGGGCCGACTGCCGGTCGGCTTCGGAATCGAGGGCGGTGAGGGCCACGGCCGGCAGGTTTGACCAGCGGGGCTCGCGGCGGACCCGCTCCATGAAGCGCCAGCCGTTTAGGACCGGCATCTCCAGATCCGACACGATCAGGTCGCAGTCGGCAACGTTGAGATGTTGCAACGCTTCTTTGCCGTCCTCGGCCGTCGCCACCGTATAGCCGTCCGATTCCAGGTAGCCCTTGACCAGTTGACGAAAAAAGGCCGTGTCTTCCGCCAGCAGGACCCGTTTTTTGACCTCGGGCGGGGGCGCCTGTTTGCGCCGTTCCGCAAACCATTCGGGTTCGGCCAGTTCGATGAGACGAAAAATGTCGATGAACAGGGTCGTCTTATCGTCGATGATGGCCGTGCCCAGGAGGCCGTCGGCCATGTAGCCGTCGGTGTTGAGGGTCAGGGGCGCGTCGGCGATGTCCACGATGGACGAGACGAGGATGCCGAAGGGACGCTTGATGTGCTTGGGCAGCAGCAGGAACGGCTCATCGACGGCGGCGAAGGGGGAGACCGTCATGACGTCGGCCATGCGGAGGATCAGCGTGGAGACGCCGTCGATGGTGATGTATTGCTTGTCGCCGATGGTTTCGATGCGGGCGGCGTCGATCTTTTCGATGCGGCGGATCAAAGGCAGGGTGACGGCGAACCGTTCCCGGTCGCCGCTTTTGAACAGGAGAACCGTCTGAGTGTCGTCCTTTTGGGCGGCCGCGTCCGTCTCCGTTTCCCGGAGACCGCTGAAGCGGATCCCCGCGTGGCGCGCGACCCCCTCCACGTCGAGGATCAGGGCCACCCGCCCGTCGCCCATCACCGTGGCCCCGGAGTAGATGTCGAGGGATTTCATGGCCGAATGCATGGGTTTGACCACGATTTCCTCGGCGCCCAGGACCCCGTCGACGATCAGGCCGAAGCGCCGGGCGCCGAATTTGACCACCGCGAAATGGAGCGATTCCGGCGCCGGGGTCCCGTCTGTCGACGGTGCGCGATGGGCATCGGCGATCTCCCGTCTCGTGGTCCGGGTGAAGGGCTCGGGCCGCTTCAATGCCTCCCGCAGCCGCACCATGGGCAGGAGCCGGTCCCGGAGCCGGAAGACCTCCTGGTCCTCGGCCCGCTCGATGCGGGTGAACACATCGTCGTCGTAAAGGCAGACCAGTTCCACGAGGTTGACCTGGGGAATGGCGTAGCGCTGGTCCCCCGATGAAACGATGAGGCAGGGGATGATGGCCAGGGTCAGGGGCAGCCGGAGGTGGATGGCCGTCCGCTTGCCCTGGACGGCGTCGATGTCCACGGACCCGCCCAGCCCGTCCATGGCGGATTTGACCACGTCCATGCCCACGCCCCGGCCCGAGACGTTGCTCACCGACTCCCGGGTGGAAAACCCGGGCAGGAAGATCAGGTGCAGCATCTCCTTTTCCGTCATTCGGGCCAGTTCCTCATCTGTTTTAAGGCCCCGGGCCAGAACCGTCCGCCTGAGCGCCGCCAAATCGACGCCCTGCCCGTCGTCCTCGATCCGGAGGTTGATCTGGCCGGCTTCGTGATAGGCGGTCACCTGGATCTGGCCTTCCCGTGGTTTTCCTGCGGCCTTGCGCTGTTCCGGCCCTTCGATGCCGTGGTCGCAGCAGTTCCGGATCAAGTGGATCAACGGGTCGGTAAGGGTCTCGAGAAGGGTTTTGTCCAGCTCCACCTCGCTGCCCGAAATGGCAATGTCGATCTCTTTTTGGAGCTTGCCGGAGAGATCCCGGACGATTCGGGGCAGTTTGGCGAAAACGTTGCCCAGGGGCTGCATCCGGGTCCGCATGATGGTCTCCTGCAGCTCGGTGGTGACGATGTCGAGCCGCTGGGAAATGGACCGGGCCGCCGCCGCGTCCTCGGCCGAGATCATCTGCTGATTCCGGACCAGGACCAGCTCCCCGGCCAGTTCCATGAGCCGGTCAAGGATGTCGACCTTGACCCGGATGGTTTCGGTGCAGCCGTGGAAGCCGGTCGGAGTTTCGGAAGCCGCGGCCGGTCGGGTCGCCTCCAAGTTTTCTCCCGGCGCGCATTCCGCATCCGCCAACGGCGCTTCAACCGGTTCGGGCCGATCCGCGCGGTCCCGGGTCGGGACGAGGGACGACGGATCAATGGCGGTGATCCGGTCCCGGCCCAGACCGGCGGCCGTCTCGATGGCGTCGGGTCCGATTTCCGTCGCGTAGAGGACCCGGTAAACGAGGGGCGTCGCCGACAGGTCCTCTTTCAGGGCCGATGCGTCGGTTTCAATCCGGGTGTCCAAGATGGTCCCCCGCTCAAGAAGCCGCCGCACCAGGATCACGGGCGTGGTTCCGCTCCGGCTCTGAAGTTCGTTGAGATCGTAGTGAAGAAAGTAGAGATGATCGTGGGCCTTGCGGATCTGGTTGAGAGTGAACTGGTCCACCTCGAATCCTTCACCGCAGTCGTCGGTGATCCGGACCTGAATGTTCATCTCGGTCTTGGCGGCATCCGACGAGGTTTCGTCGATGATGGCCGCCAATCGGTCCCAGGCCGGGGCGATGTTCCTCTCGCTTTCGCCGTCCAGGTCGTCAAGAAGTCCCCGCAGGGCGTCGAGGCCGGCCAAAAGCGCGTCGATGACGCGGGTTTCCGGCGGGATATCGCCGGTCCGCATCATCTGGAGCACGGTCTCCATCACATGGGACAGGTCGGTGATGTTGGCGTATCCCATGAACCCGGCCGCGCCCTTGATGGAATGAATGGCGCGGAACACGTCGGCAATGGATTCAGTTCGATCTTCAGGGGTTTGGTGGGCGTTCTTTTCCAGCTCGAGCAGGCGGGTCTCGACTTTTTCGACGTGCTCTCTGGCCTCCACCAGGAATTCGTCCTGAAGATCGCTGAAACTCTCTTCCGGGGCGGATGTCCGGCTTGAATCCATGGTCTACCCCTCTCCTTTTTCGTGCGTCCGGATGGTGTAGGTCCGGTCCAGGCGGATCATCCGGAAAAACCGTCGGAGATCCCCGCCGACATTGTCCAGCTCCAGTTTCGGGTTCCGGTCCGACAGGATCTTGTGGAGAAGGAGAAAGGCGCTGAGCCCGACGGAGTCGATGTCCTGGACCCGGGCCAGATCGAACCGGAACCGGGTGCACCCATTTTCCACGCGCCGGTCCAGCAGGGCCCGGAACTTGTCGGCCACGGCGGCGGTGATGTCGCCGGTGGGGCGAATCACGGTCCAGTCGCCGTCTTCGGTCACATCGAACCGGGTTTCCCGCTCCAGCCTCACATAGGCCGCGACCTGGTTGCCCGTTTCGTTGAATTCGATTTTCCGGCTGAAGGCGTTGATGATGGCGAAGCCCCGGTTGCGGACCTGTCGTTCGTCTTCGGGGATTGACATGTCGAGGCTTCGGTGATCGAACCCTTCGCCTTCGTCGGTCACCTCGATTTTGAAGACCGCGCCGTCGCCTCCGGGCAATAACGCAATGGTGCAGAGGGCGATCCGATCCGGTTGGTTCCGGTTGCCGTGCTCTATAGCGTTGATGAGCAGTTCCCGCAGCACCAGCTTGAATTCCGAGAAGGTTTCGAATCCCAGTTTGTTGAGAAACCGCCGGCTGTCCGCGGCGATCCGGTCCACCAGGCTCATTTCCGAGGAGATTTCAAATCGGATCGATGCATCGTCTTCCGTCACGGTGAAGGTGCGGGGGGGCGCGTCGGGCGACGGGGCCGTCATTCGCCGGTTGATCATGCGGGCGACAATGGTCGACGCGTCCCGAAGGGTCGACGACCGCCGGCCCGCCGGCGGCTCGCCGATGGCGGCTCTGGCGAACCGGAGGTCCACGAACCGCTCCAGATCAATCATACCGCCGATTCCCATCTCCGAGGACATATATCGCTGGATTTTATCGAGATCCTCCAGTACCGGGAACATGTCGTCCATAGCGACGCCCCGGGGCTCTGTCAGCACGCTTTCCAGCAGGGCCGCGTTCAACCCCAACGACCGGTCGGGATCGAGAAAATCGACCGCGATCCGGGCCGAGGCCTCGGGGTTCCGGCCGATGAAATGGCCGGCTTTTACCAGCAGGTCCACAAATTCGGCGGCGGCATCCTCGTGGGCCTCGATGAACCGGTTCCGGAAAAGCGCCACGCAGCAGGGGTGGTTTTCCCAAAGTTCCCCCGACAGGAACATGGGCTTCGCCGCGCCCTCGTGGATCGCCTTGCTGCCCAAAGGCTCGGCCACGATGAAACCGCAGGCCCCGGGGGCGTTCGCCAGATAGGACGGCATTTGGATCGGCTCCACGACCTCATAAAAGACGTCGGCGCCGGCCGTCCCCACCGGGCCGAGCTTCAGCCCGATTTCCCGCAGAAACAGGTCCGCCAGCATGTGGTGGACCGACAGGATGTGGGGCAGAAAAAAAATCTTCCCCTTCAGGTAATTGTGGAGAGACAATCCGGACGCATCCCCGGCGTTCCGGACGCAGATGCTCCCGTTGCGGTGGGCGAAGAGAACCAGCCGGACGTCCACGCCGCCGCCGAAAAAATCCATGGCCATGGGCGCCAGGACAAAGGCCGCATCCACCTCGCCGGCGACCAGGGCCTTCTGGACCGGATTCCACCCCGTCATGCGCCGAATGTCCAGTTCGAAACGTCGGGGATTGACCTCGCCGGTCCGGATGAGATGGTCCAGGACCCCCAGGGCCAGGTGGTCGGTGATCTGGATATGGGCGACGCGGATCCGGGTTTTGAGGGACGGACGGGGCTTCGCGTCCGCGGCTTCGGCGGCCCGCGAAAGGTCCGGCGCCGCCGCCATCGCCGTTTCAATGGCGGATTGCAGCTCCTGCGGCCCAAAAGGCTTGGTGATGAAGGCGGAAACGCCCGCGTCCCGGGCTTTTTTCGCCTGCTGCATCTCGGCCTGGGCCGTGGCGATGATGAACGGGACGTCTTTGTACGTTGCGTTGCTCCGGGCCCATTCCAACAGCGCCAGTCCGTCCATGTTGGGCATGTTCCAGTCGCTGATAATGAGGCGGATATCGGCGCGGTTTTCGAGGATCTCCAGGGCCGCCGCGCCGTCCCGGGCCTCAAGGATGCCCTTGTACCCCAACGTCGAGAGCACCTTGGATTGGGCCTTGCGCATGACGTCGAAATCTTCCACCAGCAAAATGGGCGTCGGGTCGTTCATGTTATGTCGAAGTCCGTTCATGGATCAGGAACATGATTGCGGCTTTTCCGGTATTTCAAGACCCGCCAGCAGCAAGTCGTCGTCGGGCTTGCCGTCGCAAAAGGCCAACACCGCCCGCCACGAGGCGGCGACCATTTCAGCCAGGTCAATGTGTCGATGGGCCGTCAGAATGTGTTTCAACCCGTCTTCGGACAGCCGTTTCATCCGGCCGTCGGCCGTGTCCAGTCGGGCGGCGCCGGTGACGCCGTCGGTATAGAGAAACAACCGGTCTCCGGGCCGGATATCGATGCGGCGGTCGGAGAAGTCGGCGGCCTCCTGGAAGCCCAGGACCGGTCCGCCCGTGGACAGGCAACGGACAGCGCCGCCGGACGCCGGCAGATGGATCAGGGGCGGATGACCCGCCGTGGCGGCCCAGGCGGCCATGGCGTCTAGATCGATGCGTAGAAACAGGGCGGTGATCATCCGCTGGTTCCTGCCGCTTTCCAGGAGATGGCGGTTGAGCAGATGGAAAAGCGTGGAACCATCATTGTGCTGCCGGCCGTTTTCCTCGAAAAAGGCTTTGATGAGGATGGTATGGAACGCAGCGCCGAGGTCGTGGCCGGCCACGTCGGCGATGAGGATGTCATGGGTGGTCGATCGGCTTTCGATGCCGATGAAATCCCCTCCCAATTCGGCGAGCGGGCGGTTTTCCCAGGCAAAGGGAATGCTGAACGACCGGGGCGCGATGTCCACGAGTTCGTGGTACGCCCCCACGGCCGAATCGAACTGGGCGCTCAGGCGGTCCAGATGGCGTTTGTAGGCGCCGATATCCCGCCACAGCCGGGCGGCGTCGCCGTTGTCTCGCGGACGTTTCCTCCTGTCGCCGGCCGTTTTCTCCGCTTCACTCAGCACTTTTGCAACGCATGACAATATCTCCCCGGCCGACAGCGGTTTTTCAAGATAATCCTTGCAGCCGCTCCTGAGCAGCCGGACGACCGCATCCTTGTCGCCGAAGCCGGTCATGGCAACGGCCGGGACATCGAGGCCATGGGATTTAAGGGCCAGGATCAGCGCCAGGCCGTCCATTTCGGGCATCTTGATGTCGGTCAGCAGCAGATCCACCGGCCGCCCGTTCTGTTCAGGCGTCATGAGTTCCGTCAGGGCTCGGGCGCCGTTTTCGACGGCGGTGACCCGGTAACCGGCCCCCTTGAGGATGAGGCTCAGGGACAGCCGGGCCTGTTTTTCGTCTTCGGCGATCAGGATGTGTTTGCTCATCGTTCCATTCCGGGACGAGCATAGCATGATTGAAAGAGATACTTAAAGATATTTCTGCGGGTTGTCGCCTTCAAGCGAAGAGATGTCATCCGCACCCCGCCGGAAATACAAGAATAACGGTGGTCCCTTCACCGGGTCCGGACGCCAATTCGATTTTTCAGCCGTGCTTTTTGACGGCGCCGCCGCCCCGGGCATATTCCTCGAGGCTCGAAACGATCTTCCGGAGTTGGCTTCTTGACATAATCGCTATTATCGGTCATACCGTTGCCGGTGGTTGCTTTGTGAATAAGGGTTGATGCGCGGCATCAGGTCCCAAGGGAATTCTTGTCATTATTTCAACGGATCATTGTATGGAAACCGATCTTGACCGCTCCGCTTTTGGCCCGGCGGCTTTCCGCGAACTGGTCACCGGCCATGAAAATTTTCTCCTCGATCGTCTGACGACGTATGTGGTGGAAAGGGGTTTCGGCAAGTACGTCCCGCCGTTGATCGAATCCTGGCGCCTGGCCGTCGCAGGGATCTCCGCGTCCCTGGTCAAAGGGGTGGACGAACTGTTTCCCGATTTCGAGATCGGGCCGGACGATGCGTACGTGAACGACCCCGTTTCCAGTTTCGCGGTCCTGGAAGCCCAGCGCCACCGGGAGCGCGGGGTTCCCCTGCAGATGTTTTTGAGCCTCCTGGTCTATTTCCGGCAGATCTTCACGGAATTGGTCGAGCAGGCGGGCTTGGCCGCCGAAGATGCCCGCACCGCCGCCAAGATCATCGGACGGCTCTTCGACCGCATGCTCATCGCCATCTGCCTGGAGTGGACGCAATACGACCAGCGGAACCTGATCGAGGATCTCCAGGCCAACAACCGGTCCATGACCAACGAAAAGAACAAGTACCTGTCCATCTTCGAGAGCCATCCGCACATGGTCTTCATCCTGGACAAGGAGTTGCGCATCGACAACATGAACCACTCCGCGGCCGGCGTTTTTCACGACGCCAAACTGCCGGGATCCCAGTACTATCGGATCGAAAAACAGGGAGAACTGACCATTCCCGTGCTGCGCGTGACAAGCAAGTCCCCGGAGGCCACCTGGGAGCGGGCCTCTTCCGAAGCGCTGCTGCCCTGGCTGGCGGAAGATATCCGGTCATTCGCCGCAAGTTCGGATCCGGTCCGGGGTTTTGAAAAGAAGGTCGATGGCGAGAACGGCGTTCGGCACTACAACGTCAAACTGTCCCGCACCATCGATGCCCGCAGGGAACTGCAGGGCCTAATCCTGGTCCTGGAGGACATTACGGCGCAAAAACAGGTCTCCGAAGAACTCCAGCGGGCCAAGGAACGGGCGGAGCGGGCGAATCGCGCCAAAAGCGCCTTTCTGGCCAATATCAGCCACGAACTCCGGACGCCCCTCAACTCGATCCTGGGGTTTTCCAACCTGCTGCGCAAGGCGCCGGATGCATCACCCGGACAGAAGCAGCACCTCAGCATCATTTCCAACAGCGGGGAGCACCTGCTGGCCCTGATCAACAACGTGCTCGACATCTCCAAGATCGAGGCCGGCCACGTCGCGCGCGAGGACGTGAACATCGACCTGGAATCATTTTTGGGGGACATCAAGGCGCTGATGTCGGTCCCGGTCGCGGAAAAGGGCCTCGCGTTCGAAATGACGCTGTCGCCCGACCTGCCGCCGTTTGTCACCGTCGACGCCGGCAAACTGCGGCAGATCCTCACCAACCTCATCGCCAACGCCATCAAGTTCACCGAAGAAGGACGCATCGCCCTCGATGTCGGCATCGAGCGGCAAGAAGCACCGGATGGGATCACGCTGTCATTCGCAGTGGCGGACACCGGCGTCGGCATCCGACGCGAGGACCAGGCGATCATCTTCGCACCGTTCGAACAGCTCGCCGGACACACCGGATCCGAAGCCGGCACGGGGCTGGGGCTGACCATCTGCAGGCAATACACCGAACTCATGGACGGTCGCATCGACCTGACGAGCCAACCCGGGAGGGGGTCGGTCTTTCGCGTGACGATCCCCGTGACCGTCCCGGAGACGCCCCCCGGCGTCTCCCTTCCCCGCCGGTCCGAACGGGTCGTGTCGGCCGCGGCCGGTCTGGAAGATCTTCGCATCCTCATCGCCGAGGACAACCCGGAGAGCCGGTTGCTGCTCCGCAGACTGCATGAGCCCCTGGGGTGTTCCATCGAGGAGGCGGAAAACGGGGCGGAAGCCGTGAAT
>JAABTD010000284.1 GCA_011390065.1 Desulfobacteraceae bacterium
CCGTTTTCTCCATGGTCGCTGTTCGAACCTACGGTGATATAGAGTTTTTTGCCGTCGGCCGCGGCAAATATATTTCTGGTCCAGTGTTGGTTGATCGTCCCCGCCGGCAAATCGATGACTGGTTCAGGCTCGGCTTCGATGCGGGTGGTTCCCTGACGGTAGGGAAAACGGACGATACCATTGGTATTGGCGACATAGAAGTCGTCGCCGATCAGGGCCATTCCGAAGGGGGAGTGGAGTTCATCGAGAAAGACGGTGCGCACATCGACTACACCATCGCCGTCGGCATCGCGCAAGAGGGTGATGCGATCGGCGCTGGGAACTGCGGCTCCTGCCTTTTTCATCATTCTTTTCATCATCCAGGCCCTGATCGTACCCTCCTTGCCGGCCTTGGCCGGGGCGTTGCTTTCGGCCACCAGAATATCGCCGTTAGGCAGTACATAGAGCCAGCGGGGATGGTCCAGTCCGGAAGCGAAGGCGCGGACATCGGCGCCCGGAGCCGCCGTCGGTTTTTGTCCTTCGGGCCAACCCACGGCCTTGGCGACATTGATAGTTGGAATGAGCTGATTCACCGGTTCCGGCAATACCGGATCCTCTCCCGTGCCTGCCGAGACGGGCAATTCGGCTCTATGAGAACATCCCGCCACGCCAAGAAGAAAACAGATCTGTAAAAGAATAACTGATGTTTTCATGGTAATTCTCCCGGAAAGATTTGAATGGTCTGTATGTGAACCTGCGGCAAAATGACCTTCTCTAAACTAAAAGATTTCATAAGCCAATGCACGATAACCCATGCCGACTCTATCAGACCAAAATTTTCCAACTTTTTTAAAATGCAGAGATGGGTGATCGGATCGCAAAGGTCGAAGATGGGCGGGTGACGTTTCGGTACAGAAAGCCGGGCAGTTCCCGGGATCGGCTGATGACGTTCGACGTCATGGAGTTCATTCGCCGGTTCTTGCAGCATGTTTTGCCGTCGGGCTTTATGAAGGTCCGTCGAGTTGTGCAACGCTTTGAGGCGGAGACGCCGGATGTGGCGCTCGAACCTGTAAAGCCGCTTTATTGTCCGAACTGCGGCGGAAGGTTGAAATATCAGTGCTCGATCCTTCCGTTCCAAATGCCGCCTGTGGAGGATACCGGGTAGTCTTCGCTGTTTTTCAAAGAGCGGGTTGATGCGACAACCACGCCGTCATGCGAATTGGATGCGGGCGGGGCGAATGCGCCTAAAATAGTTCGCATCGCGCTTTCTTTGCCGGGCTTCTTGAACAATGGATAGAATCCGACCCCTTTTCATAGTGGTCTTGATTTCGTTTGCAGAGCGGGGTCGGTTCTATCATTATGGTTATGTAGTTTGTTTGGGCAAAAGTTTTTTGGAAATTTCTATATCCTTCTTAATCAGCGAATTGATAATTTCATTCAGAGAAAAACTGTCTTCCCTGCCTTTAATGTTTTTAAAGAAAAATTCTCTGACTTCCTTGTCCAGATAGATCGGAATTTCCAATTCTTCGATCGGTCTGTAGAATTTTCCCTGCTCCGCATTTGTGAAATCATATTCTTTTTTCATATCGGACACCTTTTATGATATGCCTGCCTCTCTCTTTTTGTCGCTCTCCTGGCACTTATAATTCTGACAAATTCTGTGCCGCCATCATTTCTGAAAGTATGCACAACAACAAGAGGTGTTTCGTTTAACGATTTTCCCAGCAATATCCATCTGTCTTCGTCTTCCGAGTGTTCGTCATCGTATTTGTTCAGAGCAAACGGATCTGCAAAAACATATGAAGCCTGTTCAAATGTTATTCCATGTTCAACGATATTAATTTTTTCTTTATAAGTATCCCATTCAAATTTCATGCCTTCTCAACTCAACTTTGTTCTGTGATTTTCCGCTGTCAGCCTTTTCTAAGCCTGATTCCCTTTTCTGCCTGGCATAACGTTTAAATCAGCGGCGCGGCTTTTTGCCGTCCGGTGACCGGCTGGGTTATGCGGCTGCACTATCGTGAAGTACAATATCTTTACCTGGAGCAACGGCTTGATACAATTCGACCAATTTCTCCAAGCTGGGCATTGATGTTCCTCGCTCGTAACGAGCATAGGCATTGCGAGACTTGGCGCCAAGTCGCTCGGCAGCTTCTGATAGCGAAAGACCGCTTCTCTCCCGCTGCCTTCGCAGAAAAAGGCTTATCAGAAACCGAGGATCGTTTGCACTCACCTCAAAGTCACCGTGTTTGCCCGGATGCACACTAACTTTAAAATTTGGACGGTTCACTAAGCTTTCCAAAAGGTCCTCAACCATGGCATAGGCATCCTTTCGTGTATGGCCTTGTGTCATGGCATCGAGAAGAGGCAGCTCCGCCAGCCAGAACGTGCCGTCTTTGTATACTTTCCCGTAAAAACGCATATCAGTTTCTCCTCTCGGCTCGTCCGAGAATTGTTCTTGCAAGCTTTTCGTTTATTTCGTTGTGGCGAGGGATTGCTTCTTCACGTTCTCCGTCGGTCCAAATATCATGGCGCCTTCCATGGCGAAGAAACGTCCAACCGATCCTCCCAAGCGCCTTTTCTAAATCGCGTTTCTTCATAGACCTATTGTACACCTATGGGTGTACAATGTCAAGGTGTCGATTTTTCTCATAACCACTGATTACCAGGCAAATTAGCCATATTAATTCCCGCCTTCACCTATTATCAGGGCAAATTCGCCCTGATAAACTCTTTTTTTACCTGTTATCCAGGCAAAACTTGCCCTGATAATTTCTGGCCGGCCTTGTTAACGGGGCGAACAGGGAACCCCGCAAGAAATGGCATTTTTGTGATAATGTACAGAAGCCAAAAACCCATGTCAAGAGGAAAATATCGATTGGATTTAATGGGATACGCCCTTTTGCGATGGGACCGGCCGGTTCGTCGGGTGACAGCAGGACGTTTTTCATAAAACGTCCTTTTTCTCGTCACGCCAGCGAAAACAATACCGGCGTCAACAGCTTTTCGTCAATGAAGGGGCGGCTTTCGGGGGTGATCAGTTGGCAGTCGATGATTTTGAGGCCGTGGTTTGCGAGCCGGGCGTTGTCGATGTCGCCGATGTAGTCGCCGTTGGTCCGGTCGAGGATCACGAAGTCGAGGATGTCCCGGTCCGACCCCAGGCGGCGGCGGAGGCGGTCGATGCCGTCCATCAGGGTCATGCCGCGGGTTTCGGGGTCCGGGGCGGTGTTGGGGACGTAGACCTTGGGGCAGGGGTTGTCGCGGATGGCCGCGGTTACGCCGTCCGGGAGCAGGTTGGCCATGAGGCTGGAGTAGAAGCTGCCCATGGGGAAGCAGATGAGGTCCGCCCCGGCGATGAGGGTTTTCATCTTGTCGCGGATACGGGGCCGGACCGGCCGCGGGGAGTCGGTCCGGTCGCTCAGATAAATCCGGCGGATGGGGTCTTCCACCGCACCTGGACCAGCTTGGAGAAGATGAAGATCACCGGGTCCACGTGGCGGCCGTTGTCCAGATACCCGCCCGTGAGGATGAGGTTGCCGATGGACGCCTTCCGCAGATCGAAATCATCGGGCATGTGGCGGCGGAACAGATCCAGGTGGTGGCGGATAATCTTCCGCATGGGATCGGGGATGGCCGCCGCCAGGCGGTGCTTTCCCCGGATCATCCGGTCGAGAACGTCCGCCAGTTCGGCCCTGTCGCCGTCTTCAGGGAACCGGTGGGCGAAGAGGCGGAAGATCTCCGGGTTGCCGTGGAGGCTCCGGTCCGCCAGGGAGAGGAGCCGGTTGCGGACATCGCCGATGGCCGGCATCCGGAAGGCATCCCGCAGCTTGGCGGAACTTCCCCCGGAATCGAAGGGGGTGACGATGTGGATGGTGTTGTGGCTGTAGCGGATGATCTCCGCGCAGGCCCCGCGCAGGGCGGTGCCGCCGGAGAAGAAGAGGAGTTTGGGCCCCAGGTCCGGGCTCCGCCGGTAAAGGGCCATGCGGATCGGGTCGGGCAGCGCCAGCCGGCGCTTTACCTGGATAACCATGCCAGAAGTTCCTGGGCCGCTTTTTCAAAATCGATCCCGCCGCCGATCTCCCATACCGTGCAGGCGGCGAGGTGCTCGGCGTACGCCGCTTCGGTGGGCTCCGGCATGGCGCAGCCGGTGGACGGGAGAAAGAAAAGTCCGGTGGATTTCATGAAGGCGGGCAGGAGGTCGGGACGACGGCTCAAATCCACCCGCGATACGGTCGGCGGCCCGGCGTTCCGCCGCCAGTTGAGAATCACCAGTCCGTCCATGGGGCCTTCCAGGACGAACCGGCCGTCGCCGAAGCAGGCGTCGATGGGCGCGTCGTACTTGTGCTCCACGGTCCAGAGGTCGGCTTCGGACATTCCTGAAAACCGCCGCCGGTCCGATTCGGACATGATGCCCGCCAGATTGGGGTTGTTCAGCGCCGTGCCCGGGTTGATCCGGGGCAATTTGGCCACCCCGTTCATGGTCAACCCCTGGCCGGATCTCCGGATCATCAGCCGGTCGTTGCTGACAAATGTTGCCCCGTGGTTCATGAGCTGGAGGGCCAGGGTCGATTTGCCGGCCCCGGAAAACCCGGCCAGTCCCAGCCCCCGGCCGTTGACGAGAATGCCGGCGGCGTGCCCCAGCAGGGCGCCCCGGCACAATTCCCATTCGATGTACCGGTTGTTGATGAAATTGACCACCTGGTTGAGGTTCTCTTCGCAGGGACCGACGGCCAGATGACGGTCGTTGCCGAAGATGAAGACCATGCCGGTGAGGCGTTTCCGGACGATCCGGCCGTCCCTCAAATCGAGGAATTCCTCCTTGATTTTGGATTTTCCGGGATCGGGCGGCTTGACCTCGAAGGGGACGTCGAAGGCCGGCGGAGGGGCTTCGTGGACTGAAATGCGGATGGCGCCGGCGTTCTCCCCCTCCTCATCGTCGCGCACAAAAGGGCCGAAGTAATCGGTCAGGGCCCGGATGAGGGACGACCGGTCCGCCGCCACCCGGAGGACGCAATCCCCGAACCGGAGGGTCATGGCGGTTTCAGCGGGATGGGCGTCGCGGATTCGGTCGGCCAGATCGGCGCAGGTCGGCGGGGGGAGGGTCATGATCCGATCCTTTCCAGGACGTAATCGACGTAGCGCCCGGCCGGGTCGATGTCGCCGACCGTCCGGATGCCCCGGAACCCCCCGAAGGCCGACACCTCGAAGACCATGGGACCGTCGGCCGTCTCCACCACGTCGACGCAGGTGAAATCGAGTCCAAACAGGTCCTGGGCCCGCCGGGCCAGGGCGATGATCTCCGCCGGCGGATCGTAGGGCTTGTACTTGCCGCCGGACCGGGTGGTGGTGTTCCAGGTCTCCCCGTTGGTCGCGGACGCTTCGTTGTGCCGGGCGTAGGTGGTCAGGTAGGTTCCGCCCAGGAAGACCACCCCCAGATCCTGTCCGGGCAGGTCGATCTTTTTCTGGATGTAGAGGATCGTGTTTTCGGCCTTGTAGGCCTCGATCTCCGCCCTGGCCGATTT
>JAABTD010000083.1 GCA_011390065.1 Desulfobacteraceae bacterium
TAGACGTAAAGCCGTTCCGGATGGACGAACACCGAGATCTCCGCGCCGATTTTATGGGATTTGATCCCGGTGTCCTGGATGACCAGGGGCGTGTCGTGGCGCCGGACGTGAATGTAGGTTTCCGAGCCGCTGATTTCCGACAGTTCCACCCGGACGTCGATCTCGGCGTCCTCGGGCCCTTGACGCTCCATGAACAAATGGTTGGAGCGGATGGCGAACCGGTACTCGCCGGGGGCCACATTCTTGAGGTGGCCCAGGAGGGGGATGGCGATGTCCTTGCCGATGGTCCCGCCCTCTTCGCCGATGACGCCGTCGATGGTGTTGATGGGCGGATCGCTGAAGACCTCGGCGACCTTTAATGTCGCCGGGCCGTGGTAGACCTCGGGGGTGGGGCCGGTCTGGAGGATTTGCCCCTCGTCCACCACCACGATGTCGCCCCCCAGCATGAGGGCTTCGGTGGGCTCGGTGGTGGTATAGACCACCACGGCCTCCCGGCGCTGGAAGATCTCCTGGAGTTCGATGCGCAGTTCCTCCCGGAGCTTGTAGTCGAGGTTGACCAGGGGCTCGTCGAGGAGCAAAAGCTGGGCGTCCTTGACCAGGGCCCGGGCGATGGCGGTCCGCTGCTGCTGGCCCCCGGAGAGTTCCGCCGGCAGCCGGTCCAGGAGCGGTTCCAGGTGGAGCACCTCCGCGGTTTCATGGACCCGCTTCCGGATGGTCTCCTTGTCCATGCCGCTCAGTTTCAGCGGCGAGGCGATATTGTCGAAAACGGTCATGGAGGGGTAATTGATGAACTGTTGATAGACCATGGCGACCTTGCGCTTCCGCACCGACATGCCGGTGACGTCCTCGCCGTTCACGAGGATGCGCCCCGTTGTGGGGCGGTCCAGGCCGGCCATGAGCCGCAGCAGGGTGGTCTTGCCGGCCAGTGTCCGGCCCAGGATCACGTTTCGGGATCCGGTTTCGAACGTCAGGTTCGCCTCGTGGATGTGGACCTCCCGGCCGACCGTTTTGCTGACGGATTCCAGGGTCAGGGTCATCTTCCGGGTTCTCCTCTCGTTCCATCTATGGGTTGGTAAGCGTTGACGGCGGCATAGGCGGTGGCGACCGAGAGGCCGACGCCGCATTTGGACCGCATCCAGTTCTGGTGGGCCAGCACCGAGCCCGCGGCAAAGAGGCGTTCATGGACCGGTTGGCCGTCGTGGCCCAGGGGGCGAAATTGGTCGTCGATGATCAGCCCCGCCGCGTTGACCGGATGACCCCGGGGGTCCAGAAAATCCTGTCGATGCCATGCCGCCCGCTCTTTGGGCTGATAAACCGGCAGGTCCAGCAGCGTCTCCCGGACGCCGTTCCGGTCGCCCCGGAGGCCGCCGCCCAGAAACCGGCCGCTGGCGAGCGCCACCGCGTCTGCATTCAGGGTATGTTCACCGTCCAGGGCGGTGATGTCAAGGATAAAATGGCCGTTATGCTCATAACGGATTCCCCTCACCCGGTGGTGAGGCAACAGCCGGACGCCCTTTGCCGCCAACCCCCTGTGAAAGGCGTCTTGCAACCGAAGGCCGGCCACCGAGGGGGGCAAAATCGGGATTTCGAAAAGGGGAACGCCGATGCGTTTCTGGAGATCCTCGAAGATCATCTCCGTCCGATAGAGCCCCAGCACCGCGGGCAACCCCACGCTTCGGGCGGTCCCCAGGCATGCCCGGATGTCGCAGGCCAGGGACGCCCGGTTCCGGGGCGCTTCCAGCGCCATGGCCAACTGCTCGGCGTACTGCTGACTGAACGTTCCGCCGGGAAAAGGAAGACGCGCCGTTCGAAGCCCCGGCCACCGGGGTTCCAGCGTCGAGGCGATCTGACGGGCGCTGAACCCTCTCAGCTGGTCAAAGTCCACGATCAGACACGGCTGCTTCTCTTCCAAAGCGCGAACGCCGTTCCACACGGTTTCGGGCGTGCAATAGGTCCGCTTGACGGCGCCCATGGCAACGGGGACCTCGACGTTCCGGTCGGGCCGGCGGCGATAGGGCAGGCCCTGGTTTTTCAGAAACGCCAGCAACGCATCGAACGCCGCGGCGACATCCGCCGTCGGCGTCCGGGCGAAGGGATGCTCGGGGATGTCGCGGCGCAGGGCCGTCAGGGCGGCCCAGGGATCGTCCCAGGTTTTGCCCTCTTCCAGAGGATGGACGGCCAGCAGATCCATGAGGCCGCTGGCAAACAGGATTTCCCCGGTTTCGCCCACCAGGACCGTTTCGATGCCGCGATGCGCCGCGAAGAGGGCGGCGGAAAGCCCCGCAATGCCGGCCCCGATGATGGCCAGCTCGCACCCGATCTCTTTGACGCCGGTGGGCATGGTCCGTCAGGTCTCCATTCCGAGAAGACCGCAATAGATGGCCTCTTTGAGTTCCGATTGAACCAGTTGCCCTCCCCAGAGGGTGGGCCGCTCGCCTTTCCATCGCTCCTGCAGGAACCGCTTGAGTTCGGCGTGGGCGTCCCGCCCCGCGATGTCCCCGCGGTCGCAAAGGTAGCCGGTGACCCGGGCGCCGCAAAACGACCCCTGGCAGGCCCCTTTTCCCATGCGGGTCCGGAGGCTCACGGCCTTGAGGCTCGGACTGCCGCCCTGGGCGCGGATGGAGCCGATGACGGAATCAAAGACGCTGGCCGGGATCATTTCGCATTCGCACAGCAGGGGGTCCTCATGGTCCGGATGCTTGATCCATTCCCGGGGGGCCAGTCCCGGCTCGGTCCACTCCCAGGCGGGGTCGGTAGGCAGGGGTTCCTCCCGGGTCCGGCAGGGCCGGCAGACGCCCAGCCGCTCGCAGACCCGGTCGGCGGTCCGTTCCGCCATGAGCCGGTAGGTGGTGAGCTTGCCGCCGGAGATGGTGAGAAAATTGTCCAGCCCGTCGTCGGCGTGATCCACCAGGATGAACCCGCGGCTCACCGACCGGTCGCCGCCGTCGTCCCCCGATTTGATCAACGGCCGGATCCCCGCATAGGCCCGGATGTAGCGGATCGTCTCCATCTCCGGGATCATGGCCGCCCCTTCGCTTACCAGGTGATCCACCTCCCGGACCGTGGGACGGACATCGGAGGGGACGTCCATGCGAAGCGACGTGGTGCCGAAAATGGAGACCGTTCCGCCCGGCACCAGGATGTCGCCGTCCGCCGGCTTCCGAAGGCGGTTGATCACCCGTTCGCTGAGGCGGCTGTGGGTGACGGCCAGGCTCCCCTTGGAATAGACCATGTCCATGTCGGCCCCGGCCATTCGGGCGATCTCGCCGCACCAGGCGCCGGCGGCGCTCACGAACTGGTCGGCTTCCACGAAAACGGCGCCGCCGGTTTCGGTGTTGACCAGGTGGGCCGATTTCAGGCGGCCGCCGTTGCGTTTGAAGCCGACGACCTTGTGGTATCGGAGCAGTTTTGTCCCGTTTTGATGGGCCTGATGAAAATTCTGGAGGGCGAGTTTAAACGGATCGACGGTGGCGTCGGGCACTTCGTAGGCGGCGATGATGCGGTCGGAGAGGCAGGGTTCCATTTCACGGGCGTCTTTGATGTCCAAAGCTCTGGCGGGGATGCCGGCTTTATCGCACAGCAGGGGAAAATCGGCGATAAAGGTCTCGTCGTCGCCTTCCACGGCCACGAACAGGCCGCCCGTCTCTTCGACGCACTGGGGGGCGAGTTTCTTGAGGAGGTCCGCCTCTTCCAGGCATTCGGCCGCGACTTCCGTATCCGACGACACATAGCGCGATCCGCTGTGGAGCAGCCCGTGGTTCCGGCCGGAGGCGCCGGAATTGAAATCCCCCTGCTCGACGACGATGCAGGATACGCCCCGGAGCGCCAGGTCCCTGGCCAGCCCCAAGCCGGTCACGCCGGCGCCGATGATGACTACCTGGATGTGCAACATGCCTCCTTGAAGCGTCATCAAAAAATGAAAACGTGTTTCTGATCATCGTCATGCCATATGAAAAAGAGAATTGCAAGATAAATTTTCGTTAATTGACATTTTATCCGAATATTTGTTTCGGAAAAGAAAATCAAAGCGCTTCAGAAACGGAGAATGAACATAAAAATACTTGATATAAATACATAATATAGATAATGTTCACCTTATATTGGATTTATCGCTTATTTTTCGCTTGTGAACTTTAATTGAGGTTGCTATGGTGGGAGACGATACAAGCCGGAAAGGAATCCTTATGCCGAATTCCAAACCTGAGGCCCCGCCTTCTGCAACGACTTGCGAACCCGACGATTTCCTTTCGGGAAACGAACCCGCGCAGCACCATAGCCTGGGGCAGCGCCAGCAGGAAATCCTGGACATCGTCCGCGTAAAGGGGTTCGAATCCATCGAAAACCTCTCCCGACGCTTCGACGTCACACCCCAGACCATTCGGCGCGACATCAACAGCCTGAGCGCTATTGGTTTGTTGCGCCGTCACCACGGCGGGGCGGGGCTGCCCTCCAGCGTCGAAAATTACGCCTACACGGCCCGCAAGATCCTCTGTCTTCAGGAAAAAAAGCGCATCGCCCGGGCGCTGGCCCGGCAGATCCCCAACAAGTCCTCGCTTTTCATCAATATCGGCACCACCACGGAAGAGGTGGCCCGGGAGCTGATGGAAAAGGAACGGTTGCGGGTGATCACCAACAATTTGAACGTGGCGGCCATGATGAGCGGAAACGAAAATTTCGAGGTGATCGTGGCCTCCGGCGTCGTCCGCGGCAAGGACCGCGGCGTCACCGGCCACGCCACCATCGACTTTATCCGCCAGTTCAAGGTCGATTTCGGGATCATCGGCATCAGCGGCATCGACCTGGACGGCGCCCTGCTGGATTTCGACTATAGAGAAGTCGGGGCGGCCCAGGCCATTATCGCCAATTCCCGGAAGGTCTTCCTCGCCGCCGACCACACCAAATTCGGCCGCAACGCCATGGTCCGCATGGCCCACATCCGCGAAATCGACGCGCTGTTTACGGATCGCCGCCCGCCCCGGGAGATCGCCGACGCGCTGGCGGCGTCGGATGTGGCGCTGCATGTGGCGGGGATGTCTGAACCTTGATTTTCTCGATTGAAGGATGGACAGGATTGTGACGAATTCAGTGGATGGTAAAAGGATGAATGTGAGCGAAAGCGGCGACACCCTCCCTCTCGATGCGGTATTCCCGGATCTTCACCCAGGAAGCGCTATAAAAGGGCTGAGGTATCGTGAGAACCTCACCCAGGCCCAGTTGTCACGGAAACTGGGCGTCAAGCGGAATCACATCTCGGAGATGGAAAACGGGAAAAGACCCATCGGCAAGGAGATGGCCCGACGCCTGGCAGATGCTTTGAACACGGGCTACAAGGTGTTTTTGTGAAAACTATTTCATCTGATCAAGCAGGCGGCCGAAAAAAGAACGACCCGCTCATGGACCGCCTCCATCCGAAATTCCGTGGAAGCCATCTATCTAACGAATAAGCGCCGGAACCCCTTCCGAGGCTTTCAAGATTTCATCCAAAGACAGGTTGTTCATGCAGTAATCTCCCAAATTCCGGATGGTCTGTTTCAACGAATCGCTGATGGTCTTATATTGATTCAAGTTGTCAAGATTCTGTTTCACCTGATTGAGCAAGGGAAGCCGCTCTTTCAATTCCGACGCAAACGCGGATAATTCCTCCACGGATGATCCCGGATTGTTCAGCCATGCTTCAATTTCCTTTTCCACCCCCTTGAACTTCTTAATTGCCGCCCTGTTGTCATCCCACAGTTTCCGGATTTCGGCGACAAGGGCTTTCAATTTGATTTCCAAAGGCTGTTTTACTAGGTTGTCGATGTAATTCTGATAGTCGCTCATGGTCTTGTTTTCGCTCCGCGCAAAAAATTATAAGTCCAGCGTCTTTTCAACATCTTCAAGCGGAATTGTGGCTTCCTGAGCGGAAATTTCATCCAAATAGGCCATGAATTCTTTATTGTTGCGCAGTGATTCAACTTCAAGATCGAATTCATCAATAGGAGCAACAATAAATTTTCGGTTGCCGGAATGGCTTAGGATAATGACCTCGCCATCCGCTATTTCAAGAAGTTCTTCAATCGTCATATATGTCTTTGTCAGTTCGATCGTTTTCATATTTTAAATTCCTTGCCATCAATAAAAAGTTTGTTATGCTCTTTGAATCCAACAGCTTTTATCTCGACGGTTTCGCTTTCTTCGGAAACGTCGTAAAAAACTCTGTAATCTCCAATGCGAAGTTCCCAGCGCGATAACGGATTATGACGCAACGGCTTTCGGTTTTTTGTTTGTGTGGTGGGTTCATAATAAAGCTGTTTCCTTATGCCTTCAATTATGATCTTCTGAGAATGCTTTCTGATATTTCTCAAATGTTCCGCTGCCGTCGGGGTAAGCTTTATAGAGAATTTCATTCTATTTGCCCAAAAGACAGTTTAGGAAGCAATGGACGCTCCTATCCGTAAAATCCGCATCATCATTATCCGCTGTATAGCCAAAAAACTCAACCCTTCCCCGCAATCAACCCCAAAATCTCATTCTCGTCAATATAATCCACCATAATCTTCTCATTGGCGTTTGGCTGCCCGTTGTCCGTATTGTAAATCGCCTCGCCTTTTTGGGTCAACGCCGCCGGCGCTTCGTTGTTGTAGTCGAAAAAGCCCCCGCATTCGGATTTATGGAGTTTAAACACGATCCGCAGACCAAGCTGGTTGCGGGTGGTCTGCTCCAGCTTGCTGTTTTTCAAGGACTGGGTGCAAAGCAGCAGATGGATGCCGAAAGATCGACCTCTTTTGGCCACGTCTTCCAGCAGGGCGTTAACTTTGGTCATCATCTTGTAATTATCCAGGTTTACAAGCTTTTGAAACTCATCGATAATCAGAAGAATCCTGGGCAGTTTCCGGTCTGATTTCTCGTTGAACCGGGTCAGTTCGCTCACATTTTCCGCTTTGAACATCTCCCCCCGCTCGGCGATGACGCCCTGGAGCCGTTCCAGTATATCGATTCCCTGCTCGACGCTGTTTTCCACGGATAGATATGCGACATTGGAATGCCCCCGGTAAGCACTGAACTCCGTTCCCTCCTTGTAGTCCATGAGCCACAGTTCCAGTTCTTCCGGCGCGTACCTCTCCATGGCCCGGATGATAATGGCGTGCAGCAGCACGGTTTTCCCCCACCCGGTTTGTCCGCCGACCAGGGCGTGATAATTGTTGCTGCCATGACCCAGGGTGAAATAATGGATTTCCCGTCCTTTTTTACCGATGGGAATTCGGATGCCGGATTCCTGCAATCCCTCCCGCTCGGCCTCCTCCTCGCAATTCCGGTTCAACCGCTGGATCAGGCTTTCAACCGCCGCGACAGGAACCGGGCGGTGGACGCCGTCGGCTTTTAGCGCAAACAGATCGTTCAATTTATCGGCGCCCTCGATATTCGCCAGCCGGCAAGACCCGGAATCCACATCCGTCAGCAACGGCATCCGATGGACCAGCTTTTCCGCGATTTCATCCCGCAGGCCGGAATGGCCATCGACGGCGGGCTGGCCGGTGCAGCTCAGGAAAACGTAAATGCCGGCAGTGGCGCCGTTTTGGACGATTTTTGCCAGTTTTTCCACTTGTTCCCTGTTGAATCCCGCCGGGAAATCGGCAATGAACAAAAAATAATACGGTTCAAGCGCCCCGGAGTTCCGGTTGTAGTCCGTGAGGTCTTGAAACTTGTACGTCAGCCGAGTCCGGATGATCGTTCCGGCGGTTTCGGTCAATTCCGACAACAGCCGGTCCAAGCCGCGTTCGTCCGTTATAAAATGATGCTTTGAGACGAGGCTTTCGTGAAGCCCGGCGATATAAGGAAAATGGCCACCGAAACGGCTCATGTCCACAAAACGGCACCGCCTGACATCGGCTCGCACCCCGCTGACAAGCCTCAAAGCGATCAATTGCATCAACCGGCAGGCCGCCTCCCCGGACCCGCCGTTTCCGGCAATCGCCAGACCACAGGATTCCCGGAGCGGGATCATCAGCGGGAATGAAGCGGCATCCTCCCCACCGTTGCCGAACTCGGCGTTTCCAATCCGAATGGCCGCCGGCGCCTCCGTGCCCTGCTGGACGGCGATGTCTTCAAATGCCGCCAAATCGTTTTCAGGAAAGAAATCGTTGCCGTCACTAAGGGATTGATCGTTTGTTTTGTAATCCATTGCCCTCAACTTGCCTGTAAGTGGTTTGGCGCCCGCCGTCATGCAGGCGTCTGTGCGTCCCGAAGATCTGCTTTGCGAATATACAATGCACAAATATGCCTTGCAAGACATGAGAAGCGGATCGTTTGATATTTGAATGATGAGTGCTTAAAGTTTTTTTTATAGACGCTTTATATGCCGTCTATTATTTTTTGTGATAACACAAGGAGGGTAAACCAATGCGTATCATGAAAGAAAATATACCCGTTCGGATAGACGTGCCCGGCGCTACCGCCCGACAGCAAACTGATTTTGGCGACGTGACGGGATATGGGAAGATGGGGGCGGAATTCTTTTCCTTTGGCGCAGGGACCGATATCACGGAATTACTGCAAGGGCTTGAAGGAGACCTTTGCCAGAGCCCTCATTGGGGCTATGTTGTAAAAGGTGCGATTACCGCTCTTTATGCGGGAGGCGAGGAAGAAACGTCTCAGGGAGGAGATCTGTTTTACTGGCCTCCGGGACACAGCGTCAGGGCTGAAGAAGACACGGACATCGTGATGTTCAGCCCTCAGAAGGAACACGGCATGGTCATTGACCATATTCTGCGAAAAGTCAGCAGCTGATTCACGGCATCTTTGCATTGACGGGCCCGTCTTTTCGGGGACGGGCCTTTCCCCAATGCCATGGACCTCGAACCGAGTCTCCAGCGCCCTTCCCCATATTGCTTTCGCAAAACCGCCGATATCCGAACGCCTTTTGCGGTTGCACCGTTTCAATCCTTTTCGTCCGGTTGAATCTTGATTGCATCTCATGCCCCCGGAGGTCGCAATGATAATATGCTCGGGGGTAGGAAGAGGAAAGTTCGTTGTATTAATATGCTGATTCATCACCTGACTCAAATTTCGATTCTAGAAGCGGCTCTTATATTATCAACAGTTTACAAAACGGTTTCATATGGATTAACTGCGCTATATCCCAAATCAGAAGAGTGCTTTTCAATTAATATATCAATGTAACCAATTATTATAAAAGCAAAAATAGGCTGGCTTTCATTCTTGAAAGTTGAGACCTTATTTTATCCGATCAACTCGGCTTCAATGCTCCGCATCACCGGAACGCTGGTATTGAGCAGCGCCTGTTGAACCGGTTGCGGAAAATCCACAAGGATAAAATATTTGGCCGGGTACAGATAATCTTCGCCTTCGTTGTCGATCACCCGCAGGTAACCCGATTTGGCCGCGTCGTCATCCGGCAATACTTGATAAATCATGCGGGGCGTCAACAAGTCAGGATCATCCGTGCCGACGCAAACGGCAAAACGCGTAGGTTGTCGTTTCGAATCGGTCATCATGGGTCTAATCCAGAAATCTTTTGATCCTCATTTTTCTTTTTCCAATGCCATGGGCCTCGAACCAGTGCAATTCGGCGAATCGGAGCGTCCCATCTTCCAGCCGCACCGTCGCGGTCCCTTTCAGCTTTCTCCAGCGTCCGTCGCCATATTGTTTTCGCAATACGCCCAATATCCGAATGCCGCCTCCGGTCGCGATCGTCTCGATTCCGGCAATGGGCGTTATGATTTCGAAATGCATTCCGGCGGCGCTTCGTAAAACGACCGGGCCGTCTCGGCGTCCATGGGAATGGTGATGGTTTCCGTTTCCATGTTGGCGCCCCCTATCATGGTTCTTAGAAAGAAAAAATTGCTTCCAAGCCATTATAGCCAAAATGGAACCAATTACAATAGTATAAAAACAGCCTGTAATCAATTTGAGTTTACCAAAGCCGCCCGCCTGCGTCGGATCGGATTTTTCCCTTGTCTTTGGTGGCCTCACGCTTAGGTTCTAAGCCGAGGCGTTTGGTGCTTAAAATTTGTCTTGACAACTTTACCAATAAATGCGAAGCTGCCTCCAAAAAGCAAAAGGACGGACGATAGCGAATAAAAAACATGCTGAACACCCAATCCCCAATACCCTTATACCACCAACTGGCCGACATCCTGCTGGCCCGGATCCGTTCCGGCGAATACCCCGCCGGCGACCGGATTCCGGCGGAGTTGAAGCTGGCCGAAGCCTACAACATCGGCCGTCCCACGGTCCGGCAGGCCATCGAGCTGCTGGTGAGCAAGGGCATCCTGGAGCGGCGGCGGGGGTCGGGCACCTTTGTCCGGGAACGGAAGGCGGAGGTGGATCTCTTTTCCCTGGACGGCACGTCGTCGTCCTTCCGGAAAAAGGGGCTGGCGGTGACCCGGCGGATGCTCAGGAAGATCCGGCTCAAGACGGTGCGGGGGGAGGCGGAGAACCCCTTCAACGGCGGCCGGGCCTATTTTTTTTCCCGCCTGACCCGGGTCGAGAACGAGCCGGTGCTCATAGAGGATCTCTACCTCCATCCCGATCTTTTTCCCGGCATCGACGAGGTGGACCTGGCGGACCGGTCCCTGTCGGAGATCGCCGAGGAGCGGTACTATCTGAAGCCCGTCAGCGGCCGGCAGACCTTTCGGATCGGGTGCGCCGACGACGGCAGGGCCGGCAATCTGGGCGTCTCCCGATCCACGCCCATTCTGGTCGTCAACCGATATTTACATTTCACCCAGGCGGAAAACGCGGTCTATTCGGCCCTCTACTGCCGGACCGACCGATATGTTTTCTCCCAGACCCTCGGAGGCGCTAATCATGGATAACAGAGGCTATTATGCGGGATTCGGCGGGGCCTTCCTGCCGGAGATCCTGGTGGCCACGTTCGACGAACTGGAGCGGACGTTCCGGGAGGCCCGGAATGATCCCGCGTTCTGGCGGGAATACGAAGAGGTGATGTCCACCTACTCCTGCCGTCCCACGCCGCTGACCTATGCCGGCAACCTCACCCGCCATTTCGGCGGGGCCCGCATCTACATCAAGCGGGAGGACCTCAACCACACCGGCGCCCACAAGGCCAACAACGTCATGGGTCAGGGGCTCCTGGTCCAACGGATGGGCAAAAAACGGGTGATTGCCGAAACCGGGGCCGGACAGCATGGGGTGGCCACGGCCACCATGGCGGCCCGGTTCGGGTTTGACTGCACCATCTACATGGGCGAGGTGGACGTGGAGCGGCAGCGGCCCAACGTCTTCTGGATGGAGCGGCTCGGCGCCAAGGTGGCGCCGGTGAAGGACGGGACGCGCATCCTCAAGGACGCCATCAACGAAGCCTTCCGGGACTGGGTCTCCAACATGGACGCCACCCATTACGTGCTGGGCACCGCCTGCGGGCCGCATCCGTTTCCCGAGATGGTGACCTACTTCCAGTCCATCATCGGCCTGGAGGCCCGGGAGCAGATCCTCAAAGCCGAAGGAAAGCTGCCGGCCCGGGTCTACGCCTGCGTGGGCGGCGGCTCCAACGCCATGGGGCTGTTCACCGGATTTCTCAAGGACCCGGTGGAACTCGTCGGCGTGGAAGCCGGCGGCAGGGGGCTCGAATCCAAACAGCACGCGTCGCGCCTTTGTTCCAGCGACGCCGCCATCGGCGTCGCCCAGGGGTACAAGACCTATTTTCTCCAGAACGGCGACGGCCAGATGCAGGAGACCCACAGCATCGCCGCCGGCCTCGACTATGTGGGCGTCTCGCCCATCCTGTCGAGTCTAAAGGAAGCCGGCAAGGCCCGCTTTGAGGCGGCCACCGACGACGAGGTGGTGGAAGCCATGTCCCTGACCATCCGAAAGGAAGGGGTCATCCCGGCCCTGGAGTCGGCCCACGCCTTTGTCCAGGCCTTCAAGGAGGCGCCGGAGCTTTCCAAAGACGCCAGCATCATCATCAACCAGTCCGGCCGGGGCGACAAGGACATCTTCACGGTGGCCGACGCCTTCAATGATCCGCGCTGGCAGGACTTCATCATCCGAAAGGCAAAGGGATACCATGCTTGAGACCTATCTTCGCGACCGGCGGAAACAAAAGGATATCCTCCTGATGACCCACATCGTCCTCGGGTATCCTTCTTTTGAAGATTCCCTGCGGATGGTGACGGCCATGGTGGAGGCCGGGGTCGATCTCATGGAACTCCAGATCCCCTTTTCCGAACCCATCGCCGACGGCCCGGTGATCCTGGCGGCCAACCAGAAGGCCCTGGAAAACGGGGCCACGGTGGCCGACTGCATGACTTTGGCGAAAACCGTCTCGGAACGTTTCGACATCCCGTTTCTGTTCATGACCTATTACAACATTCTCTACCGATACGGCGTGTCGCGGTTCGCCGAGGACATGGCGCGCCGCGGCATGCAAGGCGCCATCGTGCCCGACTTGCCCCCCGAAGAGGCCGGCGATTACCTGGACGCCATGAACGGCCAAAACCTGTCGCCGATTTTCATTTACTCGCCCACCACGCCGCCGGAGCGGATGAAATATTTAGCCGGGTTCGGAAAAGGGTTTATTTATTGCGTGGCCCGAAAAGGCGTCACCGGCGCGGAAACCCGGTTTTCAAGCGATCTGGAAGATTATCTGACCCGGTGCCGGGAAGCGACGACCCTGCCCCTGGCGGTGGGATTCGGCGTCAAATCCAAAACCGACGTGGATTTCCTGAAAGGGAAGGCGGACATCGCCGTGGTGGGGTCCCAGACCATCCGGTTGATGGATGAGAAAGGGGGAGAGGCGGTGGAAGGGTTTATCCGGGGGTTGCGTTGAAAAAGAGGGGAGAACGGCCTCTGACCATTTTGAGAGGTTAAAAGAAAACCTCGCTGTAGACCCGTGAGTCGGAAAAATAATCGTCAATGAGGAGGGTGGCTTCCTGGACCATTTCGGTCCGGCCGCACAAATAAAAATCAGATTTGATTCGCGGCAGTTCGCGGCGGAGGTATTCGGTCACGGTCCCCTGAAACGCGCCGGCCGGCAAATGGTTTTCCGGAGTGGGTTGCGATATGCACGGCACATAACGAGATGCCGATCGCCGAAACAGGGACGCGTAGTACAGATCTTCCGGCAGGCTCACCCCGTGCAGAAGGGTGAAGCCCGATATGCCGGCCCGGCACATGGCCGCAAACGGCGCCGCCCCTGTGCCTGTCGCCACGAAAACCGGCGGACGCGGCGAGGGTCTGAATATAAAATATCCATGGGGGCCCGTAATGCTGAATCGCGCGCCGATCGCCGACGATGAAAGAATCGATGTAAAGGCGCCGTCCGCCACGTGTCGGATCAACAACGCGATCTTTTGCTCCTGCGGCCCGGAGATGATCGAATAGTATCGCTCAAGGGCGCCGTAAAGGAATCGAATGTTCTGCCCGGGTATGAAATCAAAGGAGGGGGGGCGCGTCAACTCAACCTCGAAGGCTTTGTCCGACAGAACCTTTCGTCTTGTCAGCGTGACGACCCGCGTTTGATGGGCGCCGCCGGGCTCAATAGGGGGGCTGCCATGTTTCACTGAAGGATTCCTCTATGTGAGTTGAACAGAATTGACCCCTGAAACCACGCGTAAGACGATCTGTTCCCTCGTTGGGCTGTGATCATAAGTCAAATCTGAAGTCCTTGTCAACGCCAAAGCGTCCGCGGGTTTTTTCCCGCAGCTGCTTATCGGAGCTGGAACCGGATGGGAACGGTGACCCACATGGGCGCCGGCTTGTCGCCCCGTCTTCCGGGCGTGAATATCCAATTTCGAACGGCTTTCAGTGCGGCGTCATCGAGGGTCTCGTGTCCGCAGGACCGATGGACCCGGCTGGCCTCCACCACGCCTTGCGCGTTGACCAGCACCGACAGAACCACCGTTCCTTCATATCCTCTTCGCCGCGCCATCCGCGGGTAAGCGGGCGGCGGATTCCGGTGATACGCCGGGGTCGCCTCTACGAGGATGTCGGTGGAAGAGTCGCCCTTCTCCCCGGTCTCGTCGTTCGCCGGAGGAGAGGCCGTTTCCACCGGCTCTGCGGCGGTTTTGGAGGGCGTTTTATGGGAGCCCTCAACCGCGACGCGCGGCGCGGGGACCGTCGGTGATGTCGCCGAGGAATCGGCAGGCAGCGTTTCAGGCGCGTTCTCCTCCACTGGTTCGGGCTTCGGCGCCGGCTTGGGTTCGCGCTTCGTTTCCGGCTGAGGCTTTGGTCTGAGCTTTGGTTTGGGCTTATGTTTCAGCGCCGTTTGAGGCGTTGCCTTGGATTTTTGAATCGTGGGGGCCGGCTCGGGCGTCGCTGGTTTTATATCGTTCGGTGCCATTAACGGAAGCTTCTGGAGCTGCGGCAAGGGATCGGCAGGCAGAACCATCGGTTTTGGCGCCGCTTTGTAACGCAATGCCAGTGAAATGGGTTTGGGTTGGGCTTTCGGAGGGCGGCGATGGTCTCCCGACCTCGTTCCGGCTGACAGAAGCAGCGCGTGCAGCGCCAGCGCCAGCGCCCCGGCCCAGAACAGGCGTTTCATTTGGGGTGATCCGCCTCCGCCTGGAGGGAAACCTGGGTCAGCCCCGCCGATTGAATGCGATCCAGCACCCGAAACACCGCCTGATAAGGAATCGTTTTGTCCGCAAACAACAAGACGCCGGTTTCCTTCTCCGAAACAGCCCGGGCTTCCAGCGCAGCCGATAGATCTTCGAGGGATATCCGATCTTGATCCAGATAGAGGCTTCCGTCGGATTTCAGGGTGATGGACAGGGTCAGGCTCCGGTCCACCGCGGCCGCGGTGGAATCGGGCAGGACCACCGGCACCCCGCGATGAACGGACATGGACAGCATGGCATAGATGAACACGACGAGGAGCAGGAAGACGATGTCAATGAGCGGCAGGATTTCGACGCGGGCTTTTTTCCGCTCGGGGCCCTTGATTTTCATGACTTTTTCCTTCTCTTTCGCTCGCCGGTTGCGCCAGTTTTTCGTAAACGATCTCCAGGCTGTTGGCGTATTTTTCGATGAAAAGAGCGGCATGATCCGCCCTGGAACTAAAATAGTTGAATGGAAAAACCGAAAGGATGGCGATCCCCAGCCCCGACGCCGTTGTGATCAGCGCCTGTGCAATGCCGGCGGTCACCACCTGGGGATGTTCAATGCCGCTCGATCCCAGCATTTCAAAGGATAGAATAATCCCGATGACCGTCCCGAAGATGCCCAGAAGCGGCGCCACGGTGATCATGGTGTCCAGTACGCCCAGATTGCGTCGCATCCGGATCATTTCATCCGTGGCGGCGGTTTCCATGGCTTTTACCATGGAAAACTCCCGATGGACGATGCCGGCCACCAGAATCCGAATGATATAGTCCCGGGACCCTGACACTGCGATTCTCACGCCCTCCCAGTCCGCTTCGCGGCACATTTCCAGCACCTGGTCCACAAGCGGCTGGTTTCGCCGCCGGTCCTCCCGGATCCAGAAAAAGGCCCGCTCCAGGATGACGGTCAACGCAATGATGGAACAGATCAGGAGGGGGTACATCACAAGCCCCCCTTTCACAAAGATGTCGATCATGTCGGCGCTTTATATCCTTTCTTCAGATGATGCTCACCCGGGGTTTTCCCGTGGCCGGATTGCGGTCTACATGAACCGGGCAGTCATACACCGTTTCAATGTCCGTCGCGGTGATCACCTCCTCCGGAACCCCCAGTTTATGGATGACGCCCTTGTTCAAGAGCAGGATGCGATCACAATACTGGGAGGCGAGATCAATATCGTGGGAGACGATGACCACGCTCAACCCCTTACTCTTTCCCATGCTCGTGATCAATCGGAACATTTCTCGCTTATATTTGAGATCGAGAAAGGACGTGGGTTCATCCAGGAGAATCACGTTGGGCTCCTGGGCCAGAGCCCTGGCGATGAGCACTCGCTGCTTTTCTCCTCCTGACAGTTCATCCAGGGAACGCCCGGCGAGATGGTCGGTGTGCGTGGCCTCCAGGGCTTCCAGAGCTGCCTTTATGTCTTCTTTTCCCTCGAACTGCGTCTTCCCCAGGTGCGGGAAACGGCCCATAAGCACCACCTCCATGACTGAAAAGGCGAACCGGAAGTGATTTTCCTGGGACACCATGGCCACCTCCTTTGCCAGGTCGCTCCGTTTGAAATCAGACAGAGGGCGCTCGCGGATCAGGATCTCTCCTTCGTGCGGGAGAAGGATGCCGTCCATGAGCTTTAGAAGGGTGCTCTTGCCGGACCCGTTGGGGCCCAATATGCCGATGATTTCACCGGCATGGACTTGAAAGCCGATGTGCGCCAGGACCCGGTTGCGGCCGTAACCGAATCCAATATCGGACAGGGTCAGGATTGGCTCCATCGGCTTCCTTTGCGCCTGAGGAGGAAAACGAAGAAAGGCGCCCCCATGAACGCCGTAATGACGCCCACCGGCAGTTCGCTGGGAGAGATGACCGTACGGGCCAGGGTGTCGGCCGCGATCAGAAAGGCGGCGCCTCCAATGGACGACATGGGAATCAGCAGCCGATGATCGGAGCCAAAGATCATGCGCGCCAGATGAGGAACCATGAGACCGATGAAACCGATGAGTCCTGAAAACGCCACCACAACGCCGATCATCAGAGAGACGACCAAAAAGCAGATTTTCTTGGTCTGTTTGACTTCGACGCCCAACTGTGCGGCGACTTCTTCTCCGGCGGTGATCAGGTTGAGGTGGCCTGAAAACCGGTAGAGGATCGCCAGGGCCGCCAGCAGGACCGGCCCGATGAGGGAAAGATGCGCGTACCGCCCCTGAGACAGATCGCCATAGAGCCAGAACAGCATGGAGTGGAGTCGTTCGTCGGCGGCGGTGGAGATGAAGAACATGATGATGGCGGTAAAAAACGCGTTGATGATCACGCCCATGAGCAGGATCGTGTTCGATTCCATTCCCATCCGCCGAGTCCCCAACTGCATCAGCAGCCAGACCGTCAACAGGGCCCCTGCAAAAGACATGACCGGGACCCCGACGCCGAAGCCCAGGCCTAAAACAATGGCCATCACCGCCCCGAAGGCCGAGCCGCTGGAGACCCCCAGAATGTAGGGATCCGCCAGCGGGTTGCGCAACAATGCCTGGAAAACGACCCCTCCCAGCGACAGGGCGAAGCCTACGAATCCGGCCAGAATAATCCGCGGCAGGCGAATGCGGAACAAAATCAGGCGGGTTGGGTCTTCCGGCGTCAGCGATCCGGAGAACAACGCTCCGAGGGATTTCAGTGAGATGTCGGCCGTTCCGATGACCAGTGAAAGGCATCCGACCGCAAACAGCAACAGCGCCATCATCGCCGAAAGCGTCAGAACCCGATAAGGGGTCAAACGCTTTTCCACAGCGTTTCGCCTGTCTAATCGTCCCATTTGAGTTCCGGGTGAATCAGTCGGGCCATGGTCTCCAGCCCCTGAACGATGCGGGGCGAGGGGCGGTTGGTCAAATCGGAATCGATGAGGTGGACCCGGCCGTTTTTGACTGCGGGGATCAGGGGGAATTCCAGCCATCTGCGCCGGGCTTCTTCTAATGATCGCCCCTGTTTCATGCCGGCGACGATGATGACCTCGGGCTTTCGCTGAATGACCTCCTCGATGCTGATCCTGGGGTATTTGATGGTGGCTTCGGCCGCGATGTTGCGCCCACCGGCCAGGGAGATCAGATCGTGAAGGAAGGTCTCTTTGTTGATGGACATGATGGGCCTGGGATTGATCTGGAAAAAGACCCGCGGTTTCGGATGGGATTGCACTTTCTGGCGAAGACGTTCGATGCGATGTTCCAAATCTCCGGCCATGCGAATGGCTTTGTTGGAGATGCTGCACAATCGGCCCACCGTGACGATGGTTTCAATCACCTGATCCAGATCCTTGGTATCCAGGATGAAGACCGTCAATCCTGCCTGTTCCATCAGCCGTACGGAACCCGGCTGGTTCCCGTCCCTGGTTCCCAGAACGAGGTCCGGGGCGAGGCTGATGATCCGTTCGACATTTAAATCCGTATAACTGCCTACCCTGGGTTTCAGGTTCGCTTCATCTGGATAATTGCTGAAACGGGTCACCCCGACAACCCGATCGCCCAATCCCAGGTAGAAAACGATTTCCGTGATGCTGGGCGCCAGCGTGACAATGCGCCGGGGAGGCTGTGGAATATGGACGTCCCGTCCGAGCTGATCGGTGACGACAACATTTTGAGCAGAGCCGGCCCATCCATCTTCAACCATTGTGAACAGCGCGAAGAGGCAGACGGACAGCAACCCCAGACGTCCCAGATTGCGGCAAATCGACGGGGCGATCTCACGGGCCGTTTTCACTGCTGAAATCGGGCGCATCAGATGTTGATCACGCTGTCGGCGGCGTTGTCGCCATACGGGACGATATATTGCACTGTTCCCATGCGTCCTTGCTCCTAAAATCATGTTGGTTGACCCCGAAAATCCGGAGGAATCCCGCTCCGAAGACAAAATCTCTTCCGTGAGCGGCACTGCATGACTAATCCAAGCAGGATGATTTGTCAATCGGTTGTCCCTTGTTCCAATGAGACAC
>JAABTD010000084.1 GCA_011390065.1 Desulfobacteraceae bacterium
GCCGGCGGCCTTGCTGGATGGCTTGACGATGGACATCATGGCCCTCTGGGGATCGTAATTGAGCAGCAGTCGGAGCCGGTCGGCCGGCAGCCTATAGGACTGCTGAAACAAAGTGTTGAGGATTCGGCCCAAAAACCGGTCCAGTTGCTGGAGCCCCAGGCAGGAGGCGATCTTTTCCCGGAAAAACGTCTCCGAGATGCCGTGCATCAGATCCTGCCGGTTCGTCTCCTCATCCGGATCGATCTCCTTGGGCACGTACTGGGGCAGAACCCCGTCCGGGGAAAGGGAGGAGAGAATCCGGTCGAGGTTTTCCTCGTGGATGTTGTGAAAATAGTCGTTGATGATATTGCGCACCGTCGAGGCGAACCCCTTGAAAATGTCCATGTACTGGGTGAAGGTAAACCCCCTGGCTTCCAGGGAATGGGCCAGCAGATCCAGGCTGCCTTCGAACTCCATGGAAGCGATGCCGTCCACCCGAAGGGCCTTGTCGAACAGGATCAGCTTGTCGTAGATGTTGTAGAAGGTCGCTTTGGTGATCAGGCTCAGATCGATGTTGTCGATCAGTTCTTCCAGCAGAACGTTGACGTAGGCTTCGATGCGGAACGTGAGCCCCAGGGCGTCGAACTTGGTTTCGTGGTAGCTGCCGTACATGGAGGGGATGTCCACCGTGAAATGGCGCTTTTTGTAGATATCCTCCCGGATCTCGAAGGTCTGATCGGAAAGGATGACCTTCTTTAGATCCTCCAGATAATCCAACAGACCGAACAGCCTGGATTGGACCGTTTTCTCGGCCACGGCGGCCCTCAGTTTCCGAAAATCGGGGAACGCCTCGGACTGGAGCCCGGACAGGTAGGTCTCCAGATCTGCATCCGACGTAAAAAGGCTCAGATCGTATTTCTGGTGGAGCATCTTGTAGAGAGAGACCGCCATGGCCACCCGCTGGAAATCGTCCTCCGGAACGTCGCCGGTTTCCGCTCTGATCTTCGCCAGGCGGCTGTTCAGCCAGATTTCGGATGCACTCAGCAGGTCTTTGGGCGCATCGAGTCCCTCATCAGACAAGCGCAACAAAATCGTGTGGACCCCATCGATGAAAAGCCCTTCGGATTGGATGGTTTCATAGATGCTGGGCGGCACATAGGGCTCCACGAGGGTCCTGTCCCGTGTGGCCCAGAACCGGATGGTCGCTGCAATAAAGCCGATGATCCGGTTGCTGCTCTCCACATGGATCTGTTTCCGCAAAAAATGGATCAGGGGATCTTTCCGATGGGTGATTTCATCGATCCGGGTGGAGATGTCCCGGAGTTCCCCTTCGGCGCCGATGTCGTTGAAATAGACCGGAAACAGCTTGGCCAGCTGTTTGACCAGGTTATAGACCGGCCGTATGGGGCTGTTGAGGAGATCGGTAATGTCCCGGGGAAATAGATCGGTGTCCTTGACGAACACCCCGCACAGGGTCAGATGAATGATCAGGGAAGACAGCAGACGAGTGGACCACTTGGGGTTCACTTCGATGAGGCGGAGCCAGGTGCGGATATTCTGGATGTGCGCCTTGTTGACCCGGATCTGCCAGTCGTTGCCCACGCCGCGGATCCGGGGCGCGTGAAACCCCAGGTCGATGACCTGGTCGATAAAGAAATTGATCAGATCGCTGTCGTCGATCTGGTAGACCCCTTTTCCCATGTTGTAGATGCAGTTGAGAGCCGTCAGGGGAAATTCCGCCATCCGGGCGCCCAGAATGGAGAAGGTCTTGAGAATCAGCTTTTCGAGATTGAGATGCTTTTCGTTGGCGATGAGCCATTCCAGGGTCCGATTGATGTCCCGCAGGGCGTCCTCATGGATACTGGCGAGCCCCGGAATGTTCATGATATGGAAAAGGAAGATCACCTTCCACCCGTTGCCCTTCCCGGATGCCTTGCCGGCCGCCAGCAGTTTGCGGGGAATCTCCCGATACGCTGCTGCGAACCGGCTGAAACCGGGAAGTTCGAGAACGGCCTCAAGTTGCTTGCGCAAATCGGACAGCGCATCCGGATTTCTTGCGGCGATGTCTTCGAGGGCCTGCCGGTGGTCGTTGATTTTTTGATGGGATATTTCGGTAAAAATGGGGGCAACCCGGTCCGTCTCCAGGGCGCCGCCGGTCTCCGCCGCCAGCCAGGCCAGTGGGTCCTCCTCTGCCAGCCAGTGGTCGTAGGTGTGGCGATAATACCGGATCAACAGATCCCGCAAAGCCCCGTATGGGACTTCGGCGCTCTCCGCTGCTGCCTCGGAAACCGCTTTGAGAAACAGAGGTCCGAGCCGGTCCAACCCGTAATAACTCTTTACAAAAAGGAAAAAATCGTTATCGTTGAGGTCGCAGACGGATTGAAACGTCTCCTGGAAAACCGGAAAAAAATCAGCCAGACGGTCGCCGGATTCCCGCAGAATTTTCTGGACAAAAAAGAGTAGATTGTCCGCCGCATCCGCTTGGGTTTCCATCTGGGGCGCCTTGGCGACAATTTGGATGAAAATCTCCGTAAAGCGTTGGGCCCCAAGCGGCCCCTGGGGATGGGTTTTAATCAGATGAAAATAGTTGAGGGCATAGCCTCGGGCCTCTTTGACGATAAACTGCCAGTTCCGGTGGGGATGGGACAATTCCTCCAGGAAGGTGTTGACCCCTTCCATGATGCCGTAATATTTCGACATGATGTCCTGGATGACCCGATATCGAGGATCCACGGACACATCGACGCTGTATGTCGCCAGATTCGCCTCCAGGGCGGATGATCTGATCACGTTCTCTTTGCCTCCCCGACGTTTTTAAGAGGATTTATTGGATTAAAAAATGTCTCATTACATTAAATTACCACAGTCGTCCGCCCGTTATCAAGGGAGATCGAAGGAGCGATCGCGTCAAATCAAATGAATGATCCTCGCATTCCCCAAAAAATCCTGTATCAAACCGTCTTCATCCTCCTGGCATCAACCGTCCTGGCCCTCCTGGCCAACAGTTTGCGACCGGGAGGCATCCGGTTTTTCGGCGCGGACAAGCCGGCGCCCGAACCCCCTGCCGCAGCGGCGAACGAAACGGAAGCCTTTCGCGCCATCTCCCTGGAAGCGGCTTTAGCGGTCCATGGATCGGACAACGTCCTGTTCGCCGACGCCAGGCCCATGGCCGACTACGAGGCGGGCCACATTGCGGGCGCCCTTCACCTTCCCGTCAACCGATTCGAAACCTGGATCGACGCTTTCATTGAAGCGATCGGTCCCGCCGCCGCTATCATCACTTACTGCGACGGTCCCCATTGCCCCCTGGCCCAACAACTCTACTTCGCCGGCTACGACAACGTCCGCCATCTGCCCAACGGCTGGCCCCGGTGGCGGGAAGCTGGGGGACCTGATGCCTACGGACCACCATGAAGATCCCCGGGGTATTTGCCCTTCCCCACAAAAAACGCCCCGCCCCCTGCTGCATAACAGGGAGTGGGGCGTTTTTTCACACTTCAATTTTCCGGCGTGAGAGCGCTTAGATCTCGAGCCAGGAATCGGAATACAGGACTTTTCCGAGGATGACATCCACGGTTTTGGCGTAGTCCAGCATCTCCTTTGAGAGGCTGGAGCGATCCGGACCTTCGCCGTCCATTTCTTTGTGGATCAATTCCACGATGTCCGGCCGCTTGCCCTTGGCGATCTCGGTCAGCTTCTCATCCAGGGGATCGGAGATGACGGAGTACATGCCGTATCTCTCGAGCATCACCATGTAGGTCTGGTTGAGGATGGGACGCAGATGCTCCGGCGGTCCGTTGGAGATGTTGGACAGACCGCAGGTGGATTTGGCGCCGGGCGCGATATCCTGCAGCATTCCCTGGAACTCCATCAGACTGATAAGCTGGGGCTGCTGGATGTTGACCGGGGTCACGATGCCGTCCACCCAGATCCGTTCATTGGGGATGCCCGCCTCGTTGGCGAAATAGAGCAGTTCAACGCAAAGCGCAGCGCGCTCGTTTTCATCCCGGGGCAGTCCATCGGGGCCCCACAGGAGGGCGATGAAATCGGCGTCATGCTCTGCGGCGATAGGCGCCATCTTCTCATAGCGCTCCGGCCGGCACATGATGGAGTTGATGAGCGGCGCGGGTCCCCCCGAAGGGCGTTTATAAACTTTCAGGGCCGCTTCGATGGCGTCGATGTTGGAAGTATCCAGCGCCAGCGGGATGTCGTCCACCACCTCCTGGACGGTCTGGACCACCCAGGGCATCAGCTCGTGGCCTTCCTTCTTGGCCGGACCGAGGTTGATGTCGATATAATCCATTCCCTGCTTTTTCTGAAACAGGGCCTCCTCCTGGATCGGCTTGGGATCGCGCTCTTTGAACGCTTTGCCGATCTTTTTTGAAATGACATTCAGACTCTCACCGATCAGATACATAACGCCTCCGTGTCTGGTCTTAAGTTGGGTAAAGGGCAGGCTCGTCTATTATTTTTCTTTCAGGAAGCCGGCAATATGCGCCGCTTCACGGGGCCCCACAATGATCTTCCAGCCGGGCAGTTCTTCTTCCACATCGCCGGCGATGGCGGCGGCGTAGCCGGGGATGACCAGTTCCTGCTTCTTCACTTTGTCCATGATGCCGCATTTCTTGACGAACATGCCGACATCGTCGCCTGCGAATTTTCCGGCCGCCCAGGCGGTCATGACCGAAAGACCCTCTGAGTCTTTGATCAGCAGCCAGGTCGGCACCCGGCTGGCCTCGATCTCGCCGGAAACGATGAAGTAGGTCAGGGCGAAATTGGTGGTGACCAGCACCGGCGAATTCTCGTCGGGGTTGTTGATGTCGTAGATGCCTTCGGTGACGGTCATGGGCCGCTGCGGGTCGGTGTAGATGTTGAGCCGTTCCAAAAGCAGCGGGAACAGGCTCTCGCCCTGGAAATCGGACTGGATCACGATGCCGCCGTATTTGCCGATGAACATGGCGGAAATCATGGTCTCCACATCGATATTGTCGGCCATCTCGCAGGGAAAGGCAATGGTGGGGAATCCCAGGGACCGGTTGCTCTGCTTCAGGGCCGCACGCCGGATCACCACCTGATCCTCCAGGGCTTTTTTCACCTCTCGGGAACCGGAATCGATAACCAGGTTCTTCAGACCCATTTCGGTGAGTTTGTCGGTCAGCGGAATTAACGCCTCCACGGAATCAGCCTTGACGGCCAGGGGCAGATCGTTCTCCTTTGCCAGGGCGCCGAAGGCGTCGACGGTGGCGTCTGTGGCGGCATACAGCAGGGGACGTTTGAAACCGGCCGCCTCGATGCCGGCTTTCATAACGTCCTCTTTCTCGGTCATGAGCACCAGGTTGAACTCGGAGGTCTCGGCGATCAGTTTGGCTTTCTCGCCAAAAGCCGCTGCGTCTCCGCCGGCGTCTTTCAGGGCGACGAGCTGCGGCCGCAGGTTGAAGCCAACCCGCTCGAACTGGAAGGCGTTCCAAACCTTGAGTTTGTTCTCCAGCTCGGCTTTGTCGATATCGGACGCCACCAGGGCGCCCAGAGCGGTGGGATTGAAAAATGTCTTCTCATGGCGGTAAAGCACGGTTTCACCGCCGACGGTGAATCCCCGAACGCCTTTGCCGATCTTGACGGGGCGGATCGGCGGCGCGGATGCCTCGGCCAGCTTCTCCCGCGCCTCGTCGGATACATACGGACAGGCGTCGAGTTCCGCCTTCCCGGACGCAAGGTTCATGGCGAAAGCGAGGCAGGTGGGGACGCCGCATTCCTTGCAGTTGGTTTTCGGCAGGAGTTTGAATATCTGTATTCCGGTTAATGCCATTTTCGTCTCCTTATCGGTTGAAACTGTAATCGCATGGAACGGTAGGGGCGAAAAACTTTTCGCCCCTACGCCGTTATTCCATTGACGTCGCCGCTAACGCTAGCCCACCAACGACTCCATATCCAGCGCCGGATGCTTCTTCTCCTGGAGGAACGGCAGGATCTCCTCCTCGGTGATGCCGACGGTTTCATCGGCGATCATGTCGGTGAAGTTGGGATAGCCCAGCTCTTCGCCGCGCTTGTCCAGCCGCTCTTTGATCTCGTCTTTGAGGATCTTGGGCAACCAGACGATGCGCAGAATGCCGCCCTCTTCCTTGTCCTGGGGGCCGTCGCCGCGGATGAACTTCCGCTGGGTGATGTTGAACTTGGAGTGGCCCACGAAACCCGGTGAAGAGGCCCCGCCGCCCATGACGCCGGCCAGGGTGGTGAACTTCATGCCGCAGGGGGTCTCGCCGGTGTAGTCCCGGCTGACCGACATGACGCCGTTGCACTGGGGCAACATGGCGGCGATGCACTCGCAGCAGCCGCAGGTGGTCATGGGCTCGTGGACCATGGAGTAGAAGTTGTATCCCTCGATGGCCCCGCGGGAGGCTTTCTTGACGAATTCATTGACGCCCTTCCACTGACCCTTCCACGTATCCAGGCATTCGCCCTTTTCGATGGGCTGGTTGGGGCCGGTGGGGTTGATCTCGAAGGAGGCCTTGCAGTCCATCCAGTTGTAAGCGCCGCACAGACCGGTCCGCTCGGGGCTGACGGTGCAGACGTGGGTGGGCGCAAAGGACTGGCACAGTGTGCAGGAGTAGTAGGTCTCCACGTCTTCGTCCCGCATCTTTTCCACGCGCTCATCCCGGGTTTTGTACTCGCCCCGGGCCCGTTCGGTCAGCTTGTCCACGTCCGCCTTCTTGGTGTACAGCGTCACCTGGGCCTTGTCGAAGATCTTGCCGAAGTCCTGATGGAATTTGGCATGGAGCACCACGCCGATGTCTTTCAGGGTGAAGCCTTTTTCGATGGCGGCTTTGGAAATCCGGATCCAGGAGATGTCCCGCTGCCCGATGTGCATGATGCCCTGGATGTAGTTGATCAGATGGTGGATCTGACGCTCCAGGATCGGTTCGAAGTCGGACTGCATCTCGCGGCCGGCCACCTGGACGTAGATGCCCAGCGGGAAGGTGCCGCCTTCCTTGACCTCGGTGATATCCGGGCCTTCGACGATGACCTTGCCGTCCTCGATATCGTTCATCTCGGCCATCTTCACCAGCTCGGTGCACTGGGTCTTGCCGCCGCCGCACTGCGCGTAAAGGTCGGCGCCGCGGACCCGCTCGCCCTCGTAGGCCGGGCCGAAGGAGCAGGGAATGTCGATCTCGGAAACGGTGACCTTGAGACCCCGGATCTCGACGGACTTCTGAACCATCTCCTCGTGGGAGACATTGGCCACCACGTGTTCGTAGGTGCAAATGCCGGTGGGCAGAATCTCGGGGATGTCGGTGTCGGCCAGGGTCGGGAAGCCCCAGTTGACGCAGCCGGCCGCCGCGGCAGCCCATTCGGCGTTGACGTCGCCCAGCGCGTTGACGAAGGCGAAGATCCGGTCTTTATTGTACAGGAGCATCTTCCGGTAATCGCCCGGCTGAACGCCGCCGAAGGCCATGGCGGCCCGGTTGGCGAAGCCCAGGGCGAAAATGGCCGAGGAGATTTCCGGCCCGAAGGGGACGATCCGGGTGTTCCAGCCCACCTGAACGCCCGCCTCGATGAGCTGCTCGATGACGGTGGTGCCGTTCTGGTTGGCGGCGCAGAAGATATAGAGACTCCTTCTCTGGTATTCCTCCACGATCATCTTTGCGATCTCGGGATTCGGGGCCGACCCGACGATGGCGGCAAAGCCGGGGGCCGAGCCGTCCACGAATTCGACGCCTCTTTTACGGAAAACGGTGTCGTCCGCGGCGCCCAGCCAGATTTTGCCGGCTTCCATGTCGGGTTCTTCGGAGTGGAGATAGAAATCGGGGTCTTCCAGGTAGCGGAGGGCCTCTTCGATCTCAAAGGCGAAAAGCGCTGCCATGCCGGCGTCCAGCAGGGGTCCGAGGTAGGGCAGATGATGGGCGCCCTTCACATGGGGAGGCAACAGCTTGCGGGCGAACTCGAGGGGTTTTTTCATGTCCTCGAGGGTCTCCACCTTCATTCCCAGAAGGGAGTAAATCACGGGCAGATAATACGCCGTGTTGGGAAAGCCGACCTTGGTGGCGGCGTCATAGCTCTGAAGGGCTTTGTTATACTTTCCTTCCACCTTGGACACGATATTGTAACCGCCCTGGATAGCGGCGAATGCGACTAATCTTGACATTTAATTTCCTCCTTCATTGAGGATTTGTCATGCATTGATAAATCATTTTCTTCAGTTTCACCGTAGGGGCGAAAGATTTTTCGCCCCTACGCCTGACGATTCGTCCCCCGTTACGCCGATTCCAGCTTCATCCGGTCGGCCATATCCATGAGGACGCGCTCCCGGGCCTTGTCGATGCCCAGGGCTTTGCGTTTTTTGTCGATATGAGCGATCATCGCCTGAGCGTGCTCGATGGGATCGAGGACCAGATCCCACATGCCGCCGTAGATGTTCTCCAGCTCATTGAAGAGGTAATCCTGGAAAACCGGGGCGCCCTGGACGGGCAGGCCGACGCCGAAGACGGTATAGACGCCCGAGGCGACGAAGTACTGGCCGATGGAGATGGCCTTTTCGCTCATCCACTCGGGAGCGGAACCGGCCGCGGGCAGATCGCTGATGTCTTTGCCGAGCCCGCCGGCCTTGACCACTTCGGTGGCCGCCAGCAGGATCCGGCTGTTGTCCACGCAGGACCCCATATGGAGGACCGGCGGAATGCCCACGGTTTCGCAGACCTCGGCCAGGCCGGGGCCGCAGTAGACGCCGGCGGTTTCAGGGGTCAGAAGCCCTTCCATGGCGCAGGCGATGCCGTTGCAACCGGTGGTCAGGACAATCACGTCGTTCCTGATCAGCTCCTTCACCACGGCGATGTGGGCCTCGTTGTGGCGGGTCCGGGCGTTGTTGCAGCCCACCACGCCGCCGATGCCCCGGATCCGGCCGTTGATGATGTTGTCGTTGAGGGTGAAGTAGGTGCCCCGGAAGGTCCCGCCCAGGTGGTACTGGATCGACTCCACGCCAAAACCGGCGATCTGGGTGGCCTTCTGACGGGGGATCATCACCTCGGTTTCCCGGTTCTGGAAGTTGTCGATGGCCATCCTGACGATCCGCTTGGCGTCGTCCATGGCGTGGTGCTCATCGAACTCGATGTGCTCGACATTGTTCTGCTCCATCCGGGCGATGGGGTGGGTGGTGATCAGCTTGGTGTGGAAGCACTTGGCCACGTTGGCCAGGTTCTGGAACACGCACTGAATGTCCACCACCATGGCGTCGCAGGCGCCGGTGATGATGGCCAGTTCCTGCTGCAGGAAGGTGCCTGCCGGCGGTACGCCGTGACGCTGGAGGATCTCGTTGGCCGTGCAGCAGATGCCGCCCAGCTGGATGCCCTTGGCGCCCTTGGTCTTGGCGTAGTCGATCATCTCTTTGGAGGCGGCGGCCGCCACGATCATTTCGGAGAGCACCGGCTCATGGCCGTGGACGATGATGTTGACGTGGTCCTCTTTCATGATGCCGAGGTTGGCCTCGGACTGGACCGGATAGGGGGTTCCGAAAAGGACGTCCTGAAGGTCGGTGGCCAGCATGGAGCCGCCCCAGCCGTCGGCCAGCGCCGCACGGGTGCCCTGTTTGATGAGGTTCTTGTAATCCTGGTCCACGCCCATGTGGGTCCGGTGCATGATCTCGACGATCTCCCGGTCGATATTCCGGGGCCGTACGCCGGCTTTCACCCATTTTTCATACAGCGGTTTCGGCGCGCGCTTCAGATACTCGAGTTCGCCATCCGCTTTGCCCCACTCGGCCATGGCCTTCTCGGCCACTTCCAAAGCGATTTCATCGAGATCGCGATCCTTGACCTCGCCGTCCACCTCGACGGTGGTTTCCACGCCCAGATGGGGCGCCATGGCCAGCAGCTTCTGGGGATCCTTGATCTTGTAATCTTCGGTCTCTTTCCGGGCCACGGAAAGAAACACCTCCGCCACGCTTCTGCCGTGGTCGGAGTGGGCCGCGGCGCCGCCGGCGATCATCCGGATAAAGTTTCTGGCGGCAATGGTGTTGGGGGTGGCCCCGCACAACCCTTTGCGGGTGTCCTCGCCCTCGATGCCGCCTTTGGGCAGCGGCAGACGGCAGGGGCCCATGGCGCAATTCTTACAACAAATCCCCTGCAATCCGATGTTGCACTGCTTCATGGTAACGGCCCGATCCCAGACGGTGTCGATGCCCAGTTCCTGGGCCCGTCTGATCATCTGCTGGGTCGCCGGATCGATGGATGCGGCGACTGGGTCGGCTACCTTGGCTTCTTTTTCAACCTTGGCTTTCTTGACTTCTGCCATGTGAGGTTCCTCCTCATGATTGTATGAGTAAAATGGTTTTATGGAAAATCAACTGTTTTCATGTCACCATGATTATCAGGCTCTGCGGTGAATGCGGTCCAGTTTCTCCAGAATCTTGTCCAGGTGAGATTTCTGCTCGGCGGCGACCGTCTTGGGAACTTCCTCGCCGGCGGCATTCTGCCGTTGCGCTGCGCGTTTCTCACGCTCGGCGGCCCGCTTCTGGCGAATCTTCTCTTCATCGGCCTCGCGCTTGGCGGCCTCGGCTTTCTCTTTTTCTTCAGCCTCGCGCACCGCTTTTTCTTCGGCCTCTTTTTTGGATTTCTCCTCGGCCGCTTTCTTGGCCTCGGCCTCTTTCTTGGTCTTTTCCTCGGCTTCCTGCTTGGCCTTGGCTTCCGCTTCGGCTTTGGCCTGGGCCTGCTCTTCAGCTTCCTTGGCGTCGGCCACCTTGCCCTTTTCCTTGACCTCTTCTACAGAGGCTTTGGGCGCCGGGGCGGGCTTCTCCTCTTTTTTGGCCGCCGCAGGCTTGGCTGCTTCCTTGGCCGGAGCCGCTTCCTTGGCCGGGGCGGCCTTCTTGGCCGCAGGGGCCGGTTTGCCTTTTTCCTCCTCGATGGTCAGATCGGGCTCGGGCGCTGCAGAGGCCAGGTCCAGGTCCACATCGTCGAGTTTTTTGTCGATGGCCGCGATCCCTTTGGCGTCGCCGCCGTCCATCATTAACGCGATGAAAGCCTTCACCAGGCGCACTGCTTCAGGATGCCGCAATATCAGGATGTCGGAACCGGCCAGGAGATAGGTCACCGCGCCGACCGCCTCCATCAGGATGCCCCGTCGTTCGGGATCGCCGATGGTGGGGTCTTCCGTGCCCATCTTGGCTTCCTTGCACTTCCATATCTCGTTGCCCAGATTGTTGACGAGGGGCATCTGCAACTTATCATCGCCCTGGGACATGGCGGCCATGCGGATCCGCTCCATGACGGAGAAAGAATATTCCATGCCGTAACCCAGACCGCCCGTGGTGGGATCGATGACAACCTTGTTCATGGGCACGCCCAGGTTTTCCAGAAGGATATTGACCTGTTTGGCCAGGTTCACATCGATCGGGGAAGAGGAGATGAGGGTGTGGCCGTATCCCATGGCGGCCGCGCCGATGCCCTTATGATTCTTGTCCTCCACCGGGCCCAGGGTCAGATTTTCACCCTGGCATTCCTCGGCGATCTTTTTGAGGACTTCTTCATCTTTCTGCACATTGGCCGTGCCCCAGATGATCAGCGGGACATTGATGGCGTCCGCCACCTTCTTGGTGATCGCGGCGGCCTCGTCGGGCCCGGCATTCTTGCCGTTGGGGTCCGTGCTCTTGAGCTGCAATACGATCAGGTCGGCCCCGTAATCATCCACGCACTTTTTCGCCCAGGCGGCCGGATCGGAAATCACGTCCTTGAAGGGGGCCACCGCGGCGTCCGGCCAATCCTCCGGCGTCATGTCCCAGACTTCCATGGCGATCCTGGGCTTTTGGGGCATTTCGCCTTCGAACCCATAGAAAGGATAGCTGGTCTCGCCGCCGACGGTAACGGCCTTATCGCCTTTTCCCAGGGTGATCTCCTTGATGCCGCCGGCATAGGATTCTTTATAAATGTCTAAGCCCAATTTAAATCCTCCTTCAAAAAAAGTTTACGGTTGAGGTGTGTTCCGAATCGACGCCCATCGCATGTCAACGTCTGATGGTCGATAAGTTCCCCGATCCCTCCTTTCTATCAGCAGTTGCATTTTTTATGACTTCCTCCGGCATCTGCATCAGCCAGAGCGATTGAAAGGATTGAAAAGAAGTCTTATCCGCCCACTTTTACAAAGATTTCTCAATTATTATGAGCAGAAGTTTTTGTCAATAGATGAATCGAATAAAATTTCTTAATCCAATTCAGCTCGCCTTTTTCCGGGCGTCCATCCGGGATTTGAGGCGCGGAAAGAGGCTGATGTCCGTATGGGGCAGAAACAGGGCCGCCACATAATGATCCATATAAGAACCGGTTTCCGAAAGCTCGAAACTGGTCATTTTCCGGGTCACGTCCACCACGTCCCGGCGGATGCGGTTGGTGAGAGAACTCATCTTGCATCCCATCAGCGACCCGTTGCCGATATACGTCACCTTGTCCGCATCGGTTTCAGGCAAAAGACCGATGGTCATGGCCTTTTCCAGGTCCACATAGGACCCGAAGCCGCCGGCCAGAAAAATTTGCTCCACATCCCCGATGGTCAGCCCCACTTCTTCCAGAAGGGTCTGGCACCCGGCATAGATGGCGCCTTTGGCCCGGATCAGGTTGTCCATATCCACCTCCGTGATCACGATGTCCCGGTCCACGCCGGCGTTTTCCTCCCAGGCCAGCACGTATTCGCCGATCCCGTCGGTTTCCCGGATGCGCGGGGTATCCAGATCCCGGTTGAATTTGCCCTGGCTGTCGACGAGCCCCATCTCGAACATGACGGCGGCCATGGTGATCAGTCCGGAACCGGCGATCCCCCTGGGGCGGACATTGCCGATGGTCATCAGCATCGGCTCCCAGGCGACCGGGTCCAGGGAAAAATCCTGGATGGCCCCCTTGGCCGCCCTCATGCCGAACTGGATGCCCCCGCCTTCGAAGGCGGGCCCGGCGGAACAGGCGGCGCAGGCGAGCCAGTCCCGGTTGCCGATGACCACCTCGGCGTTGGTGCCGATGTCCAGATAGAGGGTGAGTTTCTCCGTCCGGTACATGGTCGATCCCATGACGCCGGCCACGATGTCGCCGCCCACATAGCTGGAAATGGCCGGATAGACCAGGGCCGTGACGTGATCCCCCAGTTCGATGCCCAGTCCCGCGGCGCTGATGGGCGGATAAATGGTGGAAGCCGGCACATAGGGCGCGCGCCGCAGGCAGCGGGGGTTGATCGCCAACAGGAGCTGGGTCATGGTGGTGTTGCCGGCCAGGGTGATGGTGGATATCTCGTCGCAGTCCACCGAGGCTTTCTGGACGATCCGCCTGATGACGTCGTTGATGGTCTTGATCACCACGGTTTGGAGTTTCCGGAGGCCGCCGGGTTTTTCGGCATAGACGATTCTCGAAATGACGTCCTCGCCGTAGCTGATCTGCCCGTTGAATTCCCCGTGCTCGGCCAGCACATCCCCGGACACCAGATCGAGCAGTTGCCCATAGATGGTCGTGGTGCCGATATCCATGGCGATGGCGTAGTTGTAGGCCGTGGTATCCCCGGGGTCCACGTTGATGATGTGGGATTTGCGTCCTTCCTGAACCGGCCGGGCGATGGTGGCGGTGATCTTGAACCCTTCCTCCCGCAGGATGTCCGGCAGTTTCCGGATCACCGGCAGCCGCACCACCAGCCGGTGTTCGTCATGGTTGAGCTTTAAAAAGCTGACCAGCCGGGTGGCGTCGGCCAGGTTGTCCTGGGTCGTGGGTTCCGGCAGTTCGATGTATTTCTTTTCCACCGGCGGGATGAAAAGGCCTTTTTCCTTGAGTTCCTCGAAGTCCATCTGATGCACCCGGGCGGTCTGTCGCGGCGGGATGTTCAGGGTGAGGATGCTGGCGTCCACGTCCGATTCAACCGGTATCCGCACCGTCACATCGCCGGCGATCCGGGACCGGCAGGCCAGGCGATACCCCTTTTCCTGATCGGACTTTTTCAGCTTTTCGGTGACGCCGTCCGCCACCTCCCCCTCTTCGATGATTACCCGGCACTTGCCGCACACCCCTTCCCCGCCGCAGGACGCATTGATATGGACCCCCGCTTCCAGGGCCGCCCGAAGCAGCATTTCCCCCGATGGGACCTTGATGGTTTTATTGTGGGGCAGAAACGTTACAGTGTGGTCTCCCATGGGTGCCTCCTTGGCGTTAAAGGGGTTCGGCGTCGAAAGCCTGAATCGAAAAATCCAAGATGATATTGATATATATTCCATTAAAAAAAGTCAAGACAAAATCGTCCCTTCCGGTCATTGCCGGCAGTCCATCACCGGCAGTCCATCAAACGATGCGTCCTGCCAGCAGCCACCGCCGATCGCCCCCGTGCCGAAAGGGAATGATTCGGCCTGAAAACGGCGCGTCCCGGACAAGCCCCTCCCGGGGCGTGATCAGCGCAAGCTTCCACCCGCGGTAATCGGAGCGGAGCTTGCGGCAGATCTCCCGGAACAGGACATCGCTCTCCTGGACGGTTCCCAAGCGCCCGCCATAGGGTGGGTTGAGAACCACCGCACCCTTCCCCTGAACCACCTGGTCGGGTTTGAAACCGAAAAAATCCCCGGCGGCCACCTGAATGATGCCGGAAAGGCCGCTTTGCCGCACCGTTTGTTCCAGCATGTTGCAGGCCGGTTTGCGCAGGTCCGATGCGAACACCAGCGGTTCCGGAACCCGGCGGCGGGCTGCCGCCGCCTCGCGTTTCAGGTGTTCCCACCGCCTGGGAAGGAAAGAAGGCCATCCCATGAAAGCGAACGTCCTGAACATCCCGGGGGGGATGTTCGCCGCCATGAGCGCGCCTTCCAGGGAGAAAGCGCCGGTGCCGCACATGGGGTCGATCAGGGGTTCCCGGCCGGAATAGCCGGCCAGTTTGAGGGCGGCCGCCGCCAGAGTCTCCCGGATCGGCGCAGGGCCGCCCAGGGTCTTGAGGCCGCGTTTGTAAAGGTTTTCCCCGCTGCTGTCCACGGAGACCGTAAAAACATCCGCCATGGCCCGGATGTAAAGGCGCTGGGGAAAACCCTCCGTGCCCTGGCCGTCGCCCATCTCGCCGGCCATCTGTTCCAGACGGCGCCGGATGGCCAGGATCGCCCGCTCCGCAATGGCGTCGCTATGACGCAGGCGGGACCGTTTTGCCGTGACCGAAACGGTCGGGACCGCCTTGGCCGGCAGGTACAGCTCCCAGGGAATCTCCGCAAGGCGCCCTTCCAGCCGGTCGAAACGGGTGGCTTTAAACGCGTCGATCCGCAACAGGACCCGCCCGGCCGTTCGCAGATGAAGGTTGGCCAGGTAGCAGTCCACAAGGGGCCCCTCGAAAACGACCCCGCCGGGGACGGCTTCGACCGGTTTTTTGCACTCCAGACGTTGCAACTCCTCTGCGAGAACCGGCTCGAATCCCGGAGCCGCAACGGCAAAATACGTCCGGACCCGGCCCACCACATGGCGGCGGACCCGTTTTGCAAAGGGGCTGTTTCCGTTCACTCGGGTTCGTTGATCCGCCATGCGATACAAAACCTCTTGATCAATAAGGGTGGCCGTATTATGATCATCTGCTGGTCGAGGCGAATGTACCAAGCGCGGTCTTTTTTGTAAACGGGTTTCGCCTTCCATGAACGTCAGAATTTTTCAGACGACGCAATCGACATTGGCGGGCGACGAGCCGGAGGTATGCCTCATTGGACAATTTAAGCAGAAATTTCCGGAACCTGATGGTCACCGGCGGCAGCGGCTTCATCGGCGCCAACTTCATTCGATACCTGCTGGAAGAAGCCGGTTTTGAAGGCCGCATCATCAACGTCGACAAGCTGACGTATGCGGGCAATCCGGACAATCTGGCCGACATCGAGCATGAATACCCGGATCGCTACATTTTTTCCCAAACCGACATCTGCGACAAAGCCGCCCTGGAAAACATTTTCGAGCGGTACGACATCGACGCCGTCTGCCATTTCGCGGCCGAATCCCACGTGGATCGCTCCATTGTCGGCCCCGACGCCTTCATCCGGACCAACATCCAGGGCACGTTCAACCTGCTGGAACTGGCCCGCTCCCGGGGAGATCGACTTTCGCTGTTTCACCACGTCAGCACGGACGAAGTCTATGGGTCGCTGGGCGCGGACGGATTGTTCACCGAGACCACGCCCTACGACCCGAGCAGCCCCTATTCGGCATCCAAAGCGGCCTCGGACCACCTGGTAAGAGCCTATCACCGGACCTATGGCCTCCCCGTGACCGTTTCGAACTGCTCCAACAACTACGGCCCCTACCAGTTTCCGGAAAAGCTGATCCCGCTGATAATCCTCAATGCGCGATCCGGCAAATCGCTGCCCGTGTACGGCCAGGGTCTGAATATCAGGGACTGGCTCTACGTCGCCGACCATTGCGCGGCCGTCTGGGAGATCATGCGGCGCGGAAAATCCGGTGAGACCTACAACATCGGCGGCCGGTGCGAAAAACAAAACATCGACGTTGTGCGCATGATCTGCCGCCTTGTGGACGAACTGGCCCCCGCCATCAAGCCGCGCGAGGGGTTGATATGCTTTGTAAAGGATCGTCCCGGCCATGATCTGCGATATGCCATTGACTGCACAAAACTGGAACAGGAATTGAATTGGACGCCAAGGGAGACATTTGAAACGGGCCTGCGCCGAACCATCCGCTGGTACATGGACAACACCGCCTGGGTGGAACGGGTCCAGAGCGGCGAATACCGGCGATGGATTTCAGCCCATTATGGAACCTCGACCCGTGGATAAAGCGCCCAGGGATTATATCATCTTCGCCCTCGATCTCCCCGGTGAGGACGAGGCGAAACAATACATCGATCTGCTCTCCGGCAGAGTCGGCCTGTTCAAGGTGGGGCTCGAACTGTTTATCCAATCCGGCCCCGCCATTGTTCGGCATATAAAGGAAGACGGGCGATCCGAGGTTTTCCTGGATTTGAAACTCCACGACATTCCGGCCACGGTGGAACGGGCCATGGCCCGCATCGCCGACCTGGGCGTCGCTTTTGCCACGGTCCATTGCGGCGAAAATCCGGATATGCTCACAGCGGCGGCAGCCGGCGCGGACGGCAGGGTGGGCGTTCTGGGCGTGACGGTGCTCACCAGCGTGTCCGGCGACCATCTCCGCTCAGCCGGGTTTCTTCCGGAATTTGGGAACGATCCCCAGTCCCTGGTGCTGAAACGGGCGCGGATGGCCAAAGACGCGGGATGCGACGGCGTGATCCTCTCCGGCCGGGAGGTCCGCCGCATCAAAGAAGCCCTGGGAAACGACTTCAAAGCCGTTACGCCCGGAATTCGGCCTTTTTCCGGGGATCTGTCGGACGATCAGCAGCGCGTGGTCACTCCGGCGGCGGCGGTGGCGGCCGGGGCCGATTACCTGGTGATCGGACGGCCCATCCGGGACGCCCAAGACCCGGCGGCGGCGGCGGACCGCATCGCCGATGAGATCAAGGCGAGCCTCGATCAGAAAGGAGCGTGAGGATGGAAGAATTAGCGGAAAAACGAACGACCCGAACATGGGAGGCGTCGATCTTCAACGCCCTTTTTGAAATCCGGAAAACGAACCAGCGCCGCAAATCGGGCGGGCGTTACATGTCGGACGCCGAGATGCTGGAATCCATCGAGGCGCATTATCCCGCGGCCCTCCGATACGCGGCTCTGGAGGCGTTCGGCGGGCGATATGATGAAGCGGAGATCGAAGCGCTGTTTTCCGTAGACGAACTGAAACAGGCCGCGCTGGACATGATCGCCGCCGATCCGTCATGAAAAAGGTCTTGCAAAACGAAACTGTTCCAGACGCCCCTGTTTTCCATGATCTGAATGCCGGCTTGTTGACATTCAGGGAGTTTATAGTGAAAGAGTCTTTGCCGCTTTCAACGATCCATGAAGGCGTGTTTGAATTCATTCGGGGGCGGGACGATGTGGCCGTATTCGGCGCTCACGCCGTCAACGCGTACATCGGCGAACCCCGCATGACGCGGGATATCGATTTGATGTCGTTGTCCGCTGAAAAATTTTGTGGAGAATTGCGGGAACACCTGAGCAAACGATTTCATATCGCCGTCCGGGTCCGAAACGTTTCGTCCGGCAAAGGGCATCGGTTGTATCAGATTCAAAAATCGGGCAATCGTCATCTGGTTGACATAAGATCCGTGGAAACAATGCCGGCGACGCGCCGGATTGGACAAATACAGGTCGTGGCGCCGCCCCATTTGATCGCGGAAAAAGTCGTCGCATATTCCAATCGCCGCGGCAGCCCGAAATCCGGCACTGACTGGCGCGACATCGCCATGCTGTTGCTGGGGTTTCCCGAACTGAAAAACGACCCGGAACCGGTCACAGAAGCGTTGCGGACGATGGGCGCCGGCCCCGATGCGCTGGCAATCTGGCTGGAACTGAGACGTCAGGATATACGGGCGGACTCCGATGAAGAAGATGGTTGACGGCGTTGGAATACCAAGGAGGCATCACTGAATGAAACGCGCTTTAATTACCGGCATCACCGGCCAGGATGGGGCTTATCTGGCCG
>JAABTD010000285.1 GCA_011390065.1 Desulfobacteraceae bacterium
GGTCATCGGCATGTCCCGGCCCGTGGTGGCCCTCCAGTGCGACACCCGGCATGTGGGCGACGCCCTCATGGGCATCGCCAGGAAGATGGGCGGCAGCGTGGGCGACGCTTTCGGTTGGGAATCCTACGAAGACTGTTTGAAGGAGACCATGGGCGCGGCCTGGGAGGCCCTGGAAACCGATGGAGTGCTGCTCAAGGCCGACTACGCCCCCGAAGGCTGGGGCGAGGCCTTCAACACCCCGTCGAAGAAGTTCCAGTTCTTCACCGGCGCTTATCGCCATGGAGAGAACAAGGACCTCATGAGCCAGATGAAGATCGAGGGATCGTCGGATGATTTTCCGCTGATCCTAACCCCTTACGATTCCATGCGACTGGCCAGCGGTCCCATCGCGAATACGCCCTTTATGGCCAAAACCATCGAAGAGGACGTGTTGATCCATGACGATTGTTTCGTCCAGGTCAACCCGGCCACCGCCAGTTCCCTGAACTTGCGGGAAGGCAAAGACGCTGTGTTGACCACGCCCGTCGGCAAGGCCCGGGTCAAGGTTCATCTCTCGGAAGGGATCGGCGAGGGCGTGATCGCGCTGCCCACCGGCCTCGGACATACGGCCAACAGCAAATACATCGCCGACAAGGGCGTCAACGTCAATGGGCTCATGAGGCCGGTTTCAGATCCAGTGTCCGGTCTCGACGCCGCCTGGGGCATCCGGGCGAAACTGGCCAGAGCCTGATGTAACCGATTCCATCGATAAGATTGCAGAGGATCTGATGAAAAAAGCACAGGAACACACAGCGCCAAAAAAATATGGGATGGTCATCGACCTGGACAAGTGCACCGGATGCGGCGCTTGCATGGTGGCCTGCATGGCGGAAAACAATATCCCGTTCCGGGAAGATGAGACGGACAAGAACCTTTCCACAACCTGGCTGCGGGTTTACAAACTCACCAACGGGAAGAAATTCCCCGATGCGGATGTCTGTTACCTGCCCAGACCCTGCATGCACTGCGAAGGCCACCATGGTCATTCGCCCTGCGTGTCGGTCTGCCCGGCCACGGCCACCGATTACAGCAATGAAACCGGCATCGTCAGCCAGATCTACACCCGGTGTTTCGGATGCCGGTACTGCATGGCCGCCTGCCCATACCATGTTCGGTACTTCAACTGGTGGGACCCGGTCTGGCCCGAGGGGATGGAAAAGATGCTCAATCCCAACGTGTCGGTGCGCACCCGCGGCGTGGTGGAGAAGTGCTCCTTCTGTTTCCACCGGTATCAGATCGCCATGGAAAAGGCCCATTACGAGGGCCGAAAAGAACTGGCCGAGGATGAGTATCAGACGGCCTGCACCCAGGCATGCCCCGCCAACGCAATTGTTTTCGGCGACTTGAACAATCCGGACCACGCGGTCTATCGCCTGAAAACCCATCCCGACGCCTTCCGGCTCCTGGAGCGGCTCGGCACCAACCCCAAGGTCTATTACATCACCAGCCGGGAGTGGGTACGGCGCCAGGGAGACAATTACCTGGAAAATGAAGGCAAGATCGCTGCCAAGGCGCACTAAAGGGATACAACCATAGAAACTGCACAAGGAGTCAACTATCCATGGATTATGCACTAATTCCCGAAGGAAGGAAACGCTGTCCGCTGTGGCAGTTCGTCCTGTTCATCGCCGTCGCCGGCGTGGTCCTGCTATGGGGCGTTTACGCCATGTTCTTGTGTTGGATCAAGGGGCTCAACCAGACCAATATGAACAACGCCTATGGATTCGCCTTATGGATCTGGGCGGATCTGGCGGTGATTGCGCTGGGGGGCGGCGCCTTTTTTTCCGGTTTTTTAAAATACATCGTCGGCAAGGACGAGCTGAAGAACCTGATCAACTATGCGGTGATCATCGGGTTCATCTGCTACAGCTCGGCCCTGCTCATTCTGGCCATCGACATCGGCCAGCCCCTGAGAGGCTGGTTCATTTTCTGGCACGCCAACGTCCATTCCATGCTGACGGAAGTGGCCTTCTGCCTCTCTGTCTATTTCGCGGTGCTGACCATTGAGTTCATCCCCCTGATTCTGGAAAACCGGCAGCTCGACAAAGTCCCTTTTTTCCATAACCTTTCCCACAATATGCATCACATCATGGCGGTCTTCGCCGCCACCGGCGCTTTCCTCTCCTTTTTCCACCAGGGCTCCCTGGGCGGCGTGGCCGGCGTCCTGTTCGGTCGCCCCTTCGGTTTCAGGGAGGGTGTGCTGATCTGGCCGTGGACCTTCTTTCTCTTCACCTGGTCGGCAGCGGCCTGCGGCCCCTGCTTCACCATTCTGGTTACCAAGATCACCGAGGCGGTCACCCGGAAAAAGCTGGTCAAGGACAACGTCATCGAATTGCTGGCCAAAATCTCCGGATGGATGCTGCTGACCTACATCATCGCCAAGATCATCGACACCTGGTACTGGGCCGTGGTCACCGCTCCTGAAGCCGGCTTCACCATGATGGATTTTTACACCAACAACCCGCTCTACGGCCTGTGGATCCTCTTCCTGGAGATCGTCCTTGGCGGCGTTATTCCAGCGCTGATACTGATCACCCCGGCCGGTCGGAAGAACAAGGCGCTCCTGCTGACCGCCGCCGTGCTGGCGGTCATCGGGGTCTGCGTCAACCGCTGGGTCATGGTGCTCCAGGTGCTGGCGGTTCCCGTGATGCCCTTCGAAAGCTGGTTCATGTATTCGCCCAGCTGGCAGGAAGTGGCCACCACCATCCTGCCTATCGCCTACGGGGCCATACTGATCGCCATTGCACACCGGTATCTGCCGATCTTTCCCCAGGAACCCGAGCTGAACCCGGTGGAACAACAGGCCGGCTAATCAAAGGAGGAGTCGATTATGTTTCCGTTTTCGTTTGAGTGGATATGGGATATGAGCCATATGGTCTTCCATGGCGGTCTCTGGTACGCTCTGGGCATCATCGGGCTCGGCATGACCTTTTGCATCCTCAAATCGGTTGTGGACACCCTGCAGGGAAAGGGCGGCGACAGCCATCACTGACCCGATATTACACATGAATTCCTCGCCCGCTCTGTGTTCACATGGGGCGGGCGCTTTTTTTAGGCGATTTTTATGGATAAAATTATAGTGGAGGGCGGACGCCTGTTGACGGGCGATGTCCACATTGGCGGGGCCAAGAACGCAGCCCTCCCCATCCTGGTCTCGGCACTGCTGGCCGACGGGCCGAGCACCTATGACAACGTTCCGGGACTTCAGGACATCATCAGCGTCGTCAACCTGCTGACCCACCTGGGGGTAGAGGTCCGGAGGGAGGGCAACCGGGTGACCATCGACGGCGCCGGTCTGTCCAACCACGAGGCCCCATACGATCTGGTCCGAAAAATGCGGGCCTCCATTCTGGTGCTGGGGCCGCTGACGGCCCGGTTGAAAAAGGCCCGGGTCTCATTGCCGGGCGGTTGCGCCATCGGCGCCCGGCCCATCAACCTTCATCTCAAGGGTCTGGCCCAGATGGGCGCCAAAATCGATCTCCAGCACGGATATGTAGAGGCGTCCGCCGACCGGTTGCGGGGCGCGGAAATCTATTTCGATACGCCCACCGTCACCGGTACTGAAAATTTGATGATGGCCGCGGTCCTGGCCGACGGCGTCACCGTGCTCCGGAACGTGGCCCGGGAACCGGAGGTCGTGGCTCTGGCCGACGCGCTGAACAGCATGGGGTCACAGGCTGCTGGCGCCGGAACCTCTGTTCTGACCATCACCGGCGTGGAGGCGCTCCGTCCTGCGCAGGTCTCCATCATTCCGGACCGGATCGAAGCCGGCACCTTTCTGGTGGCCGCGGCCCTGACCCGGGGCGACGTGACCATCTGCGATTGCGATCCCGCCCACCTGGTCGCCACCATCGACAAGCTCCGGATGGTGGGCGCCGATGTTCAGATCAACGGAAATCGGGTCCGAATCCAGGGCCCCGACCGGATCAACAGCGTCGATATCAAGACCCAGCCCTATCCCGGGTTTCCCACGGACATGCAGGCCCAGTTCATGGTGCTCATGAGCGTGGCCTGCGGGCTGAGCGTTATTTCAGAGACCATTTTCGAAAATCGGTTTATCCATGTCAGCGAACTGCGGCGGCTCGGCGCCGATGTCCGGGTGTCGGGAAACGCCGCAGTGGTGCGCGGATGTGCAAAGCTGTCCGGCGCCCCGGTCATGGCCACGGATCTGAGGGCCAGCGCCTCCCTGATTCTGGCCGGCCTGGTGGCCGAGGGGACCACGGAAGTGAACCGCGTCTACCATCTCGACCGGGGCTATGAGGCCATTGAGGAAAAATTTTCAGGACTGGGAGCGGCCATTCGACGGATCAGATGATCACCGGGAAAACCCCCGGATCCGAGCTTATGGCGTGATGTACGCCCGTCCCATTCTTCCTCTCCTGTTCTTCTTCATCGCCGGCCTCCTCATCGGAGATGGATTTCCCGGACATGCCTTTCCCGCCTGGCTCATCGCTGCTGCCGCCACGCCCCTGATCCTCCACGCCTTTTTCCGGCGCAGAACGCCCCGGTTCCTGCCGCTTATCCTTTTTCTGTCGCTGGGCTATTTATCCATTCAGCCATGGGTTGCGCCGCGGTTGCCCGATGATCATGTGGCCCGGTTCGCGGACGGCTCTGTCCGGCGGATCACCGGATGCGTGGAAACCCATCCCGTTGAATCCAATGATCGGATCAAATTCGTCCTTCAGGCCGAGACCCTTTCGCAGGGGGAGGACTCGCGGAAGGTGACGGGCAGGGTCCGGGTGACCGCCCGACCCGACGATCTCGAAGCGGCGGTCGGGGATCGCATCGGCTTGGCCGGCCGCTTGCGCCGCCCGCGGAATTTCCATAACCCCGGCGGGTTCGATTACGAACGCTACATGGCGATGAACGGGATACGGGCGACGGTCTATGGGCGGAAAGGCACCCTCGAGCGGTTGGCGCGGGAGGCGTCGGAAGACCCTGCCCCGGGCCGGCCCGTTGCGGAAGCCCGGAAGAAAACAGCTTTATTTTTCGATCGCATCCAGGGCGGAGAAGCGGCCGACATTCTCAAAGCCCTGGTGGTGGGTGATCGAACCGGGATCGATCCGGAGACGCGGGAGGCCTTCAACCGGGCCGGGGCTTCCCATCTGCTGGCGATTTCGGGGCTTCACGTCGGGATTGTGGCCACGGCGGCCTTCGGCCTGTTTGCCTGGCTGCTGGCCGGCAGCCGCACCCTTTTGTGGCGGGCCTGGACCCGGAAAGGAGCGGCTCTGCTCACTTTTGTTCCGGTCCTCGGCTACGGCCTGCTGGCGGGCATGTCGCCTTCCACCCAGCGGGCGGTGATCATGGTTTCTCTGTTTCTGCTGGCCCTTCTGGTCAGCCGGGAGCGGGATCCCATCAACATCCTGGGCGCCGCGGCCCTGGGCATTCTGATTTTTCATCCGCCGGCGCTTTTTTCCATCTCTTT
>JAABTD010000286.1 GCA_011390065.1 Desulfobacteraceae bacterium
CGTATACAGGGGAACAATACCGGCAAAAACAGTTGATCGATCACAGGAGCGGGAACAACAACGGATTCCCCGGAACCGACATAAGCGGAGAAAGCGTCAAATGTTTGTCGAATACATCAATATTTTGTCCATGCAGGGGATTCATTTCGGCTGGAACCTGGAAACCCTGGCCCTGGTCTTTGGTTTCATCTTCGCCGCGGGCGGGTTTTTCTTCAGATTTTCCAAACGAACCACCACCGGTGGAGGCTTCAAGGATTTCATGATGTGCTTTGTCTACGCGGCTCTCTTCGGGATCATCGGCTACCTGCTGGTGGCATTGGAATACGGCCCTGTCAAGATGCTGATATCGCTTTTCAAATTCGGAACATTCACCGGGCCGTAGTCGGTCAGGGAGCAGGTCAACCTCGGGAGCAGATCGACCTCATCGCGGAGGGGGCGCCATCCACCAGATCGGCGCCGGCCCCTCCCTCCGCATCTGTTTCCTGCCGAGCGGCTGCTGATTTAAAATCCCGATATGTTCAGTGATCTCGCCGCATCCCGTTCCATCTCCCTGGACCAAGTGGTCCGCCACTTGTTATCGATCATCGCATCAAGGGACTCCGCGGTGATGGACCGGTATGTCGCGTCAATCCTCCCGGCAATCCTGACCGGCCGCGCGATATGCCGGGCCATTATGGCCCTGTCCAGATTCGGCACGAAATAATAGGTCCCGTCGGCGGTGAACAAAACGAAAATCCGCTCGGTCGCAATAACGGGGTCTTCTTTTCCAACAGGACACGTCTTTCCATTGAGCACGCAATTAAATCCCTGAATCGTCCCCTCCACCTGGTCGGCAAGGGCTATGCCCGGCGCCAGGAAAATGACGGCTCCCATAAGCAGGACTAAAATAATTTTTTTCATAACGCCTCCTTGTCGACCGGCCCGCAAGCACCGTGAACCCAGTGAAACACGCCCGCAGGCCGTCGTACAGTCAATTTAAAACATGAACAGATGCCGTGAAATGGCGCTAATATCCTCGATGTCTGTTTTCATCGATTCATTCTGAAGTAGTAAGGACCGCCGACGGGCTTGTCAATTATGACGGCGATGGAAGAGGTGGGAACGGGGCTGCTTGCGATGGGTCAATAAAAAAAAAGCCGCACCCTTTTCAGAGTTGCGGCTCTTTTGTTTTTTTTGGTAGCGGGGGGCGGATTCGAACCACCGACCTTCGGGTTATGAGCCCGACGAGCTACCAGACTGCTCCACCCCGCATCAACTAAACACTCTTTATATCTGATGCGGTCTAACCTGTCAAGGTTTTTTTCAAATTCAGTTTATTTTTGGTTGTGACCAAAATAAAGCTTCTCAAATTCCTTGAGCAGGCTTTTAAGCTTTTCGACGTTGTCGAGATCCGTGGTCTGTTTGCATTGCATGGCGTAGACCAGCATCTGATGCAGCGCGCCGATCTTTTCGTTGTATTTCTCCGCATCCGGCTTGATCCGCTGGGTCATGAAATACTGGGTCACGATCTCCTGCAATTCATTCGCATGAATTTCCTTGTTGTTGATCCATCTCACGAGCTGGTTGTAGTTGATCGGATCTTCTTTGCTCAACGCCATGATTTGATTCATGGATTTTTCTATGGTGGTGATGTGTTCGGCAATATGATCGGCGCGCATCTGGTCGTCGTAAATCCCGCAGGGGATCTCGCAGTGGGCGCCGACAACGGCGGCTGTCATTAAAAGAGCGGCAATGGTTGCGGTGAATGCGACTGCCATTTTTTTCATGGGGCGTCTCCTTTTTTTAGATGGTGGTGGACTGTCGGGCGGACCCCGAGTTTTCCTGACTCTTTTGAAATCATAACGCAGGGGCCGCGGCGTGGCAAGAGCATAACCGTTAACTCGATGATTTTTAAAAGATATGATATGGAAGGACATCCCGCCCGTTTCCGGGACGCCCCGCAAGGCGCCCCGGGCGGCGCGGGGTGAGAGCGGAACGGCGCAATGCCGATCCGGGGGAAAAGAGGCGGAGGCCGGGGACGGCCATCAGCCGATCATCGCGCCGGAAGCGCCTGGATCGCCTCGGGAACGATATCCGACCATCCCAGGGGCATGAAATGGATGCCCGGGGCCAGCCGGGTCACGATGGTCGCGCCGGGGCAGTCCCCGCAATTGAGCAGGGCGGTCATCTCGGCGTCCGTGTCTTTGTAACGGGCGAATTCCCCTTCCCGCCGGTTCAAGCCCACCATGCGCCGGGAGCACCCGATGCACACGTCGTCCATGGCCTGCTTGCAGCCGACAATCAGAATTTTTTCCAAAACATTCCTCCTGTTATCGTTAAGAGTTTTATCGCTAAATCTCGCTTAATGAGAGGAATGTCAAGAAAATATCAGATCTGTTTAACCGCCGACGCCGCCTCATTTCCCCGCATCCGGGACGCCCTCGGATGCCGCAGCTTGACGGGCGCCCGCTCTCCGCCCCGGACCTTGAGGTTGAGCAGCTCCACGAAAACGGAAAAGGCCATGGCGAAATAAATGTAACCCTTGGGGATGTGGAGGTCGAACCCCTCGCCGATGAGGGAAACGCCCACCAGCAGCAGAAAGCTCAGGGCCAGGATCTTGATGGTGGGATGGGTCTCCACGAACCGGCCGATGGCGCCGGCCAGGGCCATCATGACGCCCACCGCGATGACGATGGCCGCCACCATCACGGCCAGTTGTTCGGCCAGCCCGATGGCGGTGATGACCGAGTCGATGGAAAAAACGATGTCCAGGAGCATGATCTGGACCACCACGCTGGTGAAGGTAGCGACGGCCTTGCCTGCGTTGTCCCGGCCGTGGTGTTCCTCCCCCTCCAGGTTGGCGTGGATCTCCACGGTGCTCTTGCCCAGCAAAAAGAGGCCGCCGAGGATGAGAATGAGGTCCCGCCCCGAAATCTCGTTGCCGAACATGGTGAACCAGGGGTGGGTCAACCGCATGATCAGGGTGATGGAGAAAAGCAGGGCGATCCGGGTGATCATGGCCAGGGCGAGGCCGACCTTCCGCCCCTTTTCCTGCTGCTCGGGCGGCAGCCGCCCGGCCAGGATGGCGATGAAAATGATGTTGTCCACGCCCAGGACGATCTCCAGGGCGGTGAGGGTCGCGAGGGCGAGCCAGATTTGGGGGTCCGTGATCCATTCCATTGTACGGTCCTCTCACATTTTGATGTGTTCATTGTTGGTTGTTCTTTGGGATTGGTGGGCCGCATATTCGTCCAGCAACCTTCGAATCATTTTCTGATACGGGGTGTTATACCTTTTGGCCTCGCGCTTGAAAAAGTCCACGCTCGCCTTGCTCAGGGAGATGGTCACTTTAACGGTTTCATCCTTTAATACAAGTTCTTCGGGAGATGGGAGGAAATCCGCCACGACCCTCGTTTTTCCCATGGGTTCATCCGTGTAGGTTATTTTCCTTTTCATAAATTTTCTTTCCCTTTCGCCAGTAGCCGGCGCCAAAAATTCGTATTTTTTTGGCGCGATACGTAAATCTTACCGTCAGAATTCCATCTCCGACCTTGCCGAGGCAATAATACCGCTTTTCATGGTCACTATGCTCGAGATCTTCCAGAATGACGCGATGATAATCCAGGAAGGCAAGTTGCGCGACGGAAAAAGAAACCCCGTGCTTATTCTGATTCAACCGGTCCTTGGCGGCGTCCCATTCGAAGTCGGGTCGGATTTTCATGCAACAAGGATATCGGCGGCGACAGCGAACGTCAAGATAATAATATGGTCATTTATATGGCTTAAAATGGCGCCGTCGTTCGATTCTCTTGTCATCGGGTGATTCCGGTTTTATAAGAGGGTTGCTATCGGTCTGGGAGGAATGATCAGAGAGTTGAATACAATTTAGCTGCTTGGCCTTGCCGCCTTGGAATGAAATTCCGAGGCGGCAAAGGCGCGATCTTTCATGCCAACCATTCAATCCCAAAACATAAGGCTGTTGTCATGATCCAATCCATCTACAAAAAACTCGCCCGCCATCTCGACAACCTGCCGGGCGGCTACCCGCCCACGGAGAGCGGGGTGGAACTGAAGATTCTCCGGCGGCTGTTTACGCCGGAAGAGGCGGAATTGACCCTTCATCTGACGATCATCGCGGAACCGGCCCGGGTGGTGGCCCGGCGGGCGGGGATTTCCGTGGGCGAGGCGTCCGGGCGGCTGGAGGAAATGGCCCGGAAAGGGCTGATCCTCAAAACCGGCGGGAACGGCAAGCCGCCCCGGTACATGGCGTTGCAGTTCGTGGTGGGGATATGGGAAAACCAGGTGAACCGGCTGGACGCGGAATTGATCCGCGATGTGAACGACTACATCCCGACCCTGTTCAACCTTGACGAGTGGCGGCGAGCGCCCCAGATGCGGACGATCCCGGTGGGCCGGAGCCTGGGGGCGGTCCATTCGGTCATGGATTACGAGCGGGCCGAGGCGATCATCCGGGACCAGAAGCGGATTTCGGTGCGGAACTGCATCTGCCGGCAGGAGCACGAGATGGTGGGAAAGGGGTGCGACAAGCCCATGGAGAGCTGCCTGGCCTTTGGCGAGGGCGTGACGTTGAGTCAGGAGATGGGCGTCAGCAGGGCCATCGAGCGGAATGAAGCCCTGGACATCCTCCGGCGGGCCGACGAGGCGGGGCTGGTGCTCCAGCCGAGCAATTCCCGGAACCCGATCTGGATTTGCACCTGCTGCGGGTGCTGCTGCCAGATCCTGAAGTCGTTCAAACGCCACCCGCGCCCGGCGGAGATCGTGGCGGCGACGTTTTCGGCGGTCGTGGATTCCAGGGCGTGCCAGGGGTGCGGGGTGTGCGTGGACCGGTGCCAGATGGACGCGTTGATGATGGACGGCGACGTGGCGGCGCTGGACGAGGGCCGGTGCATCGGTTGCGGTTTGTGCGTTTCCACTTGTCCGGTGGACGCCATTGAATTGCGGCGGAAGCCGGCGTCGGAGCAACCGGGGGTGCCGAGGACCATCGAGGGGGCGTATTTTCGGTTGGCGAGGAAACGGGGGAAGTTGGGGGCGGGGGAGATTGCACGGACCGTTTTGAAGTCGAGGGTGGATCGGTTGCTGGCGTTGTGAAAATGACGCCCGATGTCGCAATGGCCCGATACACGGCACTCATCGCCCCTCAAACATCCCCTTCACCGCCTCCTTCAACACCTTCCCCATCGTATTCCTGGGGATTTCAGAGACAAACAGAATCTCCTTGGGGCATTTCCAATCGTGGAGTTTCTCCTTGCAGGCTGTCTTGATGGCCTCGGCGGACACCCCGGCGCCCGGCGCCAGTTTCACGGCCGCCGCCACCTTCTCCCCCCATTTGGGATCCGGCACGCCCACCACCGAGGATTCCGCCACGCCGTCCACCCCGTCGATCACCGTCTCC
>JAABTD010000085.1 GCA_011390065.1 Desulfobacteraceae bacterium
GACGGGACTTCCGATGCAACCCGGGACGGTCAACCATCCGATCAGCAGCCGGAGGCGCCGAAGTCCCGTCCCGAGTACGGCGACGAAATGACCGGCACGCAACAGCCCGGTCCCCGGCCGGATGAAAATGCCCCGGAGGAGAGCGCTCAGGCGGCGCCTTCGGCAGCGGCGCCCGACGCCCCTCCGGACGACGCAGCCCGGGAAGGGGCGGAGCGCGCCCTGAACCGGCTGAAGGATCAGCCCGGGAAAGCGCTGATGCCGCCGACGCCCGGATATGGCCGCCCGGAAGTGGAGAAGGACTGGTGATCCACTCTGCCGGAAAAATCATCGTTGCGGCCCTTGCCGTTATGGCAGGGGCGGCGTGGCTGTTGTCGGCTTCGGCCTTCGCCGCTTCGGTGCAGGCCTCCGTCGATCGGAATGCGGCGGCGTTGGGCGAGTCGATTCAGTTGCAGGTATCGGCCACCGGGGTGCAGCAGGGCGACGTGGATGTCGCTCCCATCCGGGATTTCAAGGTGATCTCCCGGGGGGAGAGCAGAAGTCTCCATGTTGTCAACGGGAGGCAAACCCAAGAAATCACGTTCAACTACACGCTCATCCCCGTTAAAGCCGGAAATCTGCGGATACCGCCCCTGGAGGTCCGAACTCCCGAGGGGACATACAGCACCTTAAAGATTGATGTCGTTGTTTCAGAAAAACAACAGGGAGAATCGGATGAACAGGACATATTCGTGTTGGCCGAAGTGTCCAACGACGCTCCTTACGAAGGGGAGCAACTCGTTTACACCTTTCATTTCTACAGGTCTTTCCGAATCTCTGATGCCAGATTACAGAAACCAGCTTTTTCCGGCTTTACCGCAGAGCAAATCGGGAAGGAACAATCCGACATAACGGTCATTAAAGGCCGTCGGTTCCATAGGAACACTCTCTCCTTCATCCTGATCCCCCTCAGCACAGGATTGAAGACCATTGAACCTGCTGTCCTGGAGTACGATGTGATCCAGAGAGATCATCGGGGCGGGAGTTCGCCCTTTGATTTCGATTCCCTCTTCGGCGGCCCTTTTTTCAACACCGGGCGGGTCGAAACCCGGACCCTGCAAACCCGACCCATCGATGTAGCGGTCCGCCCCCTGCCCGATTATCATGGCCCCCACCCTTTTTCCGGTCTGGTCGGAAAGATGGACATTCGGGCCGCTCTTGAAAAACACGCGCTCAAGGCGGGCGAATCCGCCACACTGACGATCGTCGTCGAAGGATCCGGCAACATTCCGGACGCCGAAGCCCCTGTCGTCGATCTTCCGGATGGGTTCAAAGTCTACGAAGACGCCCCCCGGGAAGACATCGCATTGGACGGCAACGGCTATTCCGGCAAAAAGACCTTCCGGATGGCCCTGGTCCCCCTGGAACCGGGAGACTACCGACTGGCGCCGGCGCGGTTGACCTATTTCGACACGGCATCGGAGACCTATGAGACCCGGGAGACGGCGCCTTTTTCCCTGACGGTGCTCAAAAGGGAAGCGGAAGAGGAGATGCGCGTCGTCCCGGCGCCGGTCGCGGGCAACGGGCCGGCCAAGCAGAAGGTGGCCTTCACGGGCCGGGACATTCTGCCCATAAAGGATGACCTGAGCGCCCTGGAGAACCAACGCCCCCTGCCCCTTCCGGCGTTTCTGGGTCTGCTCGGCGTTCCGGCGATCCTTTTCGTCCTGGCCGGCGGCATCTTTCTGTTCACCCGTAAAAGCGACGATCCGGCCGACATCATGGCCCGTCGGGCCCGGATCTCCCTGAAATCCGCCGGCGCCGCCGGCATCGAAGACGATGCGTTTCTCTCCTGCCTCTACCGGGCCCTGGTGTCGGCGATTCTCTCCAGGGCGGGGGTTCAGGGAGAATCCCTCACCTGGACCGAGGCTGAAGCCATCCTCGGCCCGGCGGACGTTCCCGTTGAAGTCAGACAGGCCGCGTCGGCGCTTCTGGAGCGGATTGAATCCGCCAGATTCGGCGGCAAACCGCTGGATGCCCGGGAACGTAACCGATTGCTGTCGGAAACCCGGGACGTTGTCAGGAGAATATCGTGAACCGTCAGGAGTATCGGAACAGGGGACGCCAGTGGCGGGGGTGGATCGTGGCGGCGGCTGTGGCGTCTCTGGCGCTGACGGGAGCCGCGGGGGCCGCCGCCGACGGGTCCTCAGCGGCGCGAACCTTTCTAGAAGGGGTGGCGGCCTATGGGGAGGGGGACTACGGCGCCGCCGTCGCCGCTTTCGAAACCATTGCCGCATCCGGCATCCGGAACCCCCGGCTTTATTACAACCTGGGGAATGCCCATCTGAAAAACGGCGATTTGGGCCCCGCCATCCTCTGGTACGAGCGGGCCTTGAAACTGGCTCCGGATGATCCGGATCTCAATTTCAATCACGCCTATGCCCTGTCCCTGGCGACAGACGAGCGGGAGACCCCGCCGGCATCGATTTACCGCATCCTGTTCTTCTGGCGGCATCTCGCAAGTCCCGGCGCGACGGCGGTCGTTGCGCTGGTCTTCAACGGCTTGTTCTGGCTGGTGATGACCGTTCGGTTCTTTCGGCGGAAAAAAGCGCTGAAGGGGATCGCCCGGCCCCTGCTGGCGATTGCGCTCATTTTCACCGCAACGGCGATTTACAACTATTATGAAGCTGCATCCGCACGGGAGGGGATCGTCCTGCCGGAAACGGCGCCGGTCCGGTCGGGACTGTCGGAGGACGCCACGCAACTCTTCGTTCTCCACGCCGGCGCCAAAGTGGTCATCGAGGGAGAAAAAGAAGGGTTTTTCAGGATCTATTTTTCGGACGGCAAAATCGGCTGGGTGACCCGATCCCATATCGGCCGCATCTGATTCACTCTTTTTCCATCTCCCCCAGCCGTTTCAGCAACCGGCGCGCCAATTCGATGTTCTTTGCCACATTCTGGTAATCGGGGTCGATCTCCCGGACCCGTTCCCATTCCGCGATGGCCTGTTCCAGTTGCTCGTCTTCGAAATACCGGATGCCTTTTTTATAATGAAGATCCTTGTACCGCTCTTCGCCGGCCGCCTTTTTCTGGCGACACTCCGTACATGCCGCGTCGTATTGCAGCGCAGCCTCAAAGGCTTTAACCGCGCGCAGGTAGTCCTTTTCCGCAAAGGCCGCTTCCCCCAACGCCGCATAACTTTCATGCAGGTATTCGCGAACGACCGGATTTTGCGGCTTGAGGCGGTAGGCCCAGGAAAAGGGCACAATGGCGGCGGCGTAACCCTTTCGTTCGAAATACCGACGCCCCTCGCCGAGCAGTTTCCGGAAAGCCGCGTCAGTATCCTCGGTCTTCCGCTTTTCCGGGGGAGGTTCCGCCGCTTCCGCCGCTTCCGCCGCTTTCCCTGCCGATATTGCGGTTGCCGGGGGTTTTTCGGGCTGCGGCTTTTCCTTCCGGAAAGGCAGGCCCAGAATTCGGGGCAAAACGATGTCGCCGCCCACTTTAAGTTTGAAGGAATCCAGCTCATTGAGCCTGGCGATGACGTCGGACACCTTGCCCATCCGTCTGAGGGCGTCTTCCGGGTAGGGGCGACCGGCTTCTTGAGTCATGAACTGACCGCGGGAAAGATGATAGTAAACATCCGTCAGATAGGTGTCGTAGTAGGCCATGGCAATGCCGGAAAGCGTCTCCCCCGAACGGACCCGGTGGGTGATGTGATCGCCGAGCGAAAGCGTTTCCGTCCGAATCGCTCCCGTTCGAATCGCTCCCGGCCGGGCCGGCGGCGGCAATTCCGGTTTTTCCTGCCGGATCATGTCGGCGCACCCTGTGGACAGGAACGCCAGGAGAAGAATTCCGGCAATCCTTTGCAACAATACCGCGTCAAACATTCTCGAATTTCTCATGAGACCGCTCCGTGTGGCATCTGACCAGAAGATGATCAAAGTGTAAACCGGCATACGGCGAAATATCAAGTCTTCGGTTCAGTATTCCCCAACCTTTCCGTTCCGTGAAAAAGCATCGAAGAGGCCATTCATCTCAGTAATTCCGGGATCGGATGATATTGAACACCAGCCACAGGCCCAGAAGCGCCGATACCATATAGCCGATGATGCCGAAGGCCGGGTATCCGAAAAGATAGGGTCGGACGCCGGTGGTGATGATCATGGACGATCCGATGATTAGCGCCCCGATAATGATTCCGAAGGTGAGGCGGTTGGCGATATTGTCAAAGGTCTCCTGCAATCCCTGCAGATTTTCGTGCTCGAACCGGATATGGAGCTTGCCGTGTTCCAGCTTCTGGACGATCCTGGCCAGGCGCCGGGGCATGCCGCCGCGCAGGGTGAAGACGTGGGCGAGGGTGGTGGTCGCATTCCGCCACAGCGCCTTGGGACTGTATCGTCTGGAGGCGATCTGGCGGATGAAGGGCTCGGCCTCCGATATGACGTCCAGTGGCGGATAGATCCACCGCGCCACCCCTTCCAGGGTGATCAGGGCCTTGATCATGGTGGCCATATCCGGCCGGATGCCCAGATGGTGTTCGCGCATGGTGTCGGTGATGTCGAGCAGCAGCTTGCCCAGGTTCAGGTCTTTGATGGGGACGGCCGAGTACAGGTCGATGATCTCCAGCAGCTCCCGTTCGAGGCTCCGGGTGTTGATGTCGTCGTTTTTATGGACCGCGACTTTCAGTACGGTGTCCAGGAGCGCCTGGCCGTCCCGGTCGGCCAGGGCGCGGATCATGTCCACCAGGTCGTATCGGTCGCCGATGGTCAACCGGCCCACCATGCCCCAGTCCACCAGGCAGTATCGATGGTCCTCCGTGAAGATTAAATTCCCCGGATGGGGATCCGCGTGGAAAAAGCCGTCCTCGAATATCTGCTTGATGCCGGCCCGGAGTCCGATGCGCGCCATCTTATGGTTGTCGCCGATGGTCTCCAGCTCGACTTTTCTGAGCGGAACGCCTTTGATAAATTCCATCACCAGGAGCTGCGGCGTGCAATATTCGTCATAGACATCGGGAATGTAAATCCCCGGCTGTTCGGCCATGTTGGACTTGGCGATCCGCATATACCGCGCTTCCCGGGTAAAATCCAACTCCCGCATGAGGGTGCGCCGCGTCACCCGGACCAGTTCGGGCAGATCGTAGAGACGGATCTCTTCGTATCGCTGGTGGATGCGTTTGGCGACAGCGGAAAAGATGTTCAGATCCATCTCCATGGTGTGGCGGATATGGGGCCGCTGCACCTTGACGGCGACCGCTGGTCCCTGGGGCGACAAGGCGGCCCGATAGACCTGAGACAGGGAGGCCGCTGCAATGGGCTTCGGATCGAAGACCGGGAAGACCGATTCCAGCGGTTTTTCCAGATTGTCATCGATCACCTTCCGGGCCTCTGAAAATTCGATCTCCGCCACATCGTTCTGGAGTTTCTCGAGTTCGACAATCAACCGCGGCGGCAGCAGATCGGGCCGGAGACTCATGATCTGCCCCATCTTCACAAAGGTGGGACCCAACTCTTCGAAGGCCATCCGGAGCCGCTCATAGGTTCCCAGCCCATGAGAGGCCGCCGGACGCGGCGGCGTGGTCTTCCAGCCGGGCAATTCGAGGCGCTCCACCAGATCTTCAAACCCGTATTTCAACAGGATGAAAACAATGTCCTTGAATCGGCCCAGATTGCTCAGCGACTTGATATCCACCGGTTACGCCCCTTCTTTTTCAGCCTCGTGCGCCTTTTCCAGAATCGAAAGGCGAATTTCCAGCGCATCCAGCTTGTGCTTGACCCGCTCCAGGGTTTCCTGACGTCCCACGCCCAAATTGTCCAGGCCCCCCTTGAAAGCGTCCCCCATGGCCTTCTCCAGTTTGGCGAACTGCTTTTCCCCGCTTTCCACCAGATCTTCCGCAAGGCGGCGCGCATCCTCTTCCGACAGCTTGGCCTCTTTCACCAGCTTCCGGGTCGCCTCTTCCACCCTCTCCCGGGTCAATACCACAACCCCGATGCCGGCCATCATCCCTTTTCGAATCTCTTTGAACATGGGACACCTCCTTATTGATAAAAGCAAAAGTGATAAAATCAAAATTATTTGTAAATATTACCAAATTCATCGCGAAAGATAAAGCCTATAAATTCCGCCCCCTGAAAAAGCCCGTCGCCGGAATCGGCGCCGTTAATTGCTCTTGACAAATTTCTTATTCCCTATTAATTACTACATCTTTATATTCGAATTAAATGGTATCGGCGGGATACCTCGTAATTAATCAAGAAACCATTGAAAGGAGAAAAGAACCAATGTCACAGTTAATTCCTCCCCATGGGGGTAAAGGGCTGACCTGCTGTCTTCTGGAAGGCGCCGAACTCGAAGCGGAAAAGAAAAAAGCGGAAAAGCTCAAAAAAGTTCCCATTTCCCCTCGGGAAAAGGGCGACCTGATCATGATGGGCATCGGCGGCTTCAGCCCCCTCACCGGCTTCATGACCAAAGCCGACTGGCAGAACGTATGCGACAATTATCTGCTGGCGGACGGCACTTTCTGGCCCATCCCGGTGACCCTGTCCATTGAAAAAGAGATCGCCGACAGCATCAAAGAGGGCGATGAAGTCGCGCTTCTGGACACGTTCCAGGACGAGATCATGGCCACCATGAAGGTCACCGAGAAATTCGAGATGACCGAAGAGAACAAGAAGTACGAATGTGAAAAGGTTTACATGGGAGAAGGGACCAAGACGCCGGAAGAATTCTGGAAGATCGCCAAAGACGATCACCCGGGCGTCCAGATGGTCATGAACCAGCACCCCATCAACCTCGCCGGGCCCGTCAAGGTGCTGAGCGAAGGCGCCTATCCGACCCAATACGCCGGCATCTATCAGCGGCCGGAAGAATCCCGGAAAGAATTTGAAAAGCGCGGATGGAAGGAAGTGGCGGCCCTGCAGCTCCGGAATCCCATGCACCGGTCCCATGAGTATCTGGCCAAAATCGCCGTGGAAGTCTGCGACGGCGTTTATATTCATTCCCTGGTGGGCAACCTGAAGCCCGGCGACATTCCGGCGGAAGTGCGCGTGAAATGCATCGATTCGCTGGTGAAGAATTACTTCGTGGAAGACAAGGTCGTTCAGGGCGGCTATCCGCTGGATATGCGCTACGCCGGACCCCGTGAAGCGCTTCTCCACGCCACCTTCCGTCAGAACTACGGATGCTCCCGGATGATCATCGGCCGCGACCACGCCGGCGTGGGCGATTTTTACGGCATGTTCGAAGCCCAGACCATCTTCGACCAGATCCCCACTCCGGACGAACCCGGCAAGGCCCTTCTCTGCACGCCGCTGAAGATCGACTGGACCTTCTTCTGCTTCAAATGCGACGGCATGGCCTCTCTTCGCACCTGCCCCCATGGCAAAGATGACCGCGTCCTGCTCTCCGGCACCATGCTGAGAAAGCTGCTTTCCGAAGGCGGAAACCTCCCCGATCATTTCGGACGCGATGAAGTGGTTGAGATTCTGCGGCAGTATTATGAAGGTCTGACCGACAAAATCGAGATCAAGACCCACAAGGCCGCTACAGGCGCATAAAGCGGCCGCGGCGCCTTAATCAAGACGCCTGAAACAGGAAAAGGGAGCGGGGGATTATTTCCCCCGCTCCCTTTTTTATGGAAAACCCATCCCCCGGCCCCTCCCCTGAAAGTGAAGGGGGCCGGGGGGTTAAGCTTAGAATTTCCGGCCGCTGTACTCCGCATAGGCCATGGCCACGGTGCGATAAACCAGGTGGGCCAATTTGGAAAACGGCAGGTAGACAAACAGGGCGAACACAAACACGAGGTGGATGAAATAGAGCGTGTAGGAGAGCCCGGCCGCGCCGCCCAGCCGGGTCATCTCGGTCAACATGCCGGTGAGTCCCAGCGCCAGGGCCAGGCCGATCAGCTGCCAGTCTTTGTAGGTGGAGACCTGATCCGTCTTGGCCAGCCGGTTTTTGATCATCAGGGCCGACCCGATGACCAGGGAGACGCCGGCGATATTGGCCAGCCACTTCACCGGATTGAGCTGAGAATACGGCCCGTGGATGCCGAAAATGTAGAGCACCACGAAGAAAATGCCCGTTACAATGAACAGGCCGATGAACCCGAAAAACACCATCATATGGGATGTGGCCCGCTCTTCGTTTTCCCCGCATTGTGAAAACTTCGAGTGCTTGAGGATGCGCGGAATCACCCGCACCAGTGCTTTGAGGAATTCAGCGGCATCGATCTTTTCCTTATCGGTCTTGCCGGCGTCAAGCGCGTTCTGGTGAATATCGGCAATGAACCGTTTGAGTCCAAGGGCAAAAACGACCACGGCAAAAATAGACGCCGGGATGATGAGGATGTCCTCCAGCCAGGTGGAGATGAATTTTGCATGGACGATTTCGCCGGTCGGCGACCAGTTCACCAGGCCGGTGATCGCCCCGAGAATGATGATCAGGGCCACCGGAAATCCCAGAAGCATGGGAAGCTTGTTAATTTTGTTGACGGCCTGCGCCATGCCTTTGGGCCGGGCGTACTCCGTAATGGCGTAAGAGCGGATCGCCGCCATGACGTCGCCGGGCTTGGCGTCCCGGGGACACAATGTCGTGCAATCGCCGCAATTGTGGCAGAGCCACACGTCCGCATTTCCGACCAGCCGGTCCTTGAGTCCCCAGCTCGCCGCGATCATCTCTTTGCGTGGGAACGGTTTATTGTCCGGCGAAATGGGACAGGCCACCGAACACGTCGCACACTGGTAACATTTTTTAAGGGTATCGCCCCCAAGCCCGACCACCTCGTTCAGAAAACCGATGTCAGGCTCCACCAGGTATTTATCCGTCATGCCAATACCTCCTTAATTGTCATTTGCGGGTTTGTCCTTCGTCATGGCCGGTCGCCCAAAGGGGCGACCGGCGCCGTCTTGACAAACGACGGACGATCGGGGTCTTCTCAGATCAGAATCCCTTGAAGGGGTTCGGTCCGAGCGCCTCGATCTGCTCCACGAAGTCATTGATGATTTTCGGGATCTTGGGGTAATCGTCGATGGCCACTTCAAACTGCGCGACCCGCTCTTCTTCCAGCGCCAGGCTGGCCAGGGCGTCGCCGATCTTTTTGACCCGGATTTCCGCCAGTTCGGAACCTTTCACGAAATGACACTGGTAATCGTCGCCATGCTTGCACCCCAGCAGGAAAACGCCGTCCATCCCCTGGGAAAGGGCGTCCTTGATCCAGATCACGTTCATGGAACCCAGGCATCGGATGGGGATGATCCGCACATCCGCCGAATAGGAGATGCGGTTGAGACCGGCGATGTCCAGCGTCGGGTACGCATCGTTTTCACAGACCAGTCCGAGAATCCGGAAAGGCGGCTCGGTATAGTCGTCTTCAGAAGGAACGCCCACCGCTTTGACCATGGAACCGATCGAATCGATGCTGTAATCGGAAAAATTGATGATCCGCTCCGGGCAGGCCCCCATGCAGGTGCCGCAGCGGCGGCAACGGGTGGGATTCGGTTTGGGCGTGCCCTTGGCGTCGTCGTCGATGGCGCCGAAGGGGCATTCCTGGGTGCAGCGTTTGCACTGGGTGCAACGTTGGAAAAAGAAATCCGGGAAGGTCATATCCCCGGACCGGGGGTGGACCGATACGCCCCGATTGACCGATTCGAGGCATTGAACGGCTTTCAACGCGGCCCCGGACGCGTCCTCCATGCATTCTTCCATGGTCATGCTGCGCCGGACGGCGCCGGCGGCATAAATGCCCGTCCGCTGGGTCTCGTAGGGAAAGCAGATGAAATTGGAATCCACATAGCCGTTGAACAAATCGATGTCCCGGAAGGCCGGTCCCTGGCGGTAGGCCATGTTGACCACGGGCTCATCCTTGGTCAGCGGCACCATGCCGGTGGCCAGCACCACCATGTCGGCTTTTACATGCAGTTTTTCGCCAAGGAGCGTATCTTCCGCCTCCACCATCATGCCGTCGCCGTTTTTCGATACGGCGGCGACCTTGCCCTTGGTCATGAAAATGCCTGGGTCCTGCTGAACCTTTTTGTAGAAATTCTCGTTCAGGCCGGGGGTGCGCATATGCTGGTAGAAGATAAACGATTTACCGTCCTCGAAATCTTCCCGGACATAGGTGGCCTGCTTGAGGGCCACCAGGCTGGTGACGGCGCCGGCGTAATCGAAATCAGCGTCGCTTTCCAGGTCAGGGCTCTGGATAAAAACCACCGATCTGGCTTCCTTGCCGTCGGAGGGACGAAGGATCTTGCCCTGGGCCGCGATCTCTTCGAATTTGTGATTGGTCACCACGTCCGGCAACTGGCCGAAGCCGAGATGGGCGAATTCATCCTTTTTCGGTTCGTAGGGCCGCCATCCGGCCGCCAGAATCACGGCGCCGAACATCTCCCCGTCGGGATCGAGGGTCAGGATGTCCCGGCGGCCTTCGTTGTATTCCATGAATCGCTGATGAAGGGTTTCAGGATCGAGTTCCTTGCCGCTTTCATCGACCATCATCTCTTCGGGCAGCGGATAGGGAACGTCAAATTCAATCTTTTCGCCCGGTTTTTTGAACGTGACGGTAAATTCCCCGGGCTGGCCGGCGATTCGGGCCACCACCGCATTGGTGCGCACCGAAATCCTGGATTGCTGTTCCACCGCGTCGATGCAGGACTGGACGATAGGTGGAATCGGCGTCTCATACGGGTCTTTGATCGGCAACTGTTTCCGGATTTTGGCCGCATACCCGCCCAGAGTCGCCTCTTTTTCCACGATCGTGACCTCGTAGCCGGCCTTGGCCGCATCCACTGCCGCCGACATGCCGGTGACGCCGCCGCCGATGATCAGGATCTTGCGGTTGAGGGTATCCAGCTGGTAGGGTTCCGGCAGTTTGATCCGTTCGACCCGAGCCATTCCCATGCGCAAATAGTCTTCAGCCATCATTTGAACGCGGTCGAACTTGTCCTCGTCTTCCTTTTCTTCTTCCGTCAGGGCGGGAAACTGCGCTCGCGGATGAGACCAGACCACCCCTTCCCGGAGGTTGACCCGATCGACGATGCAGCCGTCGAATCGGAAAATATCATAGTTGACCCGCCGGGAGCAGGCCGCCAGGACCAGCGTATTGACGCCGCCTTCGACCTCTGATTTCAGCAGGTCCAAGCCTTCCTTGCCGCAGAACATGGAGTGGGTCTTGCAGGTAAGCCCCTCTTCCTCTGCCAGGTCGCACAGCTTGGCGGTATCGATGGATTCCCCGATGCCGCAGCCGGTGCAGATATAGACACCAAATTTTTTATCCATGGATATCCTCCTACCTTCTCACCAGGGTTTGTATCGCTTTCATGGCCATACCGGTCGCGTTCTGGTTGGACGACATGACGTCGGCCGGTTTGTTGGCGCATCCCGCGCCAAACATCCCGCCCTTTTCAAAATCATTGACGATGAAGCCATCCGCATTGAATGTGAGATCCGCAGGAAGCTGGGTTGTCGCAGCAGCCGGCTGCATGCCGGTGGCGAGGACCGCCATGTCAACGGTCTGTCGGATCTTCTCGCCGGTCACGGCGTTCTCGGCCACCACGGTGATGTTCTTGGTGTCCGGATCTTCCTCGACCTCGGCCACCTTGCCCTTGATGAGAAAGATGTTCTCGTCCGCCTTGATGTCCTGATAAAATTTTTCATACCGTTGACCCGGCGTGCGGATATCGATGTAGAAGATGTAGATTCTGGCATCGGGGTACTGTTCCCGCACATAGGTGGCCTGTTTGAGGGAGGCCATGCAACAAATATAGGAGCAATAGGGCAGGTGGTTTTCATCACGGGAACCGGCGCACTGGACAAAGGCCACGCTTTCAGGGGCCTTGTCGTCCGAGGGCCGCTGGATCGCGCCCTTGGTGGGGCCGTTGGGGGCGGCCATCCGTTCCATCATCATATTGGTGATGATGTTGGGATGCCGGCCGTAACCGAGATTGTCGATCCGGTTGGCGTCATAGGGCTGCCAGCCGGTGGCCCATACCACGGCGCCGACATCCAGTTTCAGGGTCTTGGCGCTCATGTCCAGATCGACCGCATCGTACTTGCAGGCGTCCTTGGCCCGCTGGGCGTCTTCGGTTCCGATGATCTGGGGCGACAAAACGTAACGGGCCGGAAAGGACATCTCATGGGGCAGGTAGGCCCCTTTGATCCGATCCATCCCGAAGTTGAAATCGTTGGCGACTTCCATCTTGCAGGCCTGGGCGCATTCCCCGCAGCAGGTGCAGTTTTCATTGATATAACGGGGATTCAGCTTGATCTCCGCCGTATAGTCGCCAGGAACGCCGGAGACCTTCTCCACCTCTGCCAGGGTGAACACCTTGATTCTCGGATTGTCTTTGATGCGCCGGAAATTGATTTCCAGCCCGCAGGTGGGAGGACACAATTTGGGAAAGTACTGCTTCAACTGTGCGACTCTGCCGCCGAGATAGGGGTTTTTTTCAACCAGGAACACCTCGTACCCGACTTCCGCCGCTTCCAGGGCCGTGGTCAACCCGCTGATTCCCCCTCCGACGACCAGGATGGACCCGCTCGCAGGGGCTTGCTTATCTTCTGTCATGCTATCCCTCCATTATATCCGGTGATAGATTTAAGGGTTTCGGGCGATGGGCTATAGGCGATAGGCGATGGACGGCATCCCATGCCCCACGCCCATAGCCTATCGCCCATAGCCTATCGCCAACGGCCCCTTTTTCTTAATAAAAACCTCCAGGCGCCTTTCGACGCCTGGAGGTATTTCCAAATCAATCCACTCGGACGACCGTCTTAACGATCGGCATTCCGCCTACCGAATGATTAATCGGGGATGATCTTGATGTAATCCCGCTTGAAGGTATCCCATGTCTGGGTCTTGGGATCGAACTTGGAGTTGGTGAAGCAGAACCAGTTCTCATCGTCCTGTTTCGGATAGTCGGCCTGATAGTAGAAGCCGGGATAACGGGTCTCTTTCCGATACGAAATGTGGCGCAGGTGGGATTCCACCGTCCAGATGCGGTGATAGATTTCCCAGGCCCTCATCAGTTCGTGGAGGTCTCCGGCGGCCAGCTTCTCGCAATCCTCGCGCATGGTCTCCAGCAGATCCATGACAATCTCGAGGTTCTTGCTGGTGGTCTGGTAGTAGGTCGCCGTGCCGGCGCCGTACTCATGGGTCGCCTTCATCAGCCGATACATCATGCCTTCGGGCTTGAGGTAGTTCGGGTTGATGTCGATAGCGGTGGTGTATTCATGGTTGTCGAGGAACACCCGGACCGGTTTGTAGACGATGTCCACCAGCTCTTCCTTGGACTTGGCCAGGGTCGGGGTATAATCCTTGTTGTCCCGCACGAACTTGACCATGGCCTTGGCGGCCATCCGGCCCTCGGCGTGCGAACCGGAGGAGAACTTGTGACCGGAACAGCCGACGCCGTCGCCGGAGGTGAACAGGCCCGCAACCGTGGTCATCCGATTGTAGACTTTGCCGTTGTGACCCCATTTGTAGGCATCCGGGACCCAATCGTAATCCGGGCCGGAACACCACAGACCGCAGCAACCGGAGTGAGACCCCAACAGGTAGGGTTCGGTCGGCATGATCTCGGAGTTCTTTTTCTCGGGCTCGGTATTGGTGGCGCACCACAGATTGGCCTGACCGCAGGTCATGTCGAGGAAGTCTTCCCACGCCTCGGACTCGAGGTGCTTGAGTTCCTTCTTGTCCATGGTCTTGCCGATTTCGGCCAGCGCGGTCACGGTGTCCATGATGATGGGGCCGCGGCCCGCTTTCATCTCGAACAGCATCAGGTGGTTCCGCAGACAGGTCGGGGTGATGGCGGCGGTTCCATAAGGCGCATAATTTTCGAGTTCCTGCTTGGCGACGTCGCTGGCGACGTAGTTTTCGCCCAGGCCGTTGAGGGCTTTGGCCTTGAACAGGAGGAACCAGGCGCCGACCGGGCCGTAACCATCTTTGAAACGAGCCGGGGTGAAACGGTTTTCCATCATGGACAGCTCGGCGCCGACTTTCATGCAGAGGGTGTAGGTGGAACCGGAGTTCCATACCGGATACCAGGCCCGGCCTTTGCCCTCGCCGACGGAACGGGGCTGATAGATGTTCACGGCGCCGCCGCAAGCGACCATCATGGTTTTGCATTTGATGATGTATACTTTGTTCTCGCGAACGGAAAAACCGACCGCGCCGGCGATCTGGTTCTCGTTTTTGGCGTCCAGGAGCAGTTCGACGATGAAGACGCGCTCAAGGATGTTGTCATCGCCCAAAGCGAGCTTGGCGGCTTCGGCCACGATCCGCTTGTAGGATTCGCCGTTGATCATGATCTGCCATTTGCCGGTGCGCACCGGGGTGGCGCCGGATTTCAGGGTGCCCTGTTTCAGGCCCTTCTTGCCGTCCAGGTTTTTGCCGTCTTCGGTTTTCTTCCAGACCGGCAGTCCCCACTCTTCAAACAGATGAACCGAGTCATCCACGTGACAACCCAGGTCGAAGATCAGGTCTTCACGGACGATGCCCATCAGGTCGTTTCTCACCATGCGGACGTAGTCGTCGGCGCTATTGTCGCCGATATAGGTGTTGATGGCGGAAAGCCCCTGGGCCACCGCGCCGGAGCGCTCCATGGCGGCCTTGTCGACCAGCAGAACGCTCTGGCCGTCGGACATCCATTTTTTAACCTCGAATGCGGTCCCGCAGGCAGCCATGCCGCCGCCGACGATCAGGATATCGACTTCACGCTCCTCGACTTCAGGATCCCTAACGGCCTTGAGTTCACCCTTCGGTTTGTTCGGTAATGCCATGCTTCAACCTCCTTGGGAATATCGCCCGACGCTTGTCGGGCCGAATTGTTTATTATGTCGAAACTGTCCAAAACAACGATAGAAATGGCGGGCAAGAACTCTGCTAGACGGTCGCCTGGGGTTTCGGGATCGAATACCCGTCCGCTTCTTCCGTGCTGAGCAGATCGCTGTCCAGGTCTTTGCCTTTCAGATCCGGATAAGCGTTGGCCTGTCCCTCGGGGGTTGTCCGGATGGGGAACTTGAAGCGTTTGATGGTGCCGTTGCGGAACTTGCAGGTCCACATCACGTCCTCGGTGCCCATCATCGGCATGATGCTGCTTCCCAGCGGCACGAAGTCGGCGTAGCCTCTCACTTCGATGGCCTGGGTGGGGCAGATCTTGACGCAGGAAAAGCATTCCCAGCACTGATCGGGTTCCTGGTTGTAGGCCTTCATGGAGTTGGGCTCCAGGACCATCAGATCGTTGGGGCAAATGTACATGCATGCGGTCTTGTCGCCGCCCTTGCAGCCGTCACACTTCTCATTAATTACGAAACTTGGCATTTATCATACCTCCTGACTTTTGATTAAACGTTACCATATCGATTCCAGTTATGCTGCGGTACAATCCTCGACTGTTCGCACCTCCCTTCATCTCAGATGGTCAAACACCATTTCGACCAGCTCGCTTTAACCTATAAAAACCGTTATACAAACACTATCTTCACCGCCCGCGACACGGGCTAAACGCCAACGGAAATATCTACTGAATTCAGTCAGATAACCTGATAAACAGAGAGCACATATATCATTTGTATTTTTGGCTTGTCAAGAGTTTTCTGCAAGCTCACATTTGCTTTTTTTACGCCGATAAAAAACTGAAATCGCGTGCGAATTCCTGGCGTCCCTTCCGGGCGCGCCGGCGGGCATCCCTCCCGGGATTCTATTCGGCCCGGCAGATGAATCGGATGCGCGTTTCATAGCAGGCTTCTTCCTTTCCGGCAAGTCAGAATGCGACGCCCTGCCGGCAGACGGGGTGCGAATGGGTTAAGAGATGATTTTTTGACCTGTTGTCCATTTTTATGTTGACAGCCCCAAAAAATCTGCTATAAATTGGTTTTTTACTGAGGGCCGTTAACTCAGTCGGTAGAGTATCTGCCTTTTAAGCAGAGAGTCGCTGGTTCGAGCCCAGCACGGCCCACCAAAGCAACAACTTGCGTCCCCATCGTCTAGCCAGGTCCAGGACACCGGCCTTTCACGCCGGCGACAGGGGTTCAAATCCCCTTGGGGACGCCAATAAAAGAAATTAAACAAAAGAAATTAAAAGGTCCGATCCATCCGAGAAGGGTGGATGGGCCTTTTTTGATCCCGCCCCACCGGTTTCATCCTTCCCGCCCCCACGACCTCCTCATTTTTTATTGTCAATTTTTTCCGTCTCTGATAATTTTACGCCTCTGCGCAATTAGAGGAAGGGGAATGGGAGGAAGGGGAATGGGTTGTTCCCATCCCCTTGCCAGTCGGAAATCGCCACTATTTCTAATAAATGGGGAGGAACGGAATGAAGAAATGGAAATGCATCGTATGCGGCTACATCCATGAGGGGGAAGAACCTCCCGAGAAATGTCCGGTCTGCGGCGCGGATAAAAGCAAATTTATTGAGTTGCCGGACGAAGGGGAATCGAAAAAGGAGGCCGCCGCCCGACCGGACACGCCCGCCGCCGAATCGGAACCCGAAAAGGCTGAGCCCCGGGAAGACGGCCCCTCGGTCTCGAAGGCAGCGGGGAAAGAAGACAAGCTGTCCGGGATGATCGTCCAATACCATGCCCACCCCATGACCGTTCACGTTCCCAACGGCGTCCTGCCCGTCACCGCGCTGTTCGTACTCATCGCTCTTCTTTTCGGCTGCCCGACCCTGGAGATGGCGGCGATCTGCAACTTGGCCGTTGTCCTCCTGGCCATGCCCGCAGTGCTCTACACCGGTTATAAAAGCTGGAAATACAAATACAAAGGGGCCAGAACCGACCTGTTTTTCACGAAAATCCTCTGTGGAACCCTGGTGACGGTTCTGACCGTTTTCCTGCTGATGTGGTGGATCGTCGATCCGGACGTCGCCAGCAGCGGCGGCGGCCCCGGGTGGATCTTCCTGCTCCTCCACCTCTTTCTGCTGCTGTTCGCCGTCATCGCCGGCCTCATGGGCGGCAAGCTGGTATTCAGGGAGTGACGGCATGAAATCCCTGCTGCGCCATGCAGTTTTCTGGGGCCTCTGCGGGGCGCTGGTCGCCGGCTGCGGCGGTACGCCCGATGCGGAAAACGCGCCCCGCATTCCCGCGGCGCGTGAGACGGGACCGATCGACGACGCGGTTTACGCCGCCATCGATCGACACGCTCTCAACGCGCCGCCGGAGGCGGAAAGGTCTCTTGACCGCCTGACGGCCTATCTGACCGCACCGGCCCGGAACGATGCCGAGACGGCTCGGGCCCTCTATCGATGGATCGCCGGCAACATCGCTTATGATGTGCAGCCAAAGCCTTTTTCGGGGAGGATCAACAAACCCGGGGCCCGACAGACGCTCGAATCCCGCAAGGGGCTGTGCGATGGGTATTCATCGCTTTTTGACGAACTGGCCCGGCGGGCCGGCCTGGAAACCCGCCGGATTCGCGGGTACAGCAAGGGGCATTCCTATTATCCCGGTCGGCGCTTTGCCGACGTCAACCATGAGTGGATCGCAGTGAAGATCGACGGCGACTGGCGGCTGATCGACCCTACCTGGGGGGCGGGTCTCATCGAGGAGGAGCGATTCGTCAAAAAATTCGACGGCATCTATTTTTTGACGCCGCCGGCGTATTTTCTCTTCGATCATTTGCCATTCGATCCAGAGTGGCAACTGGTCAGACAAAAGATGACGCTGGATGCGTTCGAAACCCAGGCCTATCCGGGGCGCCCCCTCCTGCGGTCCTTCTACCACCTCGGCGTCCCGGGAGAGGCGCTGCGGGAAGCCATGAGCAGAAAAGATTTCACCGACTTCCCCAAAGTCCACTACTATAAAGGCCGCGTTCTCCGGGTAGAACAGGCGCCCATAACAGGGCGTCTGGAAGAGGGAAACAAATATACGTTTTCCATGGCGTCCCCGGAAATATCAGGTGCGACCCTGCTCAACGCGGGACAATGGCGCGATCTGGAAAAGGATGGGGCGGACCGCTACCACGGAACGATCCGACCCGTCGCCGGCGTCTTGAAACTCAGCGTTCAGTTTCCTGAAAAAGCGATGGAATACTGGCCGGTGCTCATCTATTCAGTGAACTAATACAGGTCAGTGAACTAAACAGGTCAGTGAACTAAACAGGTCGGTGAACTGAACAGCGGTTCAGTTGTCGCCCAGCGCCTCGTCGGCCGCTTTCCGCTTGGCGTCCTTGCCGCCCACGACCCGTTCCACCGATTCCGGGGTCTTCACGTCCGGTCCGCCGGAATAATCGAACCACGGGATATACACCACGTTAAAATAATGAAGGCCGAACGCAACGGCAACGATGAAGATG
>JAABTD010000287.1 GCA_011390065.1 Desulfobacteraceae bacterium
GGGAGGATCACATCTTTCTGGAAGAAATCTTTTTCGATGAGGATCTGGAACCGGTCAAGACCATGAAGACCATGGACATCCGGATGATGGACGGCAAACGCTTCCCCAAGGTGTGGCGGATGCAGAAAGCCGACGGTGAAGATGCCTACACGGAACTGGAATACCGGGAACTGGCATTCAAGGAGGATCTTCCGGACCGGCTGTTCACCGTATCCGCCCTGCGAAATCCCGGACGATAGCATCTCCTGCCATGTCCGCCGACACCTCCAAGATGGCCTGGCGCAATCTCTGGCGCAATCCCCGACGCACCGGCTTGACCATCGGCGCCATCGCCTTTGCCAGCCTGTTGTTGGTCTTCATGCTGTCGTTCCAGTTCGGGAGCTACGAAACCATGATCAACGCCTCGGTCCGAATTCAAACAGGCCACCTGAAGGTGCAGGCCGCAGGTTATCACGACAATCGGGACATGCGCCGGGTGGTCGCCGATCCTTCCGCCGTCGCGAAAATCCTGGAAGCAGACCCGGATGTCGCCGCCTACACGCTCCGGGCCAATGGATTCTCCCTCCTCTCCTCCCAGGAGCGCACCTACGGCGGACTGGTGGTGGGCGTCATTCCGGAACGGGAGGCCCATGTATCGACCCTGAAAACGCTGATTCGGGAGGGGAAATATCTGGCTGCCGACGATATGGATTCGGCCTTGGTGGGGCGGCTGCTGGCCCGGAATCTCAACGTCGGCGTGGGGGATGACGTGACCGTGCTCGGACAGGGGCGGGACGGGTCGGTGGCGGCCACCGTATTGCGGGTCAAGGGGATCTTCAGTTCAGGGCTGGACGAATTCGACCGGTCGGTGGTCCACATGCCGCTGTCCTATTTCCAGGAGGTCTATTTCATGCGGGGCGCGGTCCATGAAGTGGTGGTAATCGCCGATTCTTTAAGAGCGGTGTCCGGCGTCAAGGAGCGGGTCTCCAAAAAAATCGAGCGACTGAACGCCGACCCGGCGCTTGTGGCGCTGGACTGGAACGATCTCATGCCGGGCCTGATGCAGGCCATCAAGCTGGACCTCATCGGCGGTCTGATCTTCTGGGGAATACTGATCATCGTGGTGGCCTTCAGCATCCTGAACACCTTCCTCATGGCCATTTTCGAGCGGACCCGGGAATTCGGCGTGCTGATGGCCATCGGAGCCCGACCGGGACGAATGACCCGGATGCTGCTGGCCGAATCGCTGTTCATGACATTGATCGGCATCGGGTCGGGAATCCTGCTGGGATGCCTCGTCACCCTCTTTTTTCAATCCCACGGCATCGACCTGGGCGGCGCCAGCGAACTCCTGCGGCAATACGGCATCTCCGGGCGCATTCACCCGAAGCTGTCGGTGGTCTCGGCCCTGTTGGGGCCGGGGCTGGTGTTCGGGGCTACGTTGCTGACGGCGCTTTACCCGGCATTGAAGGTCCGGCGACTGACCCCGGTGGAGGCGATGCGGCATGTGTAGGGCGGAGATCGGCTTTGATGCTCAACCGTTATCAATCGGATCCAAGCCATTTGCGGAAAAAGGCCAGAGCAGCCGAAAGCCAACGGAGGACAAGATGCCCGAAAAAATCTCCATCGCACAGCCGAAAAACAATCTCACGGCCATCTTTTATGCACACCAACAATAATTCCGAAGTCAGGATATAAAAATGAAGAGAATTGTTATAAGAATTGATGATGAATCAAAATATCACCTTCTAACCAGTTTATTGCAAGAAATACCATTTGTTAAGATTGAAGACGCTGGGCCTTCCAAAGATGATGCAAAAAAAATGGCCAAGTTGCCAAAATCAATTTTAAATCCTATTAAAATTAATAATTTCAGGAAATTTAGCAGGGATGAACTTCATGAGCGAAAGACCCTTCATTGACACAAACATTTTGGTTTATGCTTTCATTGAAAATAATGAAGCAAGACATGACATAGCCGTTAGACTCATAGCCGATTTGATCGGAAAGGAAGTCTTCATCAGCATACAAGTCATGAGTGAAATCTATTCCGCCCTTTCAAAAAATGGGATTGAACACGACGCGATCGCCAAATATCTCTGGGAACTTGACGATAGCATGAATATCCAACCAATAGAATATGGAACAATTATGAAATGTCTCTTTTTGAAAAAGAGATATGCTTATTCATACTGGGACAGTCTGATTCTCGCATCATCTTTAGAAACCGGCTGCACAGTAGTCTATTCTGAGGATATGCAGCATGGCCAATTGATTGAAAATACGCTCATGATCGAAAACCCTTTCTATCCTGACAATACACAAGAAGCCTAACTGTCAGGTGATAGAGCCCCTCTGATGCACCTTCAACTCGCATGGCGCAATCTCTGGCGGAATACCCGGCGGACGGCCATTATCCTGACGGCCATCGTCGTTGGGGTATGGGCCATGGTCTTTCTGGGCGCCCTCATGCGCGGGATGGCCGACGGCATGGTCCGGAACGCCATCGACACCCTGACCGGACACATCCAGATCCACCGCGAAGGCTATCGGAGCGACCCGGTCATCGAAAATCGCATCGACGATCCGGGCCGCCTCATCCCGATCATCGAGAACGCATTGCCTCCCGACGCCCGATGGGCGGCCCGGGTGCGCGTCAACGCCGTGGCCAACAATGCGCGGCACACCGCCGGCATCACCCTTGTGGGCATCGATCCCGAAGCCGAATCCGCCGTCTCTTTCATCGGACGGCCCGCCATCAGCCAAGGACGATATCTTCGCCCTGGCGACGACAACGCCGTCCTGGCGGGGCGGGCTCTGGTGGACGATTTCGAGACCCGGCTGGGCCACAAACTGGTGCTGATGTCCCAGGATGCGCAGAAAGAGGTCGCCTCCAGGGCTTTCCGCATTACGGGCATCTTCGAGGCCGAACTGGAGGCCACTGAAAAGGGATTTCTCTTTGTCCACAAATCCACAGCCCAGGAGATGCTCAGGATGGGCGATGCGGTTTCCGAAATCGCCGTGATGCTGGCGGACCGAACCTCGGTGGCGTCGGTCGCCGATGATGTTCGGTCCGTCCTTCCGGACGCCTTCGTAGTCCATACCTGGCGAGATCTCCTGCCCGCCATCACCGGCTATCTGGACATCTTCGACGGCTTCATGTACCTCTGGCGCCTCATCATCTTCATCGCCATGGGGTTCGGCATCGTCAACACCCTTCTCATGGCCATCTTTGAGCGGATGCGGGAGTTCGGTCTGCTCAAGGCTCTGGGAATGAAGCCCTGGTGGATCGTCCGGAGCGTATTGACCGAATCGCTTTTGCTGCTGGTCGTGGGTCTGTCCCTGGGAAACTTCTTTTCGTTGCTCAGCGTCTGGGCCCTGTCCAAAAAGGGCATCGATCTGTCGGCCTTTTCCGCCGGCACGGATCTCGCCGGCATCTCGCGGGTCGTCTATCCCGTGCTTGAATCCCGCGACCTGGCCGCCGCCAACCTGGTGGTCTTCGCACTGGGGCTCCTCATCAGCCTCTACCCTGCCGCCAAAGCCGCCCGGTTTACACCGGTGGAGGCCATGGCGCATACATGAAAAGAGTGCAGTGTGAATAGTGGAGTGTGACTTGTGAAGGAACACCCAGTGCCCATCGTGGCGTGCAAAAACATCCGCAAGACCTACCGGCAGGGCGACATCGAGGTCCACGCCCTCCGGGGAGTCGATCTTTCCGTGGACAAGGGCGGGTTCATCGCCCTGGCCGGGCCCTCCGGGTCGGGCAAGACCACCCTGCTGAACATCATCGGCGGGCTCGACGCTTGCGACGAAGGGTCCATCCTCCTGGACGGCGACCGGGTCGACCAGATGACCGCCTCCAAACTGGCCGACATGCGCCTCCACAAAATCGGGTTCATTTTCCAGGCATTCAACCTGATCCCCGTCCTCTCCGCCGAGGAGAACGTGGCATACGTCATGCTCCTCCAGGGGGTCCCGGCGAGGGAGTGCCGGGAACGGGCCCGGTCGATTCTCGACGATGTAGGGCTGGCGGACAAATACGGACGCCGGCCTCACGAGCTGTCCGGCGGGCAGCAGCAGCGGGTGGCCGTGGCCCGGGCCATCGTCTCCAACCCGTCCATTGTCCTGGCGGACGAGCCCACCGCCAACCTCGATTCAGAAACCGGAAGGGGACTCCTGGAAATGATGCGGGAGATGAACGAGAACAAGGACGTCACCTTTATCTTTTCCACTCATGACCGGATGGTTATGGAACACGCCCGCCGGCTGGTGCGCCTTCGGGACGGACAGATCGTCGATGACGCCAACCACCCGGTTCAGTAGGATTCGCCGCCCCCGGGTCGCGGCCCGGATCGGCATCCTTTTTTTGATGACCATGATGTGCCACGGGTCGCCGGCTTTCGGTCTCGAAATCGATCCCCAATGGGGCGGCCATCTCCGGGCCCGGGGCCTCGTTGCCTGGCCCGATCCGAAAACGACGATCCTGGAAAAAGACGCCTTCACCGACGGCGCCGCCGAATTCCGATTGAAATCGAAAATCTATTTGGGAAAGCGATGGGACGCCGAAGCCCATTACGAAGCGTTTCTATCGGGCGGCAATACCCGCCGCAACGCATCGAAAATGGCCGGCCCCTTTCCGGCGCTTGCACCCGAGGGCGGTCCCCCGACGGACGACCATCGTCTGTTCGACCTGAGTAAAACGGTCGGTTCCGACGACAGCCACGTCCTCCGCCATCGCCTGGACCGTCTCTCCCTGACGTATTTGCCCGACTGGGGCGCCGTCACCCTGGGACGTCAGGCCCTGACCTGGGGAAGCGGCCTGATCTTCAATCCCATGGACCTGTTCAATCCATTCCGACCTGCGGATTTCAACCGGGATTACAAGACCGGCGACGACATGGTCCTGGTCCGCATCGCCTCCGCAAGGACCGGTGAAATCCAGTTGCTCGGCGCGCCCCGCCGGGACCCAGCAACTCGCGACATCGAGTGGGACCACTCCTCCCTCGCCGCCAAGCTGCACCTGACAAAAGGGACGACGGAATTCGACCTCATGATCTCCCGCCATTACGAAGACGGCGTTCTGGGGGCGGGGGCCATGGGCTGCCTGTTCAACGCCGCGTGGCGGACCGATATCACCTGGACCCTGACCGGCTCCCGAAGCAGCCGATCGAATTTTCTCTCCTTTGTCGCCAACATCGATTATTCGTGGGTGTGGGGCGGCAAGAACTTCTATGGACTGCTCGAAGGCTATTACAATGGCCTGGGAAACGGCGATTACGCCGATGCCCTGATGGATCCGGACGTTTCCGACCGACGCTCGCGGGGCGAGATGTTCACCCTGGGGCGCACCTACCTGGCCGGCCGGATCCAGATGGAAGCCCACCCGTTGGTCAACCTCTATTTGCTC
>JAABTD010000086.1 GCA_011390065.1 Desulfobacteraceae bacterium
CATGGTGTTGAGTGCTTTCAAGAAGGTGAAATGCGGGGCGCCGATGATCGTCGGGCTCGCCGTCATGGGTCATGGCGTTCCCGGCCGAGGGGGATCCATCGGCAGAGGGTCGTTTTCAGATCGTCCGGGTCGATGGGCTTGGCGATGTAGTCGTTCATGCCGGCGTCCAGGCATTTTTCCCGATCCCCGGCAAAGGCATGGGCGGTGATGGCGATGATCGGCATGGCGTTGCGTTTCCCGTCGGCCCGGATGCGCCGGGCCGCCTCATACCCGTCCATCACCGGCATCTGCACATCCATCAGCACGGCGTCGAAGGTTTTTGCGCGCACCGCCGCCACGGCCGCTTCACCGTCTTCGGCCACCGTCACCCGGCAGCCGAGTTGTTCCAGCAGCCCTCTGGCCACCTCCTGGTTGATCCGGTTGTCTTCCACCAGGAGCAGGGAGGCGTCGACCAGTTCGGCGGCGGATTGCTGTACTTGACTTTCCCGGTCCTCGTCGCGGATCGAGGCTGTCGGCGCGATAGGGGGTGACGACGCAAAATCGAAGCGGGCCGTGAAACTAAAATGGGCGCCCGGCGCGTCCGACGCCTCGAGCCAGAGGTCTCCCCCCATGAGCTGCGCCAGATGCCGGCTGATGGCCAGCCCCAGCCCGGTGCCGCCGTATCGTCGGGTGGTGGAATTGTCGGCCTGGGAAAAGGAGCCGAACAGCTTGGGCCGATCTTCCGGGGAGATGCCGACGCCGGTGTCTTTCACGGAAAATCCCAGCATGATCCCTTGCAACGGCGGATCTGACGTAAAAGCGCGCACGTCGATTCTGCCGCGTTTCGTGAACTTGACCGCATTGTTCACGAGGTTGATGAGAACCTGCCGGAGCCGGAGCGGATCGCCGGAGACCACCGGGGGCACATCGGAATCGATCCCGAAGATCAATTCGATCTCTGATCCGGCGATCTGAGCGGCGAACATTCCGGACAGGGAATCCATGATCTCCTGGACCGAAAAGTCGCGTGTTTCCAACGCCAGCTTTCCAGCTTCGATTTTCGAAAAATCGAGAATATTGTTGATCAATTCAAGCAGATGGGTCGTCGAGTTTTGCAGGGTTTTCACGTAGGATCGCGCTTTGGGGGGCAGTTCCTGGCTCATGGCGAGATTGGTCATGCCGATGATGGCGTTCATCGGCGTCCGGATTTCATGGCTCATATTGGCCAGGAATGCACTTTTAGCGGTATTGGCTTTTTCCGCCTCTTCCTTGGCTGCCGTCAGTTCCCGGGTCCGCTGGTCCACCAGATCTTCCAGATGGGTCTGATACCGCCTGAGTTCCTCTTCGAACTGTTTTTTCTCGGTGACGTCCTCGGCGATCCCTTCGCAGAACAGCGGTGCGCCGGCGTCGTCGGCGACCTTCCGGCCCGACAGGGACACCCAGATGACGGATCCGTCTTTCCGCCGCCATCGGGTCTCCATATCGGTGAACCGGCCCAGTCGCTCGCAGACCTTGATGAACCGGTCCCGATCCTCCGGGCGGACATAGAGCTGAGTCCGGGTGTTCCGGATGTCGACGAGGGCCTGGTCGGGCGATGGATAGCCCAGCATGCGCGCCATGGTCGGGTTGAGGCTCAAAAACCACCCGCCGGGATGTTCCTGGTAGATCCCGACCACCGCATTTTCAAAAATGCCCCGGTATTTTTCTTCCGCAGCTTTCAGTTCCGCGACCTGGGTCGTGATGGTGTTGCCCATTTTCTCCAGCACGCTGACCAGGGGCCTGAATTCCGCGTAGGGGATGTCGTCCCCGGCCGGGCGGTAATCGCCGCCGGCATACCGGGTCACGATATCTCCGAGCCGGATCAGGGGTTTTTTCAATAGAAACCGAGTGTAAACCCCAGTCAGGACCAGCAGGCAGATCAGCACCAGCAGCAGTATGCCGATGGTCGTCCACAGCATCCGGCGGTTGCCTTCCGTGATCCGGCCGGCGGTAAGCAGAATCTCCACCCGGCCGATGCGTTCACCGTTGTAAGAGATCGACTCGCTCCGCCGCACCGGCGGGTTCCCATCGAGTTTCCGGTGCTCGAAAAGGATCTCCCCGTAAGTGTCTATGACCCGTATGCCGGCCAGAAAATCGCTGCGGGACAGGGAGAGGCCGATGTCCCGGATGTTCTCCCGATCAATGTCCCACAAGGGGGTTTTCAAGGTGTCGGCGGCAAAGGTGATGTACTCGTCGGCCTTGTTTTCCAGAAGTGCTTCGGCCCTCCTGGAAAGGGTGATGTAAATGTTGGAGATGGCCGCCGCCGAAATGAGAACGATGGTGATTGTGATGCTGATGGTCAGTTCCCGGGAGATGGACCGGCGGCGCCGGGGGCGATCAGCGGCCATGGTGCGATCTGCGGCAGCGGAGTTTTTTCAGGATCATCCGGTAGAACATCTCATTTTTGACCGCCGCCAGCGCTGCGTTGAACCGGCGCAGGAGCGGTTCGGCGCCGGGATATCGTTTGGACACGATCATTTTCAGTCCATGGCGGTCCAGCGGCTTCCGAAGCGTTTTAAACCGATGGACGCGATCCGGAAAAACCCTGTTGAGCAGAAACCAACCGGCCAGTTCATTGGAGGCAAACAAATCCGTTCGCCCCAGCATGAGCTTTTCAAACCCGTTTCGAAGTCCCGGGGCGTAATCCATTGTGATGCCGGCCTTGTTCAGAAAGCTTTCCTCATAGTATCCCTTGACGCCGCCGATGCGATATTGCTTCAGATCCGTCAGGGTTTTAAATTGAAAATCGCCGTCGTCCTTGCCGAAATAAAACAGCGTCAGCGTCGCATAAATCATGTTGTCTGAAAACAGCACCTCTTCTGCGCGCTCGTCCGTGTGCGCATAAGGAAACCCTCCCCACACCGTTCCCTTTTTGACCGCTTGATAGCACCGGGCCCAGGGATAAAAAACAAATTCAACCTCCATGTCGAGCCGCTGGAACACCCTGGAGACGATTTCCGCGGCCACGCCGAAATTTTCCATTTGAGACGATGTATACGGCGCCCATTCGCCGGTGGCGATCCGCACCGGTTCCGCGGTTTGACCGGGAACCGGCAGGAGCAGGCATAAACCGACAAGGATCCCGAGTGACCGCCTCATTTGACCTTGTACCGATCCAGGATGCCCTCGTAGATGTAATTGTCCTTGACGGTTTTGAGGGCCTGGTTGAAGCGGTTCAGCAGCGCTTCCGCGTCGGGATAGGATTTGGAAACGATCAGGTGAAGGTCGTCAACGGAGTAGGGCGGCTCCAGGGTGTTGAACCGATCCATTTTTTCGGGAAACGACGCCTTGATCAGGTACCAGCCGACCAATTCGTTGAGGGGCAGCAGATCGGTCCTGCCCAGCATCAGTTTTTCAAGGGCGCTTCGCTCCCCGGGGGCGTAATCGACGGTGAGTCCGCCCCGCTTGAACGCCGATTCATAGAAATACCCGATGATCCCGCCGATCCGATACGGTTTCAACGCTTCCAGGGATGCATACCCATCGATGTCAGCGTCGCCGTAAGTGAAGAATTTGGTGACGGAATAGGAGATGTTGTCTGAATACAAGACCTCCTTTTCCCGTTCTTCGGTGCGGGAATAGGGAAAAGCGGCCCACACCTTGCCGGAGACCACCCCCTCGTAACATCGCCGCCAGGGATAGAAGACGTAGCGCGGTTCGACATCCATAATGCGCAACGCTTCCGAAATGATTTCAGTGATAAACCCGTTTTTCGGCAGATCTCGGGACACATAAGGCGCCCATTCGCCGGTGGCCAGGGTCAGGGTTTGGCTCCATCCGCCTACCGGCGCCAGAAGCCACAGGCAGGCGCACAGCGTGATCATCCATCTATGTCGTTTCATTGGACCTCCTACAGGACGGGACCTCCCTTTTCAATGCCTCCTCCGTTACAGGATGAGTTTAATGAATAACAGACTTTTTCCCGGATTTAAAGGGCGAGTTGATGCCCGGGGAGGCCGAAGGAGGGAAGGGATACGCCGTCAGGGCTTAACCCCGTGACGCAGCCAGGTTTGCATGGCATAAATTGGCCTTGAAATCCACCCCGTTTTTTCATACTCAGAGGGATGGACGTCCTGTATGGAACGGGGCGTGAAACCGCGAACCCGATGAAAGGCAGCCGACCTCCATGGAACCGATTCCCATCGATTACGATGGCCTGACCCTGGCCGACCTGACGGCCATCGCCCGGAAATCAACGCCCATCCGCCTGACGGAAACAGCAAAGGATCGCATCCGGGCGGCCCGAAGGCTCGTGGATGACTGGGTCGACTCGGGCAAGGTCATCTACGGCATCACCACGGGGTTCGGGGCACTGAGCGACGTGACCATCTCGGCCCGGGACGCCCGGCGGCTCCAGGAGAACATCCTCATGAGCCATTCCGCCGGCGTGGGCGAGCCCTTTGACATCGAGACCGTGCGGGCGGTCATGGCCCTGCGGATCAAGGACCTGGCCCGGGGCAATTCGGGCATCCGTCTTGAAACGGTTTCGCTCCTGGTAGATATGCTCAACCGGGGCGTCTACCCGGTGATTCCCCGAAAAGGCTCGGTGGGCGCGTCCGGCGACCTGGCGCCCATGGCCCACATGGGGCTGACGCTCATCGGGATGGGCGAGGCGTTCTACAGGGGCGAACGGATGGCTGGCAGCGAGGCGTTGAAACGAGCCGGGCTGTCGTCGGCAATCCTGGCTTCCGCCGAGGGGCTGGCCCTGGTCAACGGCACCCAGGTGATGACCGCCGTGGGGGGTCTGGCGGCCTGGGACGCCCTCCATTTGTCCAAACTGTCGGACATCGCCGCCTCCATGAGCCTGGAGGTGCTCATGGGCAGCCGCACCGAGTTCGACCCGCGGATCCAAAAGGCCCGGCCCCATCCAGGGCAGGCGGTGGCGGCGGCCAATATGTTCCGAATCACGGAAAACAGCGAGATCGTCTCGTCCCACAAGGACTGCTCCCGGGTCCAGGACGCCTACACCCTCCGCTGTTCGCCCCAGGTCCACGGGGCCAGCCGCGACGCCATCGATTACGCCTTCAGGGTCCTGGAGCGGGAGATGAATGCGTCCACCGGCAACCCCCTGATCTTCGCCGACGACCGGACGTTTCTCCTGGGCGGCAATTTCCACGGCCAGCCGGTGGCCATGGCCCTGGATTTCATGGCCATGGCCGCGGCCGAGCTGGCCAACATCACCGAGCGCCGCATCGAGCGGCTGGTCAACCCCAAATTGAGCGGATTGCCGGCCTTCCTGGTGGAGGACGGCGGCCTCAACTCGGGCTTCATGATCGCCCAGTACACCGCCGCGGCCCTGGTCTCGGAAAACAAGGTGCTGGCCCATCCGGCCTGCGTCGATTCCATTCCCACGTCGGCCAACAAGGAAGACCACGTTTCCATGGGGACCATCTCCGCCCGGAAATGCCGGGAAATCGTGGACAACGCCGAAAACGTCGTGGCCATCGAACTCCTCTGCGCGGCCCAGGCCCTGGATCTGTTCACGAACCTGAAGCCGGGGGAAGGGACCCTGGCGGCGTATCAGACCATCCGCGAGGCTGTCTCCCACATGGAACGCGATCGGGTGCTTTCGACGGATATCGATGCGGTCAGAGGCCTGATGAAAAGCGGCGCGATTCTGGGGGCGGTGGAGGCGGCGGTGGGACCGATCCGATGAATGGGCCGGCGACGGACGATGTGTATCTGTGTCAGGTGGATGAAACGATTTCCTGCGGCGCTTGTTGCGGCCTCTACAATGTGGCGGATCCGACCAGGGAAGGATTGACGGTCCTGCTGGCCCGCCGGACCGAGCGCTTCCATGCGGCGCCCAGGAACCTGGAGGGCCTTTTGGCCTTTGCCGGGGAAACGTCGCGAGTCGAACCCGGCGCCAGGCCCTATCCCGAATTCCATCACTGCCCCTATGTCGGTCTGGTCGGAGACCGGCGGGACCGCGCCGGATGTCTTCTTCATCCGCTGGGCGCCGGCAACGAGGGGATCGATTATCGGGGGCTGAGCTACTACGGCGGCATGGCTTGTCGGGATTATTTCTGCCTTTCCTGTAAAACCCTGCCGGCACGCTGGAAGCGGCTTGTCTGTTCGGCGGCCGGCGACTGGCATCGGTTCGGACTGATGATCACGGAAGCCGATTTGCTGAGGGCGTTTTTTTCAGAGGTCGAACGCCGGGCAGGTTGCGCCATCGCGATCTCCAACGACGACGCCCCAATCCCCGTCGATCTGGTCCGGGCGGTTTCCGCCTTCATCGATCTGCGCGTCGACTGGCCTTTCCGCCCCACGGACATCCCGGTTGCCAATTATTTTTTTGAAGATCGGCGGTACGAACGGCCGCCGGTGTGGTATCATAAACTGGATGCGGGTCCGTCGGGGCATGATGACCTGTTGCGGGAACTGGGCACGGCGTTCAGCGGACCGGCCGACCGAACCCGGGCGGAAGCCCTGCTGGACCAATGTATAGAAAACGCGGCGACCGCCCTCCATCGCCGCGCCGCGTCGCCGATGTCCACCGCGATCAACCAAAACAGAAAGGAGCCAACGCCATGATGTTTCTGCTCAACATTCTGCTGCTGTCCGCCGCCATCTTTATCGTCGCCAGCCTCATGCCCACCATCCGCGTCAAAAACTACGGAACCGCCCTTATCGTGGCCCTCGTGTACAGCGTCATCAATTTCCTCATCGGCTGGCTCCTGCGCTTTCTGGCGTTCCCCTTCATCTTCCTGACCCTCGGCCTTTTTACTTTCGTGATCAACGCGTTCCTCTTGTGGATCACCGACAAACTGATCGAAGACTTCGAGATCGAGGGCATCCTGAGCACGCTGATCGCGGCGTTTCTGATCACGTTGATACATTGGGGGTTGCGGGCGATTTTGTTCTGACGCGTCTATCCCGTTTTAAGCGCGCGATTGCGTAAAGCCGGCCGCTGGAGGGATCAGGCGATAACGCTGTGCGTTTCAAGCGAAAGTACTTCCCTGGCGGTTTCCAAATCAAAAAGTCGGTCCATGACCATCCGCTCCCCGATGCTCCGGGGCAGGCATCGGGAAAACTTCAAGCCGTCCAACAGCGCATCGTCAGCTTGAAAAGCGCCGGAGGATTCAATGGCGTGCTGGAGATTTTCGACGATGTCCGCCGGCGTAACACCCCCGATCCTGTCCCGAAACGAGACCGCCAGGCTGCCGGGTTGGGCGTTGATGCCCATGGTATCATTCAGCAATCGGCAGAGGGCGCGGTTTGCCCGGTCGCCGGCAAACGTCCACCAGCGGGTTCCATGGGGGGCGATTTCGAACGGGGTTTTCCGAGGTTCAAGCCAGGACATGGTCTCGCGGATTTCGGCGATTTTTCCGGCGGTCCGCCTGGACCAGAGAGGCGATGCGTCGTCGGACTGGATCAGGTCCCGGATTGCCTGGCATATTTCGAAACGCATTGATATGCCGGAACCGATCCACTGGGACCGGCCCTTCTGGGACACGGCCTCGACCCAGGCGATTTTACGGTTCCAGTCGATGTGGCGCACGGCCCAGCTTCGACCGGCCAGGAGGATGACGGCGTCGTCGCCGCCTTTGGCTGAAGTGAAGGACAACGGGTGGATCACCCCCAGTTCCTCGCGGCCGTGAAGTACGGTGAACAGAGGGTCGTCCGCCACCATGGAGAGGATTTCCATGAAATGGCGATATCCGAACGTCTCTTCCCCTTTCCGACCGAACCAGAGCACCCCCTCGTCGTTCCAGAGGAGATCCTCCGCGACCATGAACGCGACGATCTCCGCCAATGACTCGGCCACGAGACCGGCGGTGTGGCAAAACCCGCTGATCCAGTCTTTCCATGCACGCTCCCCGATCCCGCCTTCCTGAAGGGCCAGGGCCATCAGTTGCTGGGCAAAGACATGATAGGGGATCGGCGGCGGCGTCAGGGGCTCGACGTAGCCGGCTTCCCACAACCGCGTCAGGGCGCAGGCATGGAGCAGCGATTCGTCGGACGTTGCCAGGAACAGATAATTTCGCCGCGTTCCCGGACGGCGGCCGGTCCGTCCCATGCGCTGGAGAAAACCACTCACCGTCGCGGGGGCGTCGATCTGGATGGCCTGGTCGAGATCGCCCACGTCGATGCCCAGCTCCAAAACGCTGGTGGCCACGATGACGCAGTTGTTTCGTTCAGAAAAGGCTTGTTCGGCCTGCCGCCGCTGATCCTGGCTGAGGGAACTGTGGGTCACGAAGACCGCGACATCCAGCCGGCGAAGTTCGGCGCCGAGGCGTTCGGCCTTGGCACGGCTGTCTGTGAAGACCAACCGTTTTTCGCCCCGGTGGAGGCGGGAAATGACGATGGCGGCATTGTCCAGGGACCCGACAAAATCGACGGTCACATCCGCCGACAGTCCGCCGCGGTCGGTTTCGATCGGCTGTTGAGCCTCGTAAGCCCCCATTCCGCCGCCCCGCAGCCATCGGGCCAGCCCATCCGGATTGCCCACCGTGGCCGACAGGCCGATCCGCTGAATCGCCCGGCCGACGATCTTCGATACCCGTTCCAAAACCGCGAGAAGATGCCACCCCCGGTCGTCGCCGGCAAAGGCGTGGATTTCATCGATGATGACCACTTTTACATCGGCCAGGAAGGTTCGGTGGTCCACATTGCGGGATGTCAGCATCACTACGAGGGATTCCGGCGTGGTCAGCAGGCAGTCGGGCGGGTCCCGCAGAATGTGCTTCCGGACCGTAGGAGAGATGTCGCCGTGCCAAAGGGCGGAACGGCGGCCGATCAGTCCGAAATAGCGGTTGAGACGGATGTCCAGATTGTTCAAAAGGGCCTTGATGGGGCAGATATACAGCAAGGAGAGCCGCCGCCAGTCTTCGTGCAGCATCCGGGACAGGATCGGAAACAGGGCGGCTTCGGTCTTGCCGCCGGCGGTGGGGGCCACAACCAGCATGTGGCGGCCGTCCAGGATGGGCCGGATGACCGCCTCCTGGAAGGGTCTCAGTTCTGTCCAGCCGAGGCTGTTGACGATGTGGTGCTGGAGGGCGGGGTGGAGGAGGTCGAAATCGCTCAAATCGTCTTGTCGGCATTCACACTATCGATTGTATCGATCATCCCATACGTCCTCACGGGTTTTCCGCAGGCGCTCCATAATGGAGCCCTTATCCGTTCCCGCAAATGGATGATGCTCCCGGACATCATCCATCAATTGTTTCATTCGATCCTGCCAATCAGGTTCATCTTTACGCAACATGATAGTCCTTCCATTGTGATATACGCGTCAACTCTCCTATGGTGTTCCATTAAATGAGTCAAATATCAAACGAAATTCCAAATTGTTATCAAACCGGCAACTCAATATCGTCCACATTCGACGCCGCGGCCGCCTGCCGTTCCACGGGCGTCAACTCGGCGTCGGAAACGGTGAGAGCATAGTGCGCCCTGGGATCGAAATCGGGGAACTGGTCGACGCGGTCCAAGACATCGGCCACCAGTTTTTTGAGAAAGATGCGGGGCGCGATCCCCACCTTGCCGCCCAGTTTGCCGGTCGCGGCGCCGGCCAGGTCGGCGATGTAGGCGTCGTCGGCAAGGGTTGAAATCCGGTCCGGGGCCAGGGCGTCGGCGGCGTAGATGTCGCGGACTTTCCGGCCCACCTGCCGGAGTCGGTCGAGATCGAAGGGGGCGAGGCGGATCTGGACGGCCCGGGGATTGTCGAACCGGGCCTCGGTCTGGAAATCGACGTGGAGTCGCTGGACCAGCGGTTCCAGCCGCCGGACGCCCTGGGGGCCGTCGAAAAAGGCGGGGGTGCCGGTGATGAGCAGGTAGAGGCCGGGGAACTTGCCCGAATCCACCTCGTCGATCAACTGGCGCAGGGCGTTGAGGCTCTTGTCCCGGACGTCTCCCCGCATCCGCTGCACGGTTTCCACCTCGTCCAGCACCACCAGCAGGCCGGCGTTGCCGCAGTCCCGAAGAATCGTCAGGAGTCCCTGGAGAAAGCTCATGGCCCCGAAGTGGTCGATGTCGCCCTTGATCCCCGCGGCCCGTTTCACGCCGGCGGAGACATTGGGCTGGCCGCTCAACCAGGCCGAGATGCCTTCCGCGGCGGCGGGATCATCGGCCGCCTGGGCGCGCCGATAGCCCCGGAGGGCGGCGCTGAAGGCGGGGGCGACCTGCGTCACGCCGGCGAGACGCTGTTCCAGGAGCGCATCCGTCCGCGCCAGAAGCGCGGCTTCGTCCTCCGGGTCCACCGAACCGTCGCCCAGCACATCCTCTTCCAGGGTGTAAAACCACGCATCCAGGATGTTGCGCAGGGCGTTGCCGGGGGTGTCGGCCGTGGACAGGCCCTCGTTGAGCCGCCGGTAGACCGTCTCCAGGCGGTGGAGGGGCGTTTCGGTTTCCGATATCTGGATTTCGGATGCGGCGAATCCCATTCGTTTGGCCGACTCGGCCAGCCGCCGCGCGAAAAACGTCTTTCCGCAGCCGTATTCCCCCCGCACGGCCTTGAAGACCGAGCCGCCGGCCTTCACCGAGGCCAGTTCGGCGTCGAGGACCGCATCGAAGACCTCCAATCCCACGGAGAAGGCGTCCAGGCCGTTGCGCGGCACGGTTCCGCGCCGGAGGGCGTCGATGATTTCCCGTCGTCTCTGGGGGCTGATGGTCGGGATCACGGCGTCAGGACTCGTCCAGTTCAAACTGCCGTTTCAGCAAATCGATGTTGAGGGTGATGGTGTCCGATGGTTCGTCCCGGCCCAGGATGGCGTAGCCGTCCACGTTGAGCAGCCGCTGGGCCGACGCGATCCACCCCCTGAGGCGGAAGGCGGGCATGCCCAGCTCCCGGGAAAGGGCCGGCGCCGTGATGCGGCCGCCCCGCTTGACCAGGGTCTCGATGAATGTCTGGATCGTCTTGTCGTCCGGAACCGCGCGGCCGGCAATGGCCTTCTGGTTCTGAAAAATATCGGATGCCGTCAAGGCTTCGATCCATCCGTGAGATGGCGGGGCCTGCTCGCCGGCGGCGCTCCGGGCAATGGGTTTCGCGGGTTTTTTCGACACCACCGCCTCTTCCCACCAGGGCGGCGCATATCGCGCCCCCAACTTCCATCCTTTAGGTACGGCCCTGTCATCGGCGGCCAGAAGCGCCATGGGGGCGAGCATTTCCTGGGGCGTCAGCCCGCCGTGGTATCCGTTCTTTTTAATCCCGTAGCGGTATTGTTCCGACCAGAGGCCGATCAGCCGGCCATCTTCTGTCCCCATGACCCGCCCGCCGGAGATTGTCATTTCGCCGTCTTCCGGCGCGCCGGTCGCCGGCCGCCAGCGTTCGCCCTCGCCATTGGGTTTCAGTTTCGTTCCCCATTCCAGTACATGGCCATGGTCGCTTACCAAGAGCACCGCCCGTCCGGATGCCCGCGCCTCGTAGAGCAGGGCCGGCATGGCCCGGAGGTAGTCCACCGTCCATTTGGGGTCGGTCTGGTCCCCCTTGTTGAGATGGTCGTCCACCGCGTTGAGCACCACGCCGACGATCCGGTGGGCGGGGGAAGCCAAAGCGTTCCGCACCTCCTCGGCCAGACTGCCGTCTCCGGCGTCGGTCACGGCGACTTTATGGAACAGCACAGCGCCGGCCGGCTGACCGGCGGCGGTTTTCATTGCCGGATGGCTCTCGAATCCTTTTTTTTCCTCGGGCGCGCCGCCTTCCACCCGTTTGCCGAAGAACAGGCTGGCCCGGGAAAACCGGGTCACCGATGGAATGGCGGCGACCACCGGTTGCAGAGGGGAACCGTCGGCCCTTCCCAATTCCGACCATTCCCAGGCCGTGATGTCGGCCATCAGTTCCTGGAACACCGCATGGCTCATGCCGTCGATGAGAATCAGCAACAGGGGCGTCTCCCGGATCACCGGCGCGACGACCCGGTCGATGACGGTCTCGATGCACAGGACCGCCTCGCCCGCCGACCCCGCCTCGGTCCAGTCCCGCAGGAGGCCGGCAAAGGCGTGGTTTTGTTGTTCCCGCAGTTCGGCGACCGCTTTTCCCAGCCGGCCGTAGGCCCGGGAAAGGCTTTTACCGGGTTCACCGCCGCTGATGAGATTCCGGGCCCAGTCCACGAAACCGCCGTGGCGGACGTAATCCGCTGTCGCCTCGGCGAAATCCCGATATCGAGCGGGCCGGTGCCGGGTTTGATGTTCCAGCCACCGGAGCAACCGGACCGCCATGGCGACCCGCTCCAGCCGGCGGGACGTTCCGTTTTTCGCCAGGTCATGGGCCAGCACCCGGTCCTGTGCGTCGAGAAGCGCCGGGTCCACCTCGATTTTTGCCCGGGAGAGGGCGCGGTCCAGCGCTTCGCCGAAGCGGGAGAGCCGTTGTTCAAAGCCCAGGGGGGAGATGGCGCTCAAATGGGCGAAATCCGCCGCGCCGACCGCCTGGAGGACCTCGTCGGACCGTTCCAGCCACGCATGGCGCTGTTTCGAATCCGTGAAGCCATGGCGAATCACCTCCACGGCGGCCCCATGCCACCGACGGGCGATGGGGACGGGGATATCCGCGTTGCCCGTCATTTGTTCCAGCTTGCCGGCGGCTTTGTCGAGTTTGCCCTTGGGTCCGTCGGCTTCGGCGTAGATGACCCCCATGGCCAGCCCCGCCGGCAGGGCCAGCGGCTCCTGGGCCGCCATAACGCAGTTGAGGACGGCATTGCCGGCCGGACCCGCGGTCTGGGCGATCCAGGCGGCGGCCTCGGTCTGAAACCGCTCGTCGGCTTCCCGCCACCGGGCCGGATGGGTTTCGTGGGCGGACCATTTGAGGAGGGCCGCGAGGTCCGGACGCCCCGACGCCATGCCCAGTTCCCGCCGCAGCAATATATCCCAGACGGTGTCGGCGTCCAGAACGCCGCCGGTGACGGGCGGATACCCCTCGGGCGGGGCCAGGGCCATGAGCCGGTCGGCGAGCCATCCATGGGCCGTGACCCGGGGATCGATCCGCCGGGCCTTGAAAATCCATCCCACGATGTGCCAGCGGTCCATGGCGTGGAGTTTCCGCATCGCCAGCCGGACCCGGATGTCCTCCCCCAGCCGGCGGTCCTCCAGCGGGGTGATCAGGACGGTGGCCGAGACATTGCCGGGGTCGCTGTTGAGGGCCATCCGGAACTGGATGGGCGCGTCGCACTGAAGGATGCGGTAGCGTTTTTCGCCGTCGGCGACGATTTCCGATCCCTCATACCGGTCCGGGGATCGGACGCCGATGACCCGAGCTTCCGCTTTCTTCTCCTGGATCTTCTCCACCAGGGCCTTGATTCCGTGAAACATGGGCGCGACCGGGGCCGTCATTCCTTTCCGTCCTCCTCGATGACCCAGTTCAGGGTCACTTTCAGGGTCCGCCCGGGCGTCATCTTTTCCGCCAGTTCGGTCAGCAGTGATTGAACCGATGCGGCGTCCAGCTCATCCCGTTGTCCCTGATCCACCACGCGCCGGGTCTTGTCGGGCGGTTTGGGGATTTCAGGCTTTTTTGGGGGCGAATCAACTTTGGTTTTGCGGGTTAAAATCGCGATGGCCTGGGACTGGGCGTCCTTCAGGATGGGACCCAAATGGCGGACGTGCTCATCCGCCTCCAGGGCTTCGGCGACCTCGTCCCGGATGGTTTGGATGGCCGGATCAGTCTCCGCTCCGGCGGCGAACACGTTCCATTCGGTGTTGTCTATCCGTTGAACCAGATTCCTGGCCTCTGTCAGGCACTTTCCCATGGCCGTCTCCGACGTATCCACCTTGGCGTCCGCAAGCGCTTCAATGATCGCCGCATCCGATTCCGTGGTCGCCAGGGTGGTCGCCAGGGTCAGCGAGGCGGTCGCCGTTTTCATGCGGGGGGCCGCGGCGACGTCGATGCCGAAGGCGGGCAATCGCTTTCGAAGACGGCTGTTCAGATCCCGGCAGTCCGTCTTCCATTCCGACGCTTTCTCTTTAACCCCGGCGGCCAGGGCCGCCGCGTTGGCGGCGTTGCGCAGGGGCGAAACCGCCACGCCGAAAATAGCGCCGGCCCGGTTTACGGCCAAAGTCCAGACCGCTTCCGACGGCAAAACCTGCTCCCGGAGTTCCATCTCGCTTTTGAGATTCGTCAGCGTCCCCTCGAACGGAACGCCGTGGAAACAGATGCTCCGATCCGTGGTCTCGGCATAGACCAGAATGAGAAGGTTGCCGACCTCTTCGGGCAACCCCATGGGGGCGGGGTGGTCGATCCATTCCCGCAACTGGCGGACGGTGATCGGCCCGCCCGTTTCGGCCGCCTTGCGATTGAAATGGGTCTTCCAGTGCTGCCCCAAAACGAAATGGGTTTCGGCCATTTCCCCCAGTTGCAGGGGGTTGGCGATCTGGCGGACCACGGTTCGGAGGGATTTGTCCACCGGAACCCGGCCTTCCGGGGTGCGGGCCGCCTGCCGGGCCACATCGAGCACTTTGTTGAGAGCCGCCGTTTTGATCTCGGTTTCGAATGCCGGATGGGCCGGGAACTGGTGGGCCAGGGCCTGCCCCAGCAGATCCTCCATGGCGGCTTTGAGATTGGGCGCGGCCGGCGGCCGGGGATCGAACCCCGGCGTCAGCGACTGGAAATGGTCGGAAAGTTCATGGGCCGCGTCGATGGCGTCGTCGGACGCCGAATCGAGACCGTAGGCCGCGATGAGATCGTTTTTCACCCGCTGCCGCAGCTGGCTCCGCTGGTTCTCCAGCAGGGCCTTGGCGGAAGCCCGGTCTTGTGGGGAGAGGTGGGTCGAATACTGGCGGTACCGGTCGCCGGTAAGGACATGCTCCAGAATCACCAGGCGGCCGAGGTTCTTTTGGGCCTGACGACTGAAAAACGAGGGGACCCACGCGAGGGTTCGCAATCCATCCGGATGCGTTTGCCCAATTTCCTGGAGCTTGCTGATGTCGTCCATGGGGGTATGGGGCGGTTCATCAAAGGGAAAGTCGATGACCAGTTTCCACCCATCGCCGTTGGGGATGAAGGAACTGTCCGGCAGGGTTCGGATATTGCCGTAAACCACCTCGCAGGCCCGGCGGGTGTTGCGCCAGAAAAAGGCGTGCTCGATGAAGAACGTGTCTTCCTCCCGGATGCCGAGCTGGTCGAAGAGCGCTTCCCGGATGTGCCGGATGCGGTTGCCTTCGTTGTCCTCCCGGCGGGCCTGGTCGATGATGCTTTCGGTATCGACGCCGGTCAACTGAACGGAAATGGAAGGGTTAGCCTCTTCGCCCACTTTGATCTCGCCGATCTCGCCGGCCCATTTTTTCACCCGCTGGGCCACCATCTGCCCCTCCCGCCCGGGGATGGGCGACTTGATGGCGCCGTGGTTCAGGGCCGCCAGCCGGGTCGCGGTCAGGGCGCGGAGGGATTCAACGCCGGGGGCCAGGGCGCTGAGCAGCAGGGTCTTGAGCAGCCGGTCCTCGTTTCGGAAATGGGTCCGGGCCGGATCGTCGAAGGGCAGGGCCTCCAGTTCCTCACGCCGTTTGCCGTGCTGGTTCTCAAGAAGCGGCAGCAGTTTTTGATGGTAGAGCCGCTTGGCATTGTCGAACTGGATGCGCATCTCTTCGCTAAACGCCTCTTCCCCGTGGGCGATGACGTCGAAGAGATCGCCGACCGGCACCACGTCGCCCAGTTGAAGCGATTCCCGCTGGTTCACCAGCAGTTGCAGCATGACCTTTAGTGCGGTCCGCTCCCGCTGGAGCAGGCTGGAGATCGCGATGAGGGTCTGCACCAGGGCCGGGCTGAACGGGTAGACCCGGCGGAACATGGCCCGGTCCCCTTCGCTGGTGAGCAGGGTGTTGAGGACGTCTTCCCGCGCTTTGGCGGTCCCTTCAAAGGCCGCGTCGATCTGGCTCCTGGCGGCGTCGTCTTTTGGCGACAGGATGCGGCGGTGGGCGATGACGGGCAGGTTCCGGTCCTCCAGGGTGATGGTGTCGAACCGTCCCTCCCAGTGGCCCAGGATGTCGCTGAAATTGAGGGCCGCGGCCCCGCTCACCTCCTTGCCCACCAGGTCCCGGAGGTCCCGCTGACGGGCCACGAAACTGACGATGGGGATGGGCCGGTCGGCGGACTGGGCCTCCACGAGTTTGGCCAGTTTCTGGCCTTCCAGTTGAACGAATCCGAGGTCCGCGGAGTGACTGGCCAGCCAGAGAATCAGTTCATCCAGGAAAAGAATCACGCCGTCATAGCCGAGTCCTTTGGCGTGGCGGCTGATGACGCTGAGGCCGTCGTCCAGGTTGATGTAGCCTTCCCCCGAGGATTTGGCGATCTCCTGTTGGGCGGTGAAAAGCGAACCGACGAGATCCCCCACCAGCCGGAGCCGATCGTCGTCGCCGGGCGGCGCCGCGATTGCCCGGTCGAAGCGTTCGGCGTTCCAGCCGCCGCCCAGCTCGCCCCAACCGTCTTCGTCGTTTGTGGATGTTTCGCCCAGGGCCGCGAAAAAAGCGGCGTCGCCCATTCGGTTCCGCAAGGATGCGGCGTCGTCGAAAAGTTTTTCGGCGAGAAAGACGCCGGGGAGACCCGCCTCCGGGTGGGTCCGCCGCACGAAATCGGCGTACCCGCCCAGGATGGCCGATTCCATGTTCCTGGCCCCGATCATGTGGTAGGGAACAAGCAGGAATTTTTTTCCGTCCATCCAGGCGTTGTGCCTGGATACGACCTCGGCCAGTTCGGGAATGGACCGCGCCCCGGTGTGGCCCTGGAGGATCAGGTGGAGCACCGCCATGAAATGGCTTTTGCCGCTGCCGAAGCTGCCGTGAAGGTAGGACGCCTTGCTGGTGCGGCCCTCCACCGCGGACCGGATGAACATCAGGGCGTGGTCGAAGCATTTGACCAGTTGGTCCGTGACCACGTAGCTGTGAAGGGTTTGTCCGGGGGCTTGGACGCCTTCGGTCAGGCGCAGGACGAAGTCTCCCTTGTTGACCCGTTCGGGGATGGGGATGAGGTCTTTGATGAGGGTCATGGCGTTTCGATTTTCCTTATGGGTTCACAGGCATTTCCGCTTGACTGATCAGATTTAATACCTTAGAATTTTAGGTAGTTTTCCACCAAACGCACCAAAGGGATATTGGAGTCCGTCGTGTTTGTCAAGATGAATCCGCATGATGCAAAGAGTAAAGGACGATGATGATCCCCTGGCGCCGCCTGTTCGGGCTGACGCTCACGGATTTTTTTTTGAACACCGCATTCGAAGTCGAGCTTGAAAAGGACCTTTCCCTGAAGCAGCAACTGCTGGACGTGGTGATTATCGAGAAAAAGGAGGGGAAAAGCCCCGAGGCCCTTCCGGACGGGTTGGAAAATCTGGCGGCCCACAACCTGATGACGTACAAATCGCATCAGGAGGGATTGGACGGCTGGACCATCGAGGAATTGTGCGGCCACTATGTCAACCACCGCAAACAGATCAGCCCGACCCTGGATCGGTTGTTGCCGGCCGAGGATTTCCGGTTGTACAGGGCTTTACCTCGGCCTTGATTTAAGGGGTTGTTTGTAATATCGTTTGGATTGCCGAATGCGCCAGAAAAAGGAGCATTATGAAAACCGTATCATTAAAATTGCCGGATCCCCTGTTCATGACGTTGTCGCGAATGGCGGCGGAAAAAGGTGAGAGTCGTTCTGCACTGATCAGAGAAGCCGTCGAGAGGTTCGTTATGAAAGAAGGGTCCGGCACGAAAGCCTCATGCCTCGACCTGGCCAAAGATCTTGCAGGATGCATCGGTGGCCCGGAAGATCTGTCGTTTAATAAGGATCGTTTGCGGGGCTATGGGGAATGAAGACGAACGTCATCGTGGATACAGGCCCACTTGTGGCTTTTTTCAATAAGCGGGACAAATACCATGATTGGACCGTATTGCAATGGGCCAGGATCGAACCGCCGATGCTGACCTGCGAGGCGGTTCTGTCTGAAGCTTGTTTTCTGCTCGGGCCGGACCAAGGGGCGATTATAACCCTCCTTGAACGGACCGTATTGCACCTACCCTTTGGACTTGCAGACCACATCAAACACATTGAACGGCTCCTGCAGAAATATTCGGACGTTCCCATGTCTCTGGCAGATGCCTGCTTGGTGAGGATGGCGGAACTTTACGACGACAGCGCCCTTTTTTCCATAGACACTGATTTCACGGTTTACAGAAAACACAAAAGACAGATCATTCCCACCATCCTGCCGCCTTTGCCATAGGCCGCGCAACTTTGGAAACGGAAACCCATTGCCCGGTCTCAGAGCGCCAGACGATGATGAATTGATCGGCCTTGATCAAAATCCCGGCCAAAA
>JAABTD010000288.1 GCA_011390065.1 Desulfobacteraceae bacterium
ATCCGGATTTCCCGCGTCTTCAGAGCCTGTTTCAACCCCTCCCAGGCAAAAGGCTGCTGGAGGACCTTGAGAATGTCGAGGATCAGATACCCCCCGTTGGCCCGGTGCAGAGCGCCCGGCCGGATCATGTTGAAATCGGTGACCAGGGCCCCCATCTGAGCCAGATGCTCCACCCGACCCACCAGATTCTGGTAGGTCGGGTTTTCCTCGAAGACCACGGGCGCGCCGTCGGCCTCGCTGTGTTCCACCAGCACATTGACCCGGTACCGGCGCAGGGCCGGATTTTCAGCTTCGGACATGGGCCGGCCGGCGGCCTGGGCCTGGAGCGCATGGGTCGGGCCCTGCTGACCGCCTTCCTGTTCTCCCTGATGCTGGAGGAAAAAATTCTGGACGTTTTCGACGATATCCTTTTCCACCGCATCCAGATAGGAGAGCACCGACGCCGCGTCCTCGAATTTTTTCCGGAGTTCTTCGATCACCGGGCCAACGGTGAACTGGGCGATCTCCTTGTTCAACTCATGGCGTTTATCCTGAAGCCGGCGCTCCCACTGGGGAACCTTCTGGAAAATCTTCTGGGCCTCCTGCTGGAGTTCTTCGCCCTTTTTGTTGATCTCCTCCCGTTGCTCCTCGGGCATCTCCTTGAATTCATCCGGCGGCACGACCTCCCCGTCCCGAACCGGAGCGAAAATCAACCCCTGGGGGGTCCGCAGCGGCGCGAGGTTGAATTCTTCCCCTTTTTTCTGGAGTTCCTCGAAGGCTTCCTGCTGTTTTTCCTTGAATTCCTGAGCAATTCCCTGCCGGCGGTTCTGAAATTCTTCGCTTTCAAACGCAGCCCTGAGGGCGTTCCCGATCTCCTTCACCAGTTTTTCCATGTCCTGGGAAAGCTGCTTGCCCCGGCCGGGGGGAACCATCAGATGGCCGGGTTTGTAGGATTCATCAAAATTGTTGACGTAGAGAAGGTCGGGGGGAACCGCTTCCTTTCCGGCCCGTTGCCGGAGCAGGTCCCGGGTGAGGGAAAATTTGCCGCTGGCGGGATGTCCCATGGCAAAAACATTGTAGCCGTCGTGATCCATATCGACGCCGAACTGGATGGCCGCCACAGCCCGGGGTTGGCCGATAAACTCGGTCAGGTTCTCCAGATCTTCGGTGGTGTTGAAAGAAAAACCGTCGGGATCGCACCGATGGTAGAGTTTCTCCGGCTTCAATGGCTCGATGTTCATGGGTCGGCTTCCTTTCTGGCGATTTCTGATGAATTATATCACTATATCCGGCATCAGTATAGTCCCTGACGCCGGGAAGCAAAATAGGGCTGATCGGGTATCTCGACGTTCGCAACGGGGTATTTTGATCGCTTCAAAGAAACAGCTCGTTCAGCCACATTTTCACCTGTCGCCGCTGATGGAATCGACTCCGGTATCCGGCGCCTGATGGATCATCAGACGGGGGCGATGCCTCTGGGTGAAATCCCGGTAGAGGAGCTGGGCGTAAAACACCCATAGCAGGGCCATGATCAAAGTGGCCAGTGAAGAAACGAGGGCGGCGTTTTTCGAGAGCCACCCCACCACATCCGTCATGGCGATGTTCACCCTACTGAGCCCGGGCCGCGAACTTGAATTCGATCATGATGGGGTCCTGCACGTAGAGGGCGCCGCCCATGGCGCTGCTCGGCGTGATGCCGAATCGGGTTTGCCGGATCACGAAAGCGCCTGTTGCGGTCAGGGTGTCGCCCTCGACGCGCACCGTCGCCGGAATGAGCCGGCGACGTTCGATGCCGTGGAGGGTGAGGACCATATCCACCGCCAGTTTCGGCAACTCGCCGTATACCTTCTTCGCGCTCAGCCCGATTTTTGGAAAGCGCCGGGCGTCCATGATGTCCTCGGCGAGCATGTGCTCGCGGGTTTTCCGGGCGTCTTCCTCGGTCATGCCGGTGTCGGCAAACGCGCCGCCGACCTCTTTGCGAAGCGCCAGGGGGTCCACGTCAATATCCGCCACGGGAAAAACAATGTCGATGCGGGGCTCGCCCGACAGCATGTCCGCCGGCAGGAACACGGCCCCCTCCATGTTCGTCACCCGCATGACGTGGTTATGGCCCTTGTTTGCCATGGGGCCGCCCCGCCACATGAACAACAGGATCTCCGACGCCGTGTTGTCCACCCGGAAAACCCGCCCCTTTTCCGAAGAAAGTTTCTCGTAAAGACCGCTGGGAAATTCGGCTGTCGCCGGCCCCGTATCAGGGATTTCAGCCACGGGCCCGAGGGTCTGACACGCCGCCAGCAGCAGCGACCCGAAGCATATGATGATCGTCCATTTCATCATTTTGTCCATAAAACACCTCCTGAATCGATTTTTCAGTTCAACGCCGCGCGGATAGGGGTTCCTCCCTGCAATCGGCAATCGGCGGCATATTCAATTATGATGCGGATTGTGAATACTGAAATTTAAATAGGGTGGACCGGGTATAATGGACTGTCGGGGCCTGTATTTTCCTGCGACGGAATAGAGTCCGTGGACAACCCCAACTTCAACACCTTCGGCCATCCCACCGGTCGGTTGATCAACAAACCGCCGCCCTACGACAATCCCCCCTTTCTGAAAAAAAAATACAGGCAAGACCGTATTGTCCGGCAACCGCAAAATGACGTACGCTGAAAAGCGAATCTATTCCATGAAAGGAGATTTTTCAACATGAGCCCTCAGGACCCAAAACCCAAACGAACCCGTCTGTCGCCCGGAGTGGCCAGCATCTTGCTGTTTATCGGCGGCATTCTGTTCATCATCCTCAATTTCACCGTGCTGCCCATCATCGGCATGGTGATCGCCGTTTTGTTCATGCTTGCGGCGATCAGCATGGTGGGAAAAGCGCGCAAGCGCATGGTCTATGAATCCGTCAACCGTCGATAGACAAAAATGGAGGAACCCTTATGTCCAATGTCGCCATTAACGGCCTGGGACGCATCGGACGCGCCACTTTCAAGATCCTGCTGGATACGCCGGAACTGAATCTGGTGGCGGTCAACGATCTGATTCCGGGAGACAATCTCGCTTACCTGCTCAACTACGACACCGTCTACGGCGGATATCGGGAGCGGATTGAACTGAGCGAAGACACCCTGCGGGTCAAGGACCAGCAGGTCCGGATCTTCAACGAAAAAGACCCCGCCAAACTGCCCTGGAAAGACCTGGGGGTCGATCTGGTCTTCGAATGCACCGGCGTCTTCCGTGAAAAGGACGGACTCCAGAAGCACCTGGACGCCGGGGCCGGACAGGTCATTCTTTCGGCCCCGGCCAAGAGCGAGGGGATCGAGATGGTGGTCCACGGGGTCAACGAGGCGGCGCCGTCCTCGAAGATGATCTCCTGCGCGTCATGCACCACCAACTGCATCACCCCGGTGGTGGAGGTCATGGGCCGCCGAATCGGCGTCAAAAAATCGATCATGACCACCATTCATGCCTACACCACCAGCCAGTCCATCGTGGACGGCCCCCGGAACAAATGGCGCCGGGGCCGGGCCGGGGCCGCCAATTTCGTGCCCACCACCACGGGCGCGGCCAAGGCCACCACGAAAATTCTGCCCCAATACGAGGGCAAATTCGACGGCGTGGCGGTCCGGGGCCCGGTACCGGTGGGATCCCTGGTGGACATCGTTTTCCTGACGGAACGAAAGACGACGGTGGAAAAGATCAACAGCATCTTCCGGGAGGAGGCCGAAAGCGATAAGTACCGGGGCATCATGGGCGTCATCGACGAGCCCATCGTCTCTTCGGATATCATCAAAGACGGCCGCGGCTCTCTGGTGGATCTGACCCTGACCCAGGTGGTGGACGGCGACCTGGTGAAAATGATGAGCTGGTACGACAATGAGTGGGGGTATTCGAGCCAGATGGTGAGAGAAGCGGTCAAGCGGGTCGGTCCACGATGAAGGTGCATGTTTTCCGACCGTAGTATAGTTGTTGACAGCAGCCGGCTTCAGCCGGGTTTGGCTTGCAGGCCTCGATTGATCCCGGCCTGCAAGCCAAACCGCCCCGAAGGGCGCTAATGTCCTATTGGCCATGATCAAGGCCAAAAGGCATGCAGCCGGAAGAAGGCTAGTCCGTTGCTTCCTCCACATTATCTCCGGCTTCCTCTATCTTGTCGCCGGCATCTTCAACCATCTCATCGATTTTCTCCCCCGCTTTTTCGGCAGAACCTTTTTCTTCACATGCGAACCCACCGATGGCCAATGCCGACGCCAACGCCATGATAAAAAACAGCTTTCTGAAAATACTCATAAGATTCCTCCTTGTAACAGAATGAGGATTGATAAACGGTAAAGCGCGTATTCAGCGCCTACCCGATTCGACCGGGAAAGCCTCGGTTATTCGTTTGCCTCTTCCGCTGCTCTCTCCAGTTTTTTCCCGGCTTCCTCGACCTTTCCGGCGGCTTCTTCAGCCGCCTCGCGAGGGCTTTGCTTTTTTTCTTCCTCAGCAGGCCCTTCTTTGTTCTGGCATCCGACAGCCCCGATGACCAGGGCAGACGACAACGCCAGGATAAAAACCAGTTTTTTGAAAATGCTCATGAGTCTGCGCCTTTCTTTGAACTGTGAAAAACAATGTTTCTTCTTCATTATACCGGGCCGGAACCGGGCGTATATGGGGTCCATCCTTTATATTGAAGGAAGGGGGCCTGCATTTTCCCGGCTTTCCACTTGCCCGCCGAGTTTCCGGTATAGGGTCCTTCGGCCGATGCCCAGGATGGCCGCGGCCCGGCGTTTGTTGCCTCCCGATGCCGCCAGCACATGATCAATGTAGCGCCGTTCCATTTCGGCCAGGGGTTGGAGCTTTTCCCCGGGCCTCGTCAGGCCATGAATATCGGTCGTGGACGTCGGCGCCTCCCCCTCGTATTGCCGGATTCTGGCCGGCAGATGTTCCTCGCGGATCCAGCCGCCGGCGGCGAACGTCACGGCCCGCTCCACCGCGTTGCTGAGTTCGCGGACATTGCCTGGAAAGGGGTACCGGACGATCATCTCCAGCGCTTTGCCGGAAAATCCTTTGACGTTTTTGTCGAGCGCCAGGGCGAACTGTTGCAGGAACCGGGCCGCGAGAAACTCGACGTCCTCGCCCCGGTCCCGGAGCGGCGGCGCCCGAAGGGTGAACGTCTCCAGGCGGAAAAACAGGTCTTCCCGGAAATGGTTCCGGCGGATTTCCGCCTCGATATCCCGATGGGTCGCGGCCAGCACGCGCACATCCACCTCCTGTTCCGTGTTTTCCCCCACCCGCCTGAGTTTTCCGTCCTGGAGGATGCGCAGGAGTTTGGCCTGGAGGAAAAGCGGCATTTCCGAAACCTCGTCCAGCAGCAGGGAACCGCCCGCCGCCTCGGCA
>JAABTD010000087.1 GCA_011390065.1 Desulfobacteraceae bacterium
ATCCCCGAGGGCTTTCCGCCGGGATTCCGCCCTGGATTATGGCTCGGAGGCCGGCGGAACCGGGACCTGAACGCCCTTCCCCACCGCCACCGGCGCGGGATCATCGTCGGTAAGCGGCCGATACCGGGCCGCGACGGCGTCGCGGATGGCCGGCATGAACGCCACGGTTTTCGGCGCCGGTTCGGTCTGAACATGAATCGCCAGGATCTCGGCGGTGGCGACCAGCCGATTCTCCGGATCCGCGACCATCTCGTGGAGCAACAGGAGCCGCTTGTCGTCATACCCGCAGATCCGCGAGCGAACCGTGATCGCGGCGCCTTCGGGGACCTCCCGCAGGTACCGGACGTGGGCCTCCACCGTATAGGCCGAGACCGCGTTGGCCCGTCGAAAGGCGTCGTCCAGACCGATGGCGTCATAGACCGCGTCGGTGGCGTAGCCGAACACCAGCACGTAGAACGCCTCGCTCATGTGGCCGTTGTAATCCACCCATTCGGGCCGGACCCGGTCCGTGTAGATCATTTCCCGGTCCATCATCGACCCCCTTTCGGACCGGGACCGGTTCGGCAGGCGTCCCGGACCTTCATGAATTCGATGACGCACCGATCCCGCTCCCGCGCCAGTTCCGCCGGGGTCATGCCGCCGGCCAGCCCCTCGCACCCCGCCACCATACGGTCCCGGAGGCGCTGGTCCAGTTCCGGCGCCTTCAGGCGGGTCCAGGGCGATTGCAGGGAGGGGCCGAAATGGTCGAGCATGTGGGCCATGCCGCCCTCGCCGCCGGCCAGATGGAAGGTCAGGCACGGCCCCATGACCGCCCACCGCAACCCCGGACCGTCAACGATGGCTGCGTCGATCTCTTCCACCGTAGCTTCGTCGTTGGCCACCATGTGGAGGGCCTCCCGCCAGAGCGCTTCCTGGAGACGGTTGGCGATGAAGCCGGGCACCTCCCGGGACATCCGCACCGGCCGCTTCCCGGTGGACCGGTAAAAGGCGACGGCCCAGTCGACGACCGCAGGGTCCGTGGCCTCTCCCCCCACCACCTCGATGAAGGGGATCAGGTAGGGCGGATTGAAGGGATGGCCGACCACGGTCCGCCCGGGATGCCGGCATTTTTTCTGGATGTCGGTCATGGCGAAACCGGAGGTGCTGGACAGGATGGGCACGTCCGGCGGCGCCGCGGCATCCAGTTGGGCGTAGAGCGTCTGCTTCACTTCCAGGTTTTCGGGCGCGTTCTCCTGGATGACCTGGACGGCCGAGGCCATCTCCTCCAGGGAATCGGCGAACCGGCATCGATTCGGGGACGCGCCGGGTGCGAGCCCCAGTTCCTCCATGGTGGGCCACACCGCCGTTTTCATGGCGTCGAACTGGGTTTTGCTTTTCGGGGACGGGTCGAATATCGTCACCTCCATCCCGTTTCGCAGGAAATGGAGGGCCCAGCCGCCGCCGATGACGCCGGCGCCGAGGATTCCGACCCGTTGTATTTTGTCGGGTTCCGGCAACATGATTTGCCTCCTCCTTGGCCCAGCCCAGGGCGTTCCAGGGCGTTGCCCTGGGCTGTTATGTTCCGCCCCTACGGGGCTTTTTATTGAACCGTTTGAGTCAAACCCAATTTTTCCCTGGCTTCTGCCGGCGTCATCACGTCCCCGCCCAGCAGGCGGATGATCTTGATGGCCTTTTCCACCAAGGCGCCGTTGGTGGCCTTGACGCCTTTTTCCAGGTAAATGTTGTCCTCCAGGCCCACCCGGACGTTGCCGCCGGCAAGATATGCTTGGGCCACGAAGGGCATCTGGAGGCGGCCGATGGAAAAGGCGGCCCACTGGGCGTCGCCGGGCAGATGCCGCTTCAGGGCCACCAGGGTTTCCGTCGTGGCCTCGGCGCCGTAGGGGATGCCGAGGCAGAGCTGGAACAGGGGCGGGCGTTCGATCAGTCCCTCCTGGATCAAGGTCTTGGCCATCCAGATGTGACCCAGTTCGAAGACCTCGATTTCAGGTTTGACGCCGGCGGCCTTGATGCGTCCCGCCATGATCCGGAGCTGGTCCGGGGTGGAGACGTAGGCCACGTCCGCATAGTTCATGGATCCGCAATCCAGCGTGCACATCTCCGGTTTCAGGGACTCGATATGGGCGACCCGTTCGGCGGCGGTGGCCATGTCCGTGCCCTCCGCCGCCCGGTTGGACACGTCTGGGTCGGGAATGTAATCCGCCCCCATGCCGGCGGTGACGTTGAGCACAATGTCCGTGCCGTCGGCCCGGATGCGCTCCAATGTTTCCTTGTACAGCGCCGGGTCCCGGGCGGCTCGGCCGGTCTCCGGATCACGCACATGGATGTGGGCCACGCCGGCCCCGGCGTCGGCCGCCTCCCGGGCCGCGTCGGCGATCTCCTTGGGCGTCACCGGGATGGCCGGATTTCTGGACGCGGTGTCCCCGGCCCCGGTCAGCGCGCAGGTGAGAATGACCTTCCGTTGCATCGATGCTCCTTTTCCATCCTACTCATACACGGCCTGGATGGCCGTCTTGTCGCCCTTGAGGGTTTTGATGCCCTTGAGCCACTTTTCCACGTGGTCGCGGTTGGCTTCTATCCATGCGGACGCCACGTCCTCGGGGGAACGCTCTTTGTAAGTATGCTCATAGACCCATTCGCTCTGGACCTCCGAGGGGACCTGGTACTGTTTAAAAAACGTGTAGGCCTGGGGATAGGCGCCCGCGAATCCAGCCGGCAGAATGGTGTAGACCACGCTGCGCTTGTTGGCGATCTTTTCCGCGCCCGGCACGTTTTCCAGGTATTTGATATCGAACTGAATGTTCATCCAGTGGGGCTTCCAGGCAAAGAAAACCACCCAATCCTTGTCCTTCATTTTGCTTTCCGCCTGGGACAGCATGGCGGCGGTGTTGCTCTCCACCATCTCCCAGTCGCCCAGACCGGCCACGTCGCCGTCGATGACCTTTTGGATGTCCTCATTGATGCCGGAACCGGTCTCGATGGAAAAAATCTGTCGCTTGAATTTGTCGCCGTTGGCATCGAGATCCTTGATGGATTTCACGCCCGCTTCCCACACATAGGTGGGCACGGCCAGACCGGTCACGGCATCCGACAGGTTCATGGTCACCTTTTCGATGGCGCCCTTTTCCACCAGCGGGTCAATCATGGTGTCTTCCTGGGGACTCCAGCCGCCGAGGTAGGCGTTCAGATCGCCGGTCTGGAGGCTCTTGAAGATAAAGGAAGGGGAAACGCCGAGCTGTTCCACGTCATATCCCATGCCTTTCAGCAATTGGGACGCCACTTCGGTCTTGACCGTCACGCCGGGCCAGGGCGGGACGCCGAATTTAATCGGGTCGGCGGAATGACCGATTTGAGGGGTCAGCATCAGGCAGACGGTTAGGGCGATGGATAATCCTGAGAGTTTTTGAAGGGTTCGCATGTCATCTCCTTTAAAGGGTTGTTCCCGGATAAGGGAATTTTTTGGAAACTTGGACAAAGGTTTATCATGGTGGAATGAAAAGCACATTCGCTAATCGGTCTTTTTCTTACATATTTCAGCCGTATTTCTGCCGGCAGTTCGCTTTATCATTAGGAGCCATCCGTATGAATTTCGATAAAATCCTCGATCCCATCTTTCCCGGCGAAATTTTATGGGAAGATTTCATGGAGTCTTTGGGTATCAGCATCAACCGTCTTTCCCGGGAGTTGGACGTACCGCCGAACCGTATAAGCGAAATCGTGAATGGCAAACGGTCCATCACGGCTGATACCGCGCTTCGATTGCAGCGCAATGCTGGTTGAGGTGACAGATTGGGACGGAAAAGTTTGCGCCCTTTTGCGATTCAAACCCCCAAATACGCCCGCCGCACCCCCGGCGCCCCCGCCAACTCCCCCGACGTCCCCTCCCACACCGTTTTCCCCTTTTCGATGATGTGGTGCCGGTCGCAGATCCGCATCAGGGCGTCCACGTTTTTGTCGATCACCAGGATCGACAGGCCCCGCTCCTTCAACCGTCGCAGGGTTTTCCAGATGAAAGACCGGATTTTGGGCGCCAGCCCCTCGGTGGCTTCGTCCAGGATGAGCAGGCGCGGGTTGGTCATGAGGGCCCGGCCGATGGCGAGCATCTGCTGTTCGCCGCCCTCTATAAACAATAGGAATTCTACCGACAAGATCTCCGCATCCCCTGCCGAAGTCCGGAGGGAAGACTTGTGCCTTTGCCTGTCCTTTTTTATCGCTCATCGCACCGCGTTGAGCCGCCTAATAAATGAACAAGGAGCGTCTCAGCCCATAACGCTCCTTGCTTTTTGGATTCAACTTGTTTTCAATGGGCTACTTGATGGTCACCACAGAATATCCCTGGGCTTGGTATCCGACCACAGAGATAAATCCGTTGCCCACATGATCTACTTCCGGGAGGATAGAAGCCGGGTCGACTCCCATCACTTTCGCGGCGTATAAACATACCTCAAGTTTCACGCCGTCTTTCTTCATTTTCCGGACCATGCCGGCGAACTCGTCTAACGCCTCTTTTTCCGATGCATCGAAATGCGACGGATCGGTGGAGATCATTTTGACGGCCGGACCGTGGAAGACCACGGCGATTTCCGGCGGTTCCGGCAGTGCGCGAACGCTGGCGTCATCGTAAACATTCCTGACGGCCCAAAAAACGAGATTGGCTGCTTTGGGCGATCCCAAGCTGACGTCGAAGACAGCTTTGACCTTTTTTAAACCGTCCAAAGCGGTGTATTCGCCTGATGCTGCCGGTGAGGCCATCAGGGCGGCGGTCAAAATAACAATTCCGAAAAAGACAAAACGGCGACCTATGGTTTTGTAAAAGTTTTTCATGGCGATTCTCCTTTAATCGGCCCATGGGCCAGATCTGGTAGGGAAATTCAGCGGCCAGGCGCAAAAGCCTATGCTCGGGGTTATCCTGTTAAGATTCTTCCGCGCGGCAGATTGTCAATAGCAGGACGGATGCATCTTCAAATCCGAAGCACAATCGCATCCGCGAAGAAGCTGCCATAACAGCGCCGTCTCGCAATATCATCGGTCGAGAACGAACCCCAACCAGACATCATCGGGCCGGATAATCGACTATTGCCGGCCTGTATCCGGAATAGTGAGCCGCAACTCACGTCGAGGATGAGCGCAGCGGGTTCCATAAGCTGCGCCAGCGGAAAAAGGAAAGACGAGGGGTCCACGGGTGGGGTCCGGCGGCAGTAGGTTTCAGGGTAATGGACGGTGATAATAATATAATAATCTAAACAGTCATTTCCTTTCGATTCACACCCCCAAATAATCTCTGCGAACCTCTGGACAGCCCGCCAACTCCCCCGACGTCCCCTCCCACACCGTTTTTCCCTTTTCGATGATGTAGTGCCGCTCGCAGATCCGCATCAGGGCGTCCACGTTTTTATCGATCACCAGGATCGACAGGCCCCGCTCTTTCAAACGTCGCAGGGTTTTCCAGATGAAAGACCGGATTTTGGGCGCCAGCCCCTCGGTGGCTTCGTCCAGGATGAGCAGGCGCGGGTTGGTCATCAACGCCCGGCCAATGGCCAGCATCTGCTGTTCGCCGCCGGAGAGGGCGTTGCCCATGAAACCCGCCCGGCTCTGGAGCTGAGGGAAGAAGTCGTAGACTTTTTTCGTCGTCCAGGCGTCTTCGGGCGGGACGCCGTTTCGGGCCGTGGCCACCAGGTTTTCGTGGACCGTCAGATTGGGGAAAATCTGGCGGCCTTCGGGCACCAGTCCGATGCCCATCCGGGCGATGCGGTGGGCGGCCATGCGGTGGATGTCCACCCCGTCGAAGCGGATATGTCCGTCGCGCACCGGCGTCAGCCCCATGATGGAGCGGACCGTGGTGGTCTTCCCCATGCCGTTTCGCCCCAGCAGGGAAACCATCTCGCCCCGACCGATCTCCAGGCTGAGACCGAACAGGGCCCGGCTGGGGCCGTAAAAGGTATCGATGTTCGTCAGTGTGAGCATGTGGTTCCTTTCTCCAGGACAGTTTCCAAGGCGCCAACCGCCTCTTCGCCCTCCCCCAGATACGCCTCCATAACCGCCTGATCTTCCCGGATCGCCTCCGGTCGTCCCGAGGCGATGATCCGGCCGTAGACCAGCACGCTGATTCGGTCGGCCAGGGAGAAGACCGCGTCCATGTCGTGTTCCACCAGCAGCAGGGCGTGGGTTCCCCGAAGGCCGTCCAGGACCTCGATCAGGTCCCGGGCGGATCGCGGCCCCATGCCGGCCAGGGGTTCGTCCAGGAGCAGGACCTCCGGGTTCATGGCAAGCGCCATGGCGATGGCCACCTTCCGCTGGTCCCCATGGGACAGGGACGCCGCCGGCCGGTCCGCCCAGTCGGCCAATCCCACCAAATCCAAAACCGCCATGCCCGGCTCGTAAAGTTCGCGGATCGTCGCTGCGCGTCGCCAGAACCGGAAGCTGTGGCCGCTCCGGGCCTGGACCGCCAGGGAAACGTTTTCGAGCACCGAAAAGCCCTCGAAGATGTTGGTGATCTGGTAGGTCCGGGCCAGTCCCAGCCCCGCCCGCCGGTGGACCGGCAGCCGGGTGATGTCCCGTCCCCGGAAATGGATGGACCCCTCGTCCGGCGTCAGTTCGCCGGTGATCTGGTGAATCAGGGTCGTCTTGCCCGCCCCGTTGGGGCCGATGAGGGCGTGGATCTCGCCTGGGTACAGGTCCAGGCCCACCCCGTCGGTGGCCGCCAGGGCTCCGAACCACTTGGTCGCGCCTTTTACCGACAGCAGCGCGTCAGCCACGATACCGCCCGCGGGTCGCCAACCCCACCAGTCCGCCCCGTCCGAAAAGCACCACCAGGATGAGCAGCGGTCCCAGGAAAATCATCCAGTGCTGCGTAAACCCCGACAGGATCTCTTCGGCCAGCAGCAGGCAGGCGGCGCCCAGTATCGGGCCGATGAGCGTCCCCATGCCGCCCAGAATCACCATCACCAGAATCTCGCCGGACCGGGTCCAGTGGATCAGGGCCGGGCTGATGTACCCGTTGAGGTTGGCCAGCAGCACCCCTGCGAATCCGGCCGCGGCCCCGGAGATGACGAAGAGGACCAGCTTGTATTGAAACGTCGGATATCCGATGGACCGCATCCGCCCCTCGTTTTCCCGGATGCCGCGGATGACCCGGCCGAACCGGGAATCCACCAGGCGGCGGCTGAGGAAAAAAGCGACCGCCAGCGCCACCAGTATCAGGTAGTAAAGCCGGACCGGGCTGTCCAGGTCCAGTCCGCCGCCGAAAGTGTTCCGGGACCACATGGCCATGCCGTCGTCCCCGCCGTAGGCCTCCAGGCTGGCGCAGAAATAGAAAATCATCTGGGCGAAGGCCAGGGTGATCATAATGAAATAAACCCCGGTCGTCCGGAGTGAAATCGCCCCGATGACCAGGGCCGCGGCCCCCGAAATTCCCACCGCCGCCGACCAGACGATCCAGGCGCTCTGGACGCCGTTGTGAAACAATATCCCCGTTGTGTAGGCCCCCACCCCCAGAAAGGCCGCATGGCCCAGGCTGACCATCCCGCCGTACCCCAGAATCAGATCGAGGCTCAGGGCGCACAGTCCGTAAATGAGAATCCGGCTCGCCAGCCGGACGTAAAACGGTTCCCCCATGAAAGGGATCGCCGCCAGCATCAGCATCACGAACAAGAACGCGCCATGGCGCTTCCCGAATCTGAAATCTTCTTTCATGTCGCGGCGGGAAAGAGCCCCTGGGGCCGCCAGAACAGGACCGCCGCCATCAGGATGTAGATGGCCATGGAGGCCAGGGCCGGCGGCAGCATCACCCGGCCCACGGTGTCGGTGATCCCGATGAGAATCGCGGCGACAAAGGCTCCGCGAACCGATCCGATGCCGCCGATGATAATCACCACCAGGGTGAGGATGAGGATCGATTCCCCCATGCCGATCTCCACCGACAGAATGGGCCCGGCCATCATGCCCGCGAACCCGGCCAGTCCGGCCCCCAAACCGAAAACCAGGGTGAAGAGCAGCCGGATGTTGACGCCCAGAGCCCCCACCATCTCCCGGTTGGCGGCTCCGGCCCGGATGAGCATCCCGACCCGGGTCCGCATGATGAAATACCAGAGCCCTAAGGCCACCAAGGCCCCGGCCGCCACGATGGCCATCCGGTAGGCCGGATACCGGATTCCCGGCAGCAGCTCCACCGTCCCGCCCAGCCCCTCGGGCAGCGCCATGAAATAGGCCTGGGGCCCCCAGAGGATGCTCACCAGTTCGTTGAAAAACAGGATCATGGCAAAGGTCGCCAGCACCTGGTCGAGGTGGTCATGGTCGTAAAGCCGTCGCAGCACGGCCACCTCGATGAGGATGCCCACCAGCACCACCGCCGGCAGCGCCATCGCCATGCCCAGGAGAAACGACCCGGTCATCTTCTGAAACGTCGCCGCGAAATAGGCCCCCAGCATGTAAAGCGACCCATGGGCCAGGTTGATCAGGTTCATGATCCCGAAAACCAGGGTCAGCCCGGCGGACATGAGAAAGAGCATCATGCCCAGTTGGACGCCGTTTAAGGTCTGGACGATGAGGAGGGAGGCGTTCACCCTACCATTTCATCCCACATTCCGACGCATACGCATCCGCATGGTTCTCGAACGCCGTCCCCACCAACTCCGTGGTCAACTCCCCCGCCTCGTTTTTCACCACCTTCCGGATGTAGAAATTCTGGATCGGGAAATGGTTGTGGTTGAATTTGAACGCGCCCCGCACCGAATCGAAATCCGCGGCCCTGAAGGCGGCCCGGAGGCCGGCTTTGTCGGTCAGGTCGCCGCCCACCGCCGCCACGGCGCTGTCGATAAGCAGGGCCGCATCATACCCCTGGGCTGCGAAAAGCGAAGGAATGCGGTCGTAGGCCGCCTTGAAATCCGCCACGAATTTTTTATTGACCGGGTTGTCCAGGTCCGGGCTCCAGAAGCTGGAATTGAGCAGCCCCAGGGCCGCGTCGCCCATGGCCGGCAGCACCATCTGGGCCGTGGTAAACGCCGTGGTGTAAAGCGGAATCTCCTCCTTCAACCCGGCCTGGGCGTATTGCTTGACGAAATTGATCCCCATGCCGCCGGGGTAGAAGACGAAAACGCCTTCGGGCTTGGCGGCCCGGAGCTGGGCCAGCTCCGCCGCATAATCGGGCTGGTTGATCTTGGTGTAGACCTCGCCCACGATCTCGCCCTTGAAATATCGCTTGACCCCGGCCAGCCCGTCCTTTCCGGCCCGGTAGTTGGGGGCCATGAGGTAAAGGTTTTTCACGCCCTGATCCTGGAGATATTTGCCCATGGCCTCGTGGGTCTGGTCGTTCTGCCAGGAAATTGCGAAAAAGTTCTCCAGGCACTGTTCGCCCGCCAGGGGCGACGGACCGGCGTTGCCGCTGATGAGAAACACCCCCGCGTCGGTCACCGGCCTGGCCACGGCCATCATCACATTGGAAAAAACGATGCCGGTCATGATGTCGATCTTGTCCTTCTCGACCATCCGCATGGCCACCTGAACCCCGACCCCCGGCTTGAGCTGATCGTCGCCGACCACCAGATCCACCGGAAGCCCGCCCAGCGTGTCGCCCTTGTGCTTCAACCCCAGCTTGAACCCGTCCAGGATATCGATCCCCAGGCTGGCGGCAGGGCCCGACAGGGTCGCCATGTACCCGATTGTCATCTTGTCCGCGGCGTGAACCGTCAACGCCAGGGACAATGCCGTCATCATCAGCAGAACCATTCGAAATCGTTTCATGCCCTTTGTCTCCTTGGTTAAAGAATCTCCTATGCTTCGAACTTGGGGCCCGTATTCAACAAAATCACCGACCTTCTCCGACCCGGCTCGTTAATAAAGATTCAACAGCGTATTGAACCTATTGACAAACACCTGGGTTTTGTACTGCACCTTTCTGAAAAACGCAACCTCGCAAAATTTGAATTGGCCGTTTGAGGGCCGATTTCCGCTTCTTGACAACGGAGACCACTTCGGCTACCTAATTGACAAGGTTCAACTGCCGCCAGCATTGAAACGGTCGTCAGTATCGCAACATACCTCTTTTCTCATTAAAAACAGATCGCCTCACCTTTGGATTTCGATCGCCTGGCGTCCCATCAGTATGACTTTTTTCTGGCTGTTCTTCGGGGGTTTGAACATGCAAGACATGTCTTTATGCAGAGCGGATTTCGATGTTCTGAAGACGATTAAAGCCTGGCCGTCAACCCAGGGCATGGATGACCTGTTTGAGGTCGTCCTGCGCCACCTTCTCGACCTTCCCCACATTCATCAGGCTGAAATCGCTCTCTATAACAAACGAAACGACTTGATCAGCGTGGGCGCTGCCCAAGATCTGGAGTTTTACGGCTTGAAAGAACGAAAGATTCGAGTTCAGAGCTGGATACTCGAATCATCGGTGACGCATTCCAGCCGCCGGGTCTACATGCCGAAGTTTTTTTCCGCTCAGGCCTTCCCGCTTGCCACACCGGAGAAAGCCTTGGGCTTGTTGACCATTGAATTCGATCACCTTCTGGCCGTTGATCACAATGTCTCCGATGATATTTATCCCATATGTGAACAGCTCTCCGTCAAAATCAACGAAATCATGCTCCAGAATCATATCCGTGAATTGACCGGCGAACTTCAGGATCATATCGACATCGTTAAAGAGAGTCAGCAGCGCATCACCGCGTTGAGCAAGGAATTGTATGCCATCTGCGCCATCTCCACCCGGATCAACCAGTCGATGGACATTCAAAAATCCCTTCGAAAATCCATCGAAAAAATCAAGGAGGTTTTCCGGGCTTCGGAGGTGCTGGTCTACTTCAAGGAATCCGGAGATTCCCTTTCCCGATGCGCCACCATTGATTTAAAGGGCAAAAAATGCGCGCCGGAGACCTTGCAACAGATTGAAAAAACCATCCGGCGGGATTTTTTGCTGACGCAACAGGCACTGAAGACCAGTGGGAGAATTCCGCCTTATTGCCCAAAACGCATCGACCTGGAAAACAGTCCGTTCGGTTCCCTGCTCTTTGTTCCAATGATGTCGAAAACCCGGTTGATCGGAGTTCTCGTGATTTTGAACGCATCTCATTCCAAATCCAACCGGGAAAACGTAAGGCTGCTGGCCGGCATCGCCAATATCATGGGCATCGCCATTGAAAACATGTATTTGTATCGACAGAGCCAGCAGGAAAAGAAGACGGCGGCCTTTCTGGTTCAATGCATCTCCAAATTCAACGAAAAACTCAACCTGGAGAAGACCCTGACATCCATTGCAGTTAAAGGCGCTGAATTCATTGGGGAAAAATGCCGGGTGTTTCTGTTGTCCGAAACCAAAACCCCCATGCTGCAACTGGACCACCAAGACCATTTGTCAACCGATCCGGGCCCCAGGTCCAGTACCTTTTCCCGCATCCAGCCGGAGGCGTTAAAAGATTTCTATGACAAAATGGTATTGAAAAAAAGGCCGTCTCTCATTGCCGATATCCGACGGTCGAAGGCCGTCCGAAAAGCCGGCCGCGTTTTTTTTCAGGAAAACGACATCCGTTCGATCCTGTCCATTCCCCTGAAGTTTATGGACAAGCCCCAGGGGATATTGCTCCTGTGCCGGGGTCCTGGAAAACGGAACTTCGACCATCTCGACAAATCCGTGGCCCAGGCCATCGGCGCTGCGGCGTCCGCAGCCATGGAGAATGCGCGATCCTACAGCGCCAGCGCGGAGATGAGCGATTTCCTGGAAAAAAAAATCAGTGAAAAGACGGATCTGATCCGACAGATCCAGGAACGACAAAGGGTCCGCATTGAAAATAGAACAGACATCATCTTTCGGGTCAATTCCGATCACCGGTTCGTGTTCGTCAACAAGGCCATGGAACGGTTGTCGGGGTATAGCCGGGAGGAACTGTATCAGCAGGACATCAAGGTCGGGGACGTGGTGGCCAGGGAAGATCGCGACAGAGTGCGCCGGCGCTTCGGAAAGATCCTGAATGGGAATCGTCCGATCATTTCCGACCTGGAATACCGGCATATAAATCGAAAAGGGGACGATCATCTGGTTTCGCTCACCATGTATCCTGAAACAGACGAGTCCGGCCGCGTCATCGGCGTCGAGGGCGTCGGCCGGGACATCACCGAAAAAAGATGGCTTGAGGCCGAGTTGAAAAAAACCAAGGATCTGGCGTTATTGGGGGAGTTTTCCAGCGCCATCGCCCACCAGATCCGTAATCCATTGGGCAATATTTTGATCGGCGCCAAGCTGTTGCGCAGAGCAGTGGGACTGGACGGCGATGGATCGGACGGGCAGGCGTCGGACAAAGAAACCCTATCCGAGATTTTCAACAACCTGTCCGAGGGCATATACAACCTGAACCAGGTGGTGACGGAACTGGTGGCATACACCCGGACCCTGAAGCTCAGCCGGTCGCTTCAGTGCATCGACATCATCGTCCAGGAGACCCTTGCGCTGTTCAGCGACATGATCCAGCAGAAGAACATCCGGGTAGAGCGCCACGTCGATCCCGACCTTCCCATGGTGTCCATGGACGCCGTCTTGATCAGCCAGGTGGTTCAGAATATCATGCACAACGCCATACAAGCGATGCCGACGGGAGGCCGCCTCATCATGGCCGCGGAGCCTGTCCGGGACAAACCGGAACATGTCATGATCTCAATCGGCGACACCGGCCCGGGCATCGAAGAGGGCCTGGCAAAGAAGATCTTCAACCCTTTTTTCACCACCAAACATTCAGGCGCCGGGTTGGGGCTGTCCCTGGCCCATCGGATCATCGAAGCCCATAAGGGACAGATATGGGTGTGCCACAATCCCTGCCGGCACCTCTCCGACGATATCCGATGGAAAACCCACGGTTTCGGGCCGTTTCCGCGGAAAGGGGCGACCTTTCACGTTCTGCTTCCCACCGGGGAACATTCCGCCCGACCCGCCTATTATTCATTCCCTGACAGCTTCCTCCGGATCTCGTGCGGATAGCTTTGAAAGAAAGGATGACGTCTCCATGAAACCCCGGATACTGCTGGTCGATGATCAGGTCTCCTTCTGCCGGCATGCCAAAACAATTTTGGTCGGCGAGGGTTATGAGACAACCCTGGCCCACGACGCCGGCCAGGCATTGGAAAAGTTGTCCGGACAGTCCTTCGACATATTGGTGACCGACATGAAGATGCCGGGCATGGACGGGCTGGCGTTGTTCATGAAAGCCCGGAAAATGGACAGCGACATTTCCGGCATCATCATGACCGCCTACGGTTCCATCTCATCGGCGGTAGACTCCATTAAACAAGGCGTCTCCGATTATATCCAGAAGCCCTTTGAACCCGAAGTCCTTCTGATGACGATCGAAAAGACGCTGCGGGAAAGGCGGATGATCCAGGAGATCCATCACCTCCGCCAGGCGGTGAATCAGCGGTATTCCTATGGGAACATCATCGGCAAAAATCACAAAATGCAGGATGTGTTCCATCTCATCGAGAAGGTGGCCCCCACCGCCTCCCGGGTTTTCATTACCGGCGAAACCGGGGTTGGAAAAGAACTGGTGGCCAAAGCCATCCATTTTAACAGTCCGAGGAAAAACAAGCCCTTCGTCGGCATCAATTGCGGCGCCTTGTCCGAAACGCTGCTGGAGACCGAAATGTTCGGCCACGAGCAAGGCGCCTTCACCGGGGCCGCCCGGTGCAAGCAAGGCAAGTTCGAATATGCCCACGGCGGGACCTTGTTTCTGGATGAAGTCGGCGATATTTCTCCGGCGCTTCAAGTGAAGCTGCTGCGGGCAACCCAGGAAAACGCCATCGAACGGGTTGGCGGCAATCACTCCATCGATGTGGATGTGCGAATCATCTCGGCAACAAATCAGGATATCCAGGAAAAAATCAAAAACCGCTCTTTCAGGATGGAACTCTTCTATCGACTCAACGTCGTCGCCATTCGGATACCGCCCTTGAGGGAGCGGATCGACGACATCCCCCTTCTCGTCAATCACTTCATTCAAACCCTGAACCGGAAATTCGATAAAAACATCCAGGGCGCCTCCACCCGGGCCATGAAACAGTTGATGCAGCACAACTGGCCCGGAAATGTCCGGGAACTGGAAAACGTTCTGGAACGGGCGTTTGTCACCACCGACGGTGCGGTGATCGACGTCGTCGAATTCTCTCATTCCTTTCAGCGTCCGGTCGAGACGGAAAACCTTTACCCGGTGGATACGGATATCCCCTTTAAGATCGCGATGGCCATGGTGCAACAACGGTTCGAGAAGTCGTATCTGCTGGAGACGCTGAAACAATGCGGCGGCAATGTGTCGAAATCATCTGAAAAAATGGAACTCAACCCCCGGACGTTATGGCGCAAAATCAAGGAGTACCAGATCGATCGTTCGGAATTCACTTCCCAGGAATAGAACCGCCGTTGCCGTCACAGCGACGGTATCACTCAATGTCAGAGTGCGACAATGGTGTCGCAGCACTTAACCTCCTGAATAAACAATTTATCCTAAAAATATCAGCTTGAATGGGTTTCAACCGGGGCATGGATGACCGGTATTGAAACAAGGGGCGCAATCCTCTTGATTCATTAATTCGTTTTGATAATAGTTAGTTAACTAAACTCAAAAGAAATGCTCGAGATGGTATATTTATTGCTTTATAATTCCTGAAGGAGGTTCATTAGATGCCGGTAAATATCATCGGGTGAACCTCCCTCAACGCCACGAAGGGAAAATGGTGAGATTCCATTGCTGCCCCGCAACTGTAAGCGGCGCGTCCATCCCCGGATGCTGCCGCAAGCCAGAATGCCTTCTCCCACCAGAATGCCGCGCTTTCGAGGGTGAAGCGGGCATTTGTTAAAGCCAAACTGAGAAGTCCAACTTTAACAAATGCAAAGACGTCGCCAATGACAGCGGGCATACCGCAGCTTTTCAATCATATTCAAACCCAAATTGCACCCCTGTCCAACTGTTTCACATCCAACTGGAGGATCAGATGAATTCAAAAGAGCGCGTGATGGCCGTCATCAACCATCAAAAACCGGATCGGATGCCCTGCTTCGGGGCCAATTCCACTGTCACTTATGATCAGATGGAAAAAGTCGGGGCCTTTTGGCCTGATGGCCATGAAAAGGGCGAGGTTATGGCCAAACAGGCCCTGGCCGCTTATACTGTGCTGGGCTTTGACGCCGTTCGGGTCCCGTTCTGTCAGACCTTTGAGGCCGTGGCGCTGGGCTGCATCCGAAAGCCCGGGAAAATCAGGGAAATCGAGGGCATTCCGGGCATTGATCATCCGCCCCCCTACAAAATAGATGATACGCCGGAATTCCCGGCCGACTTTCTTTCAAGGGGTTATATTCCGGAGCTGCTCAAAGCCGTTGAAATCCTGAAAAAGGAGGTCGGTGATGAAGTTCCGGTCGTGGGCGGGATCATCGGCCCGTTCACCATCGCGGGTTCCCTTCTGGACAGCGTGCCGCTGCTCAAAGCCACCTTCAAGGCCCCGGAAAAAATCCGGCCGTTTCTGGATGTCGGCGAAAAAGCGGGCACTGCACTGGCAAAGGCCATGATCGATGCAGGAGCGGACATCATTTCAATAGAGGACATGACCGCCTCCCCGGAACTCATCGCGCCCAAAACCTACCGGGATTACGAACTGGAGTATCAGCGCAAGCAGATCGATGCCATCCCGGTCCCCACCATCCTTCACATCTGCGGCAATGTGGATAAAATCGTCGAGTGGATGGGACAGACCCATCCCACCATCATCAGCCTCGAACCCAAGGCCGACACCCGGCTGGCCCGTCAAAAATGCGGTCCGGATATGGTTTTAATGGGCGGAGTGGATACGGCGACGACGCTGTTTATGAAGGATGCCGAGACCGTGAAGGAAGGATGCGAGGAACTGATCGAGGACGGCATCCAGATCCTGGCCCCCGGATGCGCCGTGGCCCCGGGCACCCCGCTGGAAAACCTTTTGGCCATGGTGGAGACGGCCAAGGCCCATTAGCAAAAAACAAGGATGATCGATAAAGGCAAAAGGTTCGGTTCACAGGGAGCCGGACATGTGAACACTCAAAAAGGGGAAAAGGAGAGCGACAATGAAAGTGTTGAACGATTTTTCAAACATCTTCAAGCGGTACGACCTTCATGTGGAAAAAAGCGGCACGGCCAAAGCGGTCTCAAAAGACCCGATCCTCCAGGATATCGCCAAATTTGTTGTGGAAGGCGAAGAAGAAGGCATCGTGCCCGCTGTTCAGAAGGCGCTGGAAACCAAATCGCCCATCGATGTCATCAATGATGCGCTGATCGCCGGCATGAACGAAGTCAGCCGACTGTGGGAAGAGGGGGTTTATTTCCTGCCCCAGGTAATCCTTTCATCGGACGCCATGAACGCCGGCATCGCCGAGTGTGAAAAGAAAATGGGCAAGTCCATGGACCGGAAGGGAAAAGTGGTCACCCACACCGCCGAAGGGGATATCCACGACATCGGCCAGGTCATTGTCAACGCGTTGCTCAACGCCAACGGGTTCCAGGTCATCGACCTGGGCGCCGACGTGCCGGTGGACAAAGTCGTCGCAGCGTGCAAGGAACACCAGCCGTCCATGGTCACCGGCACGGCCCTTATGACCACCACCATGTCGGCTTTCCCCAAGATTGCCCATCAATTGAAGAAGGCGGGCCTCGATATTCCGTTCATCTGCGGCGGCGGCGCGGTTTGCGAGGAGTATGTGACGGAATACGAATTGGGCATCTGGGGCAAAGAAGCCAGCCAGGCGCCGGGAATGGCCGAAGACGCGCTGGCGGGAGAGACCTGGCAGTCCATGCGGTCCAAGTGGAACGGATAAGCTGATCGACAGGAAAGATTGAATGATTGTTGACATCGTTTTCGGGTTTCTGGGCGCCGGAAAAACCACGTTCATTACCCGGGTTCTACGGGAGTGGGAGGCGAACGAAAAAACCGTCGTTCTTGTTAATGAATTCGGCGACGTGGGGATTGACGGCGATCTTCTGGCAATGCAGGGAGGAAATGTGGTGGAGATGCCCAGCGGTTGCATTTGTTGCACGCTTCAGGCCGATTTTAAGGCTCAAATGCTGGACATCATGAATGAAATCAACCCGGAAAGGCTCATTATCGAACCCACCGGCGTGGCGACGATTTCTCAAATTCGCTCCATTGTTGAACTGCAAGCGTTCGAAAAGGCGATCACGGGAATTAACGACATACTGATCGCAGACGCCCACGGTTTCATGGATCTGTATAAAGCGAACCGCCACTTTGTCGAATCCCAGATCGAAAACGCCCACATCGTGGTGCTGAACAAGTGCGACAAGGTTGAAAAAAGAAAGGCCATGTTGACGCGCAGCGCCATATCGGCGATCAACCCCGACATATCGGTGTTAACGGCGGAGTACGGGGCGGTGGACAGGGCGGAATATCAACTGGCCCTGTCCGCAGCCCCCCGTTTCCCCCATGGGATGGCGCCCAACCGCAACCCTTTTCATATCGAAACGGCCGATCTGCCGCCAGAATCTGCGGGCAGCCGACATCTTCATTTTCATGAGGAAAAGGATGCGCTGGGGTATGAATCTTTCGGATGCGTTTTTAGAGACCTTTCCTTCGACTCGAATTCGTTGGAAGCGCTATTTCAGGCAATGAGCAACGCGGATGGGGAAATGGGCGACATTGTCCGGGCCAAAGGCATTTTTCGTGTTGGCGATAAAGGTCTGTTGATGGAACTCGCTTCCGGAGAATTGTCATCCCAACCAACGGGACAGGTGAAACAAAGCAAAGCGTCCATCATCGGCAAAAATTTGAATCGAGACAAAATCAGCGCTGCTCTCGAAGGGTGCGCGGCGGCGGTTTGAAGACGGACAAACAACCGAAAACAGAAGCCGGGGACCGAAAGCCCCTCGTTCTGGTCGTGGATGATCCCTATCGCGCATTGCGGTCTCTGGCCCGGTTGATTTCACCGGATCGGTTCGAGACCATCTGGGTTCCCGATGAACAACAGGGGTTGAAGGTCTTGAAAGAGGCTTCAAACCGGGTCCGGGTGGTCGTCATCGACCTGAAATCTTCCGCCATGGGAGCCGGCGGCTTTTTCCATCAATCCAGGAATCAGATTCCCGACGCCGCTTTCCTCATCACCAGTCCATTGGGGCCG